>JAICKX010000040.1 GCA_025927685.1 Thermoleophilia bacterium | reverse complement strand
CCCACGGTCCCGGTGGACGGCTCGACGAGGACGTGGCCGCTCTTCGGCGTCACGCCCGACCGGCGAAACGACTTCCGCGGCCCGACCGGCATCACCGCCGGGAACGTGACGACGCTCGCACGCGTGGCAGTTCATGTTCCCGGGACGGTCGACTCCTCGCCGATCTTCGCCGGCGGCCGGTTCGTCGTGACGACGAGCTACGGCAAGACGATCGCGCTCGACCGGCACGGGAGCGTCCTGTGGACGTACACGCCAGCGGGGATCGACGGGTGGGCCGGGTCGGCCCAGATCACGAACGCCTCGCCGGCGGCCGACCCGGACGGCGAGCACGTCTACGCCGTCTCGCCGGACGGGGTCGTCCACAAGCTCTCGCTGGCCGACGGCTCCGAGGTGACGAGCGGCGGCTGGCCCGTCACGATCACCCGCGACCCGACCCACGAGAAGCTCGGGACGGCGCTCAACATCTCGGGCCGGCTCCTGCTCGCGACCACCGGCGGCTACATCGGCGACGCGCCGCCCTACCAGGGCCACGTGGTCTCGATCGACCGGGAGAGCGGGAAGATCGTCCACGTCTGGAACGCGCTCTGCTCCGACCGGCACGAGATCATCGAGCCGTCGTCGTGCCCGGACTCGGACGCGGCGATCTGGGCCCGCGCCGGCGCGGTCGTCGAGCCGGGCAGCGGGCGCATCCTCGTCGCGACCGGCAACGGGGCCTACGACGGGAAGACCGCGTGGGGCGACAGCGTGCTCGAGCTCTCGCCCGACGCCGGCGAGCTGGTGGGCAGCTGGACGCCGCCGAACCAGGAGGAGCTGAACTCCGGCGACGTCGACCTCGGCTCGACCGCCCCGGCGCTCGTCCGCGGCGCGAACGGGCGCCTCTACGGCGTCCAGGGCGGGAAGGACGGGCTCCTGCGCCTGATCGACGTCGACCGAATGCGGGTCGTGCAGACGCTGCCCGACCCCGGATCGACGCTCATGTTCACCGCGCCGGCGGTGCGAGGCCGGGACGTCTACGTGGCGACGGACGGCGGAACGGCCGCCTACCGGCTCACCGGCAGCGGCACGCCGCGGCTGATCAAGCTGTGGGCGAACGACAGCCCCGGGACGAGCCCGGTCCTCGCCGGCGGCCTGCTCTACGTGTACGACCCCACGGGCCGCGGGATCAACGTCTACCGGCCGGCGTCGCCCGATCCGGTCACGACGCTGCCGGGAAAGGCCGGGCACTGGCAGAGCCCGATCGCGATCGGCGGCTGCGTCCTGGTCGGCGAGGGCAGCGCGAACGACCACCAGACCAGCGGGACGCTCAGCCTGTACTGCCTGGCGTGACTACCGCGTCGTCGAGCAGATCCGGATGAACCCGTGCCCGCCCAGGTTCTCGGCGTAGGCAACCCGCGTCCCCTCGAGCCCGTACCCGGCGAACGTGCCGCGGATCCGAAGGATCGACTCCCGCACCGTGCTGAACGGGTGGGCGATCAGCAGCTCCTTGCCCCGCCGAAAGAGGATCCCGGCCTTCGACATGTCGATCGGGCCGACGGCGTTCGACGCGATGAGGAGCGACGTCTCGAGCGCGCCCGTCGTCGCGCTGTGCACCTCGATGTGCTTCACGCCGTTGCCGGCACGGACGAGGACGGCGACGCGGTTCCTCGCAAAGGCGATCGAGCCGACCGTCCCGACCGTCGTGAAGGAGCTCACCACCGAGCCGGTCGATGCGTCCCGCACCTGGACCGCGTTCCAGCCCGTCGAGAGCCGCTTCCCGACCACCTTGCGGACCAGGGCGATCCGGCCCGACGAAGCGGCCATGGCTGCGGCCGGCGGCGCGCTTGGGACGCGCACCCGCGTGGTGCCGTGCACGGCACGGACGCCGCCGCCCGTGACCACGAGGGCGCACCCGGTCCCGTTCTGCTGGCACGTCGTCGGGTTCTCGAAGTCGTAGGTCGTCCAGGAGTAGGCCAGCGTGCCCCGGTCGCCGGCGATCGGACCCGTCATCGCACCGGGGGCCGCCCGGCTGTCGAACGTCTGGAGTCGTGCGGCCGTGGGGTCGTCGGTCGCAACCGTCCAGAATGACGAGACGAAGGCCTCGCTGTCGACGGCGACCTCCCAGACGACGCGCGTGCCGCCCAAGCCGACGCGGACGCACCCCAACCCGTGCTGCCCGAACTGCCGATTGCCGACGCCGATCGTCAGGACGTGGAACGGCGTCGGGCGTGCTCCGAACCGGCAGGGCGCGGTGTCATACGCGACCCGGCCGCCGTCGTAGCTGAACGACGCCACGGTGTGTGCCGTACATGCGAGCGTGACGATCCCCGCGGCGGACGCCGGGGACGCCGTGCTCGCCAAGCCGAGGCCCGCCATGGCGCCCGCGACGACCAGCCTGCGTACCGTGGCCTTCATGCCCGGCGACAGACTCTCAGATCGTGCTGATCGCGTCAAGCCGACGGCTCCGCCGCGGCCGAAGTTCTCAGTGACTGCTCACTACCTGTCACGACGGCCCTGCGCGCGGAGCGCCGGTGGCGGCGATCTCCATGATGGCGAACGCCCCCGTACACTGTCCCGCGTGTCCTGGAGCATCTCGCTGACGCCGCGGCACCGTCCGTGACCGCCACGACGGCGCGCTCCTGGCACATCGGCGACCACCACCCGCTGGCGTGGGCCGAGACGGCCGTGAAGGCGGTCGCGTTCGTGGTCGCCTACGTCGCGTTCGTCCACGCGCTCGACCGCAGCCTGCACTCGCCCTCCGGCGTGCGGATCGCGGAGCTGGCACTCCTCGGCGTCGCCGAGCTGGGCATCCTGCTCACGATCGTCGACCGCGTGCTCGAGCGCGAGCTGATCGCGATCGGGTTCGTCGTCTTCAACAACGCCGCGCACGCGAGCATGCTCTACGCGCTCCTCGCCATCCCGGGCCCGGGAGGCCTCCTCTCGCTCTTCTGCGCGCTCATGCTGGGCGGCGAGCTCATCAAGTGGCGCTGGCTCCACGCGGCCCGGCCGAGCCTGCGCCAGCTCACGCTGATGGCGGCGCAGGCGTTCGTGGTCGCCTACGCCGCCGTCTATCTGGTCGCGCTCATCTTCTGGGAGGTCGCGACGTGACCGCCCGGCTCACCGGATCAGCGTGACGCAGTACGTGGTGTAGGACTCGCAGCCGTTGTGGCCGGGGGCGCCGAGCGGCCGCGCGCGCCGCCGGCCTGCTCGGCACGAGCGCCGCCCAGCGCCGCCAGGGCGACTCGCAACCCCCTGCGATGTGACACCCTCTGGTACCGGTCCGCGGTCAGTGATGATCCGTGAAGGGCTGCGGTACCCCGAGCCGCCCATCCGACCAGGTGTAGTACGTCGTCGTGCCGGTGCTGGTGTTGTCCGTGTAGTCGCCGAAGTTCGGCGTGATCACCGATGAGGTGTTCGTCCAGTCGGTGGCGCCGGTCGTGATCCGGAAGTCGGCGCCCTGGGTGCCGAGCGCGGCCCGGCACTCGCCGAAGTAGTCCGTGTGCGCCGAGTCCGGGCCGAAGCGGCGCCGGTCGTACCACGAGGTGCAGATGTGGCCGTTCGAGCGCACCGACAGCGCGGGCAGGAAGTGCAGGGTGAAGTCGGAGTCGTCGTTCACCCGCACGATCGGGCTCGGAGTGCGGAGCCGAGCGGAATAGGACCGCAGCCAGATGTCCCCCAGCGGGTGCAGGCTGGCGTCGTTCCACGCCACCTCGACGCGCCCGGCCGCCCGGTTCCAGGCGATCCGCGGGAAGTCGTTGCCCGTGCCGCGGTTGTAGCCGGCGATCGCCACGCTTCCAAGCGAGCGCACGCCGCCCACCGGGGACGCGTTCACCTGGCCCTTGGTGACGACGACCGGGTGTCCCTTCCCGCCGGCGAGCGGCGCATTGGCATCGGCCGGGACGAGGGCGAGATGCTCGTAGATCCGCGGATCGCCGTTGAAGAGGTTGGTGTCGAGGTTCCGTTCCCAGGCGACGTAGGCGTCGCCACCCGGCGCGAGCGTGACGTAGGCGCCCTCGTTCTCGTCATTTCGCTCCTCCGGCCAGACCAGCGTCGTCCGGAAATCGGCCGACGTGAGCGATCCTGCGTTCTGGGGGACGTGCGCCCGGGCGAGGTTGATCGCCCCCTGGCCGCTGTGCGCGCCGCTGATGAAGAAGCGCGTGAAGGACACCGCCAGCGTGCGGCTCGTCTGATCCCAGGCCAGGAAGTCCTTGTCGAGGAACGCGACGTTCGCCGCCGGATTGTTGCCGACGAGGCTGCACACGTTCCCGGCCGGGCTCACGACCACCGGCTTCCCCATCGCGACGCCGGACGCGGTCGGCGTCAGGACCTCGACCGCGATCGTCAGCTGGGCGGGCCGGCCGTCGGAGCATGAGTCGAGCGACGGCAGGTACAGGGATCCGACGATGAAGTGCGCCCCGTTGTCGATCGCGACGACAGCCGGGTCGCCCGACCACTGCTGGTCGGGGTTCGGGTTTCGCAGGCCGACGAGGTCGGTGAAGCTCCGGCCGCCGTCGTCCGAGTAGCCGACGCCGGTGATCGAGGCCAGGAGCCGGTTCGCCGCCAGGACCGCGAAGCCGGTCGCGTCGTTCCACGCGACCATGACGCGACCCGCCGTCGTGCCGTCGATCGCCGTCTCGCTCTGGCCGGCGACGAGGTCCTCGTTCGGGTCGGCTGCGTCGACGTTCGTCCCGAGCGCGACGGAGGCTGCCGAAGCGTGCGCGACGCCCGACGACGCCCGCGGCGGCTTGAGCCACGCGCGCGCGCCCTGCGACACCCACCGGGCATGCAGGCGCTGCGCGACGACCTGCTTCAGCGACGGGGCCGCACCGGCCGAGCCGGACGCACCCGAGACGACCGCGGCCACGCACAGCGCCACCACGAGGATCCGACCCATCTCCCTCACCCTCCCTCGCCCATGAACGGGATGCCTGAGACGGGCCGGAGTCTCTCGCCGCCGCCCGGCAGTGTCAAGCGCAGGCTCGTGGGCAGGATCAGAACTGGAAGTAGATGAAGGGGCTGGGCTGCGCCAGGAGCAGCACCGCGAAGCCGGCCGCGAAGCCGATCGCGAGCCCGTGGCGGAACCGCGGCTCGAGCTTGATCTGCCAGGTGTTCGGGACGACGTTCACGAACACGAGCAGGCCGAGCACCTCGAGCAGGAACGCCGAGCCGGCGCTCACGCGCAGGTCGTGCAGCGTCCCAAGGCCGCGCAGGCCCGCCATCGCGCCGAGGACGTCGCCGGCCACCGACAGCGTCGGCGCTCTGAACACGACGAAGGCGGCGACCACGCAGACGTAGGTAATCGCCCTCCCCACGATCGGGCTCCGCGGCGTGAGCCCCGCCCCGCGGGCCAGGTTGTGGATGACGAGGTAGGCGCCGTGGATGAGCCCCCAGACGACGAACGTCCACGCCGCGCCGTGCCAGAGGCCGCCCAGGAACATCGTGATGAACAGGTTTCGCAGCGTGGCGGCGCGGCTCCCGCGCGAGCCGCCGAGCGGGATGAAGAGGTAGTCGCGAAGCCAGAACGAGAGCGACATGTGCCATCGCCGCCAGAAGTCCGAGATGTTCACGGACTGGTACGGCGAGTTGAAGTTCTGCGGGAAGCGGAAGCCGAGCAGGAACGCCAGCCCGACCGCCATGTCCGAGTAGCCCGAGAAGTCGAAGTAGAGCTGGAGCGAGTAGCCGAGCGCCGCCGCCCACCCGGTCATGAGGTGCAGGTGCGCGTGGTTCCCGAAGAGGTTCGATACGTGCGGCGCCAGCTCGTCGGCGATCACGAGCTTCTTCACCAGGCCGCAACAGAAGAAGAAGAGCCCCGAGGAGGCGAGCTTCGAGGTGAGCCGCGGCTCGAGCGCCCGCAGCTGCTGGTCGATGTCGCTGTAGCGCACGATCGGGCCGGCGATCAGGTGCGGGAAGAGCGACACGAACGCCGCGTAGTGCAGGAAGTTGCGCGCGGGCTCCACCAGCCGGCGATAGATGTCGATCGTGTACGACATCGAGTTGAACGTGTAGAAGCTGATGCCGATCGGCAGCACGACGTGGAGCGCGGGGATGGCCTCTCCCGCCCCGAACCACGAGCCGATGCCGTCGACGGAGTCGACGAAGAACCCGGCGTACTTGAAGTACCCGAGGAACGCGAGGTTGATCGAGAGCGCCGTCGCCAGCACGATCTTGCGGCGGCGGGGGTCGTCCGAGCGCGAGATCATGTGGCCCGAGACGAAGTCGACGCTCGTCGAGGCGATCAGCAGCGGCACGAAGTGCCAGTTCCACCAGCCGTAGAAGAAATACGAGGCGAGTGCCAGGAACGTGAGCCGGAGGGTGGGCGGGCGAAGCGCCCACCACACCACCAGCACAACGGGCAGGAACGCGAACAGGAAGACGTAGCTGTTGAAGAGCACGCGCTACAGAATCCCGTCGTCGTGCGCCACGATGTAGCGCAGCATCCGGTCCATGTTCTCGGTGTCGACGTGGGTGGGATCCGAGAAGTCGCTCGGCGAGCCCCCGAACGTCTTGATCGACGTGAGGTCGATGAAGTCGAACCGATACTTCGCGTGGAGCGCGTCCAGGTAGTCGACCGACCACCTGTAGCGCGGGTTCCCGCGCCGGTTGAGCGCGGCGAGCAGCCGCGGCTGGAGGGGGTTCGTCACGACGACCGGCGTGATGCCGTGACCGTTCAGATAGCCGAGCAGGTGCTCGAACGTGAGCTGCTCGTGCTCGGTCGGCAGGCGATGGCTGATGCCGTCCCGGCGGATGCGCGCCAGCTCCGCCTGGAGCTTCGTGTACATGCGCTTCGTCCGCACTCCCGCGGCGCGAAGCAGGCCCAAGCGGAGCGATCCGTCCTCGTGGAAGAAGCCGGTGTGGCACCCCTCCGGCCGCATGCATGCCCGCACGACCCGGTAGGAGTCGCGGGCCGTGTCGACCGACATGTACGCCTCGAGCTTGTGCAGGATCGACCACTCGCCGGTGTCGAGCCCCTTCGGCAGGTACGGAGCGGCGCGCGAGTCGGCGGCGAGCTGCGGGTTCACGACGTTCGTGCCGACGCCGTCGCTCACGAACAGGAGCACGTGGTGCGGTCCCTTGGGGAAGCGCCTCAGCCACAGGTGCGCGAACACCCACCAGTCGACCGCACCGCCGCTCGTGACGCCGGAGTTGAAGCCGGTGCGCCCGGTCAGCTTCTCGAGGAACTTCGGCCTGGCCGGGCGCGAGCGCGAGCTGCCCATGATGAGGATGTCAGGGTTATAGGGGAGCTGCTCCAGGAGGGAGATCTTGGCCGACCGGTCGCTCTCGATGGCGGTCGGGAAGAGGCCGGTACCGAAGGTGCCGAAGGGATCGACGACGATGTTGAGCCCGAGCACCGAAAGGACGACCGCTGCGGCCGCGATCAGGACGCCGGCCACGAACCGGCGGAGCTGGCGCTGCGGCGGCTCGAGCTCGTCGACCGCCGGCACCCGCCGCCCGCGGCGCGCGGTCTCGAGATCGGCTCCGCTCGGCGCCGCCACCTCACCGACCCGCTCGGCGGCCGTCGTCTCTGCTGCCACGACGTGCCACCGTATCAAGTCGCAGGGCGGGCGTCAGATGGTGATCGAGCGCGTCACGAATCGCTCGTCCTGCTCGCCCACGAGTCGCGCGAGCTCGCTGCGTGATCGGATGCCGAGCTTCCGGTAGATCGAACGGAGGTGGAACTCGACGGTCTTCAGACTCAGGAACAGGCTCGTCGCGACCTGCTGGTTGGTCTGCCCGTCCGCAACAGCGAGGGCCACCTCGAGCTCGCGCGGGGTGAGGCGGCCTTCCGTGTCGAACACGCCTGTGCGGTGGTGTCGCTCGCCCGTCGCCTGGAGCTCCCTCGTCGCCATCCCGGCCCAGAGCGGCGCGCCGAGCTGTTCGAAGGCGGACAGCGCCGACCGAAGCGGCGTACGGGCGTCGACACGGCGTCCCGCGCGGCTCAGGCGTTCGCCGTACGCGAGGTTCGTGCGGGCCTCCTCGAACCGCGAGCGCCCGCGCCGATGCCACGCGAGCGCTCTCGCGAAGAGCTCGTCGAGCTCGGTGGTCTCGCACAGGAGGGCGTAACAGCGATCGATGACCGCGCACTGGGTCGCGATCCCGCTGGCACGCGCGTGATGCTCGTACGCGGAGAGGAACCGGCGGGCGTCGTCGCGGCGACCGGTTCGAACGTATGCCTCGAACAGGTCTCCGTGCCACGGCCAGATGGTCGTATCCATGACGCCCCGCTCAACCGCATCGCGATGCACCGGTTCGAGGAGATCGATGACGGCGTCGTGCTTCGATCGCGGAAGCAGGAGCATCGCGAGCGGATACCCTCTGACCACATACGCGGCATCGCCCATGAACGCTTGGGCCATCGCGAAGGCGCGGTCGACACGGGCACGGCACTCGCGTTCCCGGCCGTGCACCGCGTCGAACTGGGCAGCGGCACAGAGGGCGTAGAACAGGACAGGATGCTGTCCGGTCTCCTCCGAGAGCCGGGCCGCTTCGGAGGCGGCCGCCAGTCCGCGCGGCCAGTTCCCGGCCCGGAACTCGAGCTGCGCGCTCGCGACGAGCGCAAGACACAACGGCTGCGCCGCGCCATGTGATCGCGCGGCGTCGAGCACCTTCGCCAGGAGGCTGCGCGCCTGATCGAAGCGTTCGGCGTAGGACAGCATCAGAACGGGTGCCTGAACGAGGTGAAGGCTCCCCAACGGGTCGGCCGCCTCGAGCGCCGGCCAGACGGTGTCGAGCAATTCCAGCGCGTTCCGCTGCTCGCCCGCGAGGTACCTCGTGCCCGCAAGCGCGACCGTCGCAACCAGCATCGCCGTCTCGCTTGGAGGGGCGAGCCTGTAGGCAGCCTCACTTGTCTCGGTGGCCAGCCGGACGAGCCCCCCCGAATGGCAGGCGAAGGTCGCCTCGGAAAGCGTGAGCGAGGCCAGCTCACTACTGACAACCTCGATGGCCCGGGCCGCCTCGGTCAGCTTCGCGTGCGCACCGAGGAGATCACCCGAGTAGAGGAGCGCGCGGGCTTCGAGCTGGTGCGCCTCCAGCGCTGCGACGGGGTCAAGCGACAGCTGGGAGACGAGTGCGAGTACGGCGACTGTCCGCTCGCGCCGCCCGCACATGAGCCACGAGGCCGCGGACGCGAGCAGCCGAGCCGCTTTCCGATCCTCCACCGTCGAGAGCCGGGCGGCCTCCTCGAATGCGGCGGCGGCCTCCGCGTGACCGGTCCGTGCACGGGCACGTTCACCGACCGCCTCCAGCTCGGCGGCGATCGCTTCGTCCGCCGACTCGGCGCCACGCGCGGCATGCCATGCGCGGCGGTCGGAGCGCCGTCCTTGTGCGCGCGTGCGAGCGCACGGTGCGCAGCGCGCCTCTCCCGGGGGTCGGCCCGCTCGTATGCGACGGACCGGGCGATCGGGTGGACGAACCGAACCTCGGCCGCGCGGTCCACGAGGCCGCAGCGCTCCAGCTCGTCCAGGCCGGCGGTGTCGACCTGAAGCTCTGCGAGCGCCGATTCGACGACAGCCGCCTGCTCGACATCTGCGGCGGCGACGACGGCCAGAGCCGCCCGACCGGAGGACGACAACCGGTCGAGACGCCTGCCGAAGGCCTTCCCGAGCCTTCCACTTGCGGGGAGCGGATCCGGTAACGGAGCTCGGCCCGTGCGTTCGTCGAGCGTCAGCGTGCCGGGGAGCTCCGTGAGTGCAAGTGCATTGCCGGCGGCAACGTGGAGCAGTCGGTCCTCGACCGCGGCAGCGAGATCGGGCGACCCCCGCCGCAGCAGCAGGCGAGCCGTGGTCGTCTCGATGGGTGTCAGCTCGAGGACGTCGGCCAGGACCCGCCCCACCATCGTCTCGTCGTCCGATCCCTCGGCGAAGAGCATCGCCACGGCGTCTCGATCGACCCGGCGGGCGACGAACGTCAGCGCGGAGAGCGACGCCGGATCGACCCACGCGCAGTCATCCACGAGCGCGAGCACAGGCCGCTTCGACGCCGCGTTCGTGAACAGGCTCATCGCAGCGGAATGCACGGCGAACGGGTCGACGGCAGCCGGCGGGCCGAGCGCCAGAGCGCCTCTCAACGCCATCGCCTGCTGAGAGGGAATCTCGTCGATGAGATGCGCGAACGGCGCGACGGCTTGAGCCAGAGCCGCGAATGCCAGCGTCACCTCGGTCTCGGCGCCCCCAACCCAGACGGCGTCCATCGCCCCGGCGCAGGCGAGCGCCCAGAGCAGGAGGGTCGTCTTCCCGGACCCTGCCTCGCCGCGAACCAGCATCGCTCGACCGTGCCCGTTCCGCGCGTCCTCCAAGAGGCGAGTGACGGTCTGGCGCTCCGCCTCACGCCCGACGAGACCCGCGTCTTCCGTGCTGCCGGTCACCGACATAACCTGCGGCGGCGAACGGGGCGTCCCCCTGCCGCCGGGCGAGCCTACCAGGAAACCCTAGGGCTTTCATCGGCGCTTTGCCGGCGCGGGAAATCTAGCGTCGAGCGACCCGGCACGTCCGGGGCGCATTCGCAACCACCACGAGACTCTGTCCACCCGACAACCGGGCCGACACAAGGGGGACACATGGCAATCACGCCAAACGGACGACGGCGACGCGCCGTCGCGGCAGCGCTCATCGTGACCTGTTGTGCGGGCGCGGCGCTGTTCGGGCCCACCGCTGCAGCAGCGGTGACGTGCACGTATGCGGGCGGAACCGCCACGGTGACCGTCGTCGGCGGCGATTCGGCAACGATCGCGGTGTCGGGACCTAACATCAATGTCAACGGATCGCAATGCGACACCGCGACGGTGGCCAACACGGACGCTGTGACCGTGGTGGGCGGCGCCGGCTCCGAGAGCTTCACGATCGACCTGAGCGGCGGACCGTTCACGAATGCGAATGGCGACATCGCCTTCACCGTCGGTCTGGGGGGGAATGGGCCGGCAGGGGACTCCCTGACCATCGCAGGCGGCTCCGGCGCCGACAACATCGCGTTCGGTGCATCGGGCATCAACCTCAACGCCGCCGGATCGAGCGTGGACGTGACCTCGACCGGCGTCGAGAACTTCTCCGCCAACACGGGAGCTGACGCCGATACGGTCACCGGCGCCGGCGGGTCGGGCACCGGCGGAGCATTCGCAGGCGCGCTGGCGTTGCGCGGAGGGATCGGCGCCGACACGCTCACGGGAGGCGACGGGAACGACTCGCTGACCGGAGGCGACGGGAACGACTCGCTCGCCGGCGGGGGCGGCAGCAACACGGCCGACTACTCGACGGACGGCGCGGGGGTGACGGCGAACCTCGGCGCGGGCACCGCGACCGACGGCGCGGGTGGGCACGACACGTTCGCGAACATCCAGAACGTCAGTGGCTCGGCGTTTGCCGACACGCTGACCGGCGACGCTACCGCCAACACGCTCGACGGCCTGGGGGGCGCAGACACCCTGAGTGGCGGAGACGGCGCCGATACGCTGAACGGTGGCGCCGACAACGACACCGTGGCGGGGGAGCCGGGAAACGACACCGAGAACGGCGGTGACGGCGCGGATGTCATGAACGGCGGGGCAGACGACGACACCCTGTCCGGCGACGCCGGAAACGACACGGTGAGCGGCGGTGACGGCATCGACACCGTCAGTGGTGGGACCGACGACGACACCCTCTCCGGCGACGCTGCCAACGACGCGGTGAACGGTGACGACGGCTCCGACACGCTCTTGGGGGATGCCGGGAACGATGCGCTCGACGGCGGCGCCGGCAGCGACACGGCGAGCTATGCCGCCGCACCGGCGAGGGTCACCGTCGATCTCGGCGCCGGCACCGCAGCTGACGACGGGTTCGGGGGACACGACACGCTGGCGAACCTCGAGAACATCACAGGTTCGGACCACAACGACACCCTGACCGGCGACGCGGACGACAACCGCCTCAGCGGTGGCCTCGGGAACGATGTCGTCTCGGGGGGCCTCGGAAACGACACGTTCGGGGGAGGTGCGACGCCCGACGGATCCGACGTGATCTCCGGCGGTGCGGGCGTCGACTCGGTCGTGTATCGGCTGCGCACCGACGACGTCACGGTCAACCTCTCGTCCGTCACCAGCACGAATGGGGGCGAGGGTGAAGGTGACACGATCAACGGCGACGTCGAGAACGCCGTCGGCGGGTCGCGCGGAGACACGCTCGTGGGCAACGCCAGCAACAACGCGCTGCGGGGCATGCGAGGCGCCGACGTCCTGCGAGGGCGTGCAGGCAATGACCGGCTCATCGCCGGTCGCGGGGCGGACTTCCTCGCAGGCGGTCGCGGCAACGACCTCATGGATGGCGGCCGCGGCCGCGATACCTGCCGAGACAGGTCCGGCACGAACACCCGGATCAGCTGCTAGGGGAGGGGGCACGCGGCCCGGCCCCGGCGTCGGGCCCGGCCGGGCCGCGTTAGGTGCGATCGCGCAGATCCCCCGAAATGCGGATCACCCGGTCCGCGAATCCCGCCGATCCTGTCTCCCGGCGGGACAACACTCCCGCCGTCTTCCGTCCCGAAGCTGCCCGGCCGGACGCGTGGCGCGCGCGTCCAGCCGGGCGTTCTTCGTTTCCGGTGGGGTAGTCCGTGTTGCAAACATGGGTATGCCCGTGCCCACTTTTGAGGGATGGCAGAACCCGCTCCATTCCGCGAGGTTGTAGGAAGCAGCCGATCACGGTCGTTCGGCTCTTCGGGTATGAACATCTCCTCGCTCACTCCGGGCACGGCTCGCCGTACCAATTCGGGACAGACGCTCCCGCTGGTGGTGGTGTTTCTGCTGACGCTGCTCCTCTTCTGCGGCGCCGTGGTCGACATTGGCAACGCCTACCGCGTGAAGCAGGCCCTCCAGGCCTCCGCGGACGCAGCGGTCGCCGCCGGGGCCGGGAACCTGCCGAACACCACCGCCGCGACGGCGGCCGCGCACAACCTGAGCGCCGAGAACAGCGGGAAGAACCGCATCCCCGGCGTGCCGAACGTCTCCGCCAACATCACGCTCGACTGCTCGACGAGCGCGACCTTCTGCAGCCCGGCGAACACGGTGCACATCACCGAGACGGCGAGCATCCCGACGTACTTCCTGCGGCTGGTCGGCATCGGCTCGATCACGGAGAGCGTGCACGCGCAGGCCTGCTCGCCGTGCGGCGGCCTCCCCCTCGACGTGATGATCGTGCTCGACCGCACCGGATCCATGGCGGGCTCGAAGATCACGAACGCCAAGAACGGCATCCTGGCGTTCCTGAGCGGCATGGATCCGACCATCGACAACGTCGGCCTCGTCGTCCTGCCGCCCGCTACCAGCACGTCACAGGCGTGCAGCTCGAACGACGACCAGCAGTACCAGGACACGACGCCGGCGTACCTGTTGGTCGGCCTCTCGAACACCTACGCCACCTCGCTGGGGAACCTCGACAACAACTCGCCGCTCGTCTCGACGGTGAACTGCGTCCACGCCGTGGGCGGCACGAGCTACACGCTCGCGCTCGACAACGCCTACCAGGAGCTCCAGGCGCACGGGCGCCAGGACACGCAGAAGGTCATCGTGTTCCTCTCCGACGGCGCCGCCAACTTCGGTCCGCAGTACTACGCGAGCACGAGCCCGTACCTGACGAACCCGTGCAAGTCCGCGGTCGACAACGCCGCGACGATGAAGGCCAACAAGGTCCTGATCTACACCATCGCCTACACCACGACGAGCAGCGACATCTGCAAGGCCTCGCCCGGGGCGAGGATCGGCAACAAGGTGCTGCAGTACCCGGACGACTACGACCAGTACAACGAGGCGCCGCAGATCTCCGCAGTGGGCGCGATGCAGCAGATCGCAAGCCCGAACAACTACTACTCGAACCCGAACGCGACGTCGCTCACGGGCATCTTCACGGCGATCAGCGCCGACATCATGGCCGGCCACAGCCGCATCAACGGCTGACCTTTCACGCGTCGCCGGGGACGCCGAAGCTCGGCGAGGCGCCCGGGTCGAGCGCCCGGGCGACGTAGTCGGCGATCTGCGGCTCCCACACAGCCCAGGCGTCCGCGAGCCGGCCGATCGGGTCGTCGTCCCAGTCGACGCGCAGGTCGACGACCGGCCACTCGACCCGGTCGCAGACGACGACGCCGGCCGAACGGACCGGGCCCTCCTCCCCGCCCTCGTCGAGGCCCGCCCGAAGCGCGGCGACGAGCCGCGCCCCGAGGTGTGCGCCGGGGTCGGCCGAGAACGCCGCGACCATGGCCGCGGGCACGTCCTCCGTCGCGAGCAGGTTGCCCGCCGCGACCGCGCCCGGTCCGTGCGCAACGGCGTTCGTCCCGAGCGTGTACGCCCCGGAGAACGCGCCCGTGGAGCCCTGCGAGTCGACCGCCGTGAGCTGGCGGTAGGCGGCCCCGGATGCCTTGGCGAGCGCGGCGTCGACCGCCTGCTGGGCCGAGCGGCCGGCGGCGATGAGGTCGAGCACCGCGGGCCCGAGCCGCGGGTCGGTGACGTTCTGGCTCGCGGCCGCCCCCACCTCGGCCCGGGCGTGGGCGCAGCGGGCGGCGACCGCCGGGCTCGACGAGCTGACCACCGTCCCGACCATGCCCGTCCGCCCGCACCGGCCGACCAGCGAGAAGGTCATCCGCGCTCGCTCGGGATGACCGCGATGACGTCAACCTCGACCACCCACTCGGGCCGGGCGAGCGCCGTCACGACGACGCCCGTGAAGACCGGGTGGACGCCCTCGAGCCACCGCCCCAGGACCTGGTAGACGGGCTCGCGGAACCGGATGTCGGTGAGATAGACGGTCGCCTTGCAGATGTCCTCGAGCCGCGCCCCGCACTCCTCGAGCAGCTCGGCGACGTTCGCCATCGCCTGCTCCGCCTGTCCGGCGGGGTCGCCGATCGCGACCGACGCGCCGGTGTCGAGCTCCTGCCCCACCTGGCCGCGCAGGTAGACCGTGCTCCCGGCGACGACGGCCTGGGCCAGGTCGTTGGCGAGCCGTTGGTCGGGGTAGGTGTCGCGGGTGTTGAACGGCCGGATCCGGCGGTGGCTCATGCCGGCACCCGCTCGGACAGCCCGGCCGCCTGGCGCACGACGTCGAGCGGGCCGGAGAAGTCGAAGTTGCGGTAGACGGCGCCCAGGTGGGCGAACGGGGGCGACTGGGCGAAGAGCTGGAACGTCAGCCGATGCCCGGCGTAGTCGGAGTTCAGGAGGTCGCGGGCCAGCGCCAGGAGCCGGCGGCGATCCTCGGCCGTCCACTCGTCGTTCACCGTATAGAACTTCTCCATCCAGGGCGCCGTCTCCGGATGCGCGAACATCGCGTGGTCGGGCGTCACGCAGATCTGCCCGCCGCACAGCTCGCGGGCGACGTGCATCATCGCGGGAAGCTGCGAGCAGGCCAGGACACGGCCGGTGTAGAGGAGCGACTGGTTCGGCATGAGGAGCCCGGCCGGCGACGGCTCGGCGAGCGCGATCGCCGCGGTCAGATGCGCGTGGATCCCCTCGCGGTAGCACGCCAGCGTGGCCAGCTTCTCCTGCACCGCCTGCTGTCGCTCGAGCCCCGTCTGCCGCACGTTGTGGAGCGCGACGCCGATCAGCATGTCGGCGAAGCGCTGGATGCGCTGCACGAACGGGAACGCGCTGTAGCGGTGGAGCGTCCCGCGGATGAACGCCGCGGCCCGCGTGTGCCGGTAGAAGAGCACGTCCTCCCACGGCACCTCGACGTCGTCGAAGATGATCATCGAGTCGATCTCGTCGACCCGGCTCGAGAGCGGGTAGTCCTCGGCCGGCCCGCGGCCCGCGAAGCCGGTGCGGCACAGGTGCCGCAGGCCGGGCGCGCCCATGTCGACGATGCACCCGAGCGCGTAGTCGGAGAGCTCGGCGTCCCCCCAGTTCGCGATCGTCGGCTTCACGAAGGCCTGGTTGGCATAGGCGCTCGCGGTCTCGTACTTCGCCCCGCGGATCACGATCCCCGAGTCGGTCTCGCGGACGACGTGGAGCAGCATGTCGGGATCCTGCTCCTGCGGGAGCTTGGAGCGGTCGCCCTTGGGGTCGGTGTTGGCCGAGACGTGGAAGACGTCCTCGTGCAGCACCGCGTCGATGTGGCGGCGGATGTTCGCGGCGAAGCGCGGATCGACCTCGTTCAGGACGTCCTGCCCGTCGAAGAGCGACCACATCTCGCCGACGGTCTCGTCGCCGACACGCGTGACGACACCGCCGATCTCGTCCATCACGGCGTCGACGGCCGCGCGCTTCTCCCACCAGTCGGCCCGCGTCCGCGGCAGCTTCAGCCCGACCGCGAACCGCCCGCCGCCGTCCTCGTAGCTCAGCGTGTCGCGGTGCTCGTCCTCGTGGGCCATGTCATAGATGCGCGCGCGGACGTCGACGATCGGCTGGAACGCGGGGTGCGCCGTCACGTCGTCGACGCGCTCGCCGTTCATCCACACCTCTCGCCCGTCGCGGAGCGACTCACGGTACTCATCGCCGGTCCGGATCATGCGGAGCTCCCCTCGGTCGGTCAGGGGAGTATGACGGGTGGCCGGAAGCCGATGGCCTTTGCTGCGGGTGTACTAGGATCGGGCGCACGGAGAGGTAGGTCGTGAGGCTGCGAGGCGGATGGCGAAGGTCCTCCTGAAGGCGCTGGACATCCTGGCGCTCTTCGACCGCAACCGGCCCGAGTGGGCCGAGCACGAGGTTGCGCGCACGCTCGACCTGCCGACCTCGACGGCGCACCGCCTGCTGACGTCCCTCACCAGCCGCGGGTACGTGGTGCGCGCGAACGGCGGGCGCTACCGGCTCGGCCCGGCCGCGATCGCGCTCGGCCGCCGGGCCGGCGACCAGGCGGTCACCCCCACGCTGCGGACCGCGATCGAGCGCCTGGCGGCCGAGACCGGCGAGACCGCATTCATCGGCGTCCGAAACCCCAGCGGCGACGGCCTCCTGATCCTCGACCGCATCGAGTCCGAGCACCGGCTTCGGATCGCCCTCGACGTCGGCCACGTCCTTCCCCTCCACGCCGGTGCCGGGTCCAAGGCGCTCCTCGCCCACCTGACGCGCGCGGAGATCGAGGGCATCGTCACCGGGCCGCTGGCACGGGTTGCGCCGGCCACGATCACCGACCGCGACCTGCTCCTGCGCGATCTCGAAGGCGTGCGCCGGTGCGGCCACGCCCGCAGCTGCGAGGAGGCGACGGAGGGCAGCTGGGCCATCGCATCGCCCGTCCTCGGCGCAGACGGCGAGGCTCAGGCGGTGCTCGGGATGATCGCTCCGGTGTCCAGGCACAGCAGCGAGGCCGAGGCGACCGCCGTCGCGGCTGTGAGCCGCGCGGCATCGGAGGCGGGCTGATGCCGGACCGCGGGCCGCTCACAGGCGCCATCGGCCAGCTCCACGTCACCGTCTCGGACATCGCCCGCTCGGTGGCGTTCTACCGCGACGTGCTCGGCCTGGCGCTGCTCTTCGAGGTGCCGGGCCAGCCCATGGCGTTCTTCGACTGCCAGGGCGTGCGGCTCTACCTCGGCGAGGCCGAGTCGCCCGAGTTCGGGTCGCGACCGCTCGTCTACTTCCGCGCGGAGTCGGCGCGCGAGGCTGCGGCGGAGCTCGGCCGGCGCGGCGTCGAGTTCACGAGCGAGCCGCACGTCGTCCACCGCCAGGGCGACACCGAGCTCTGGATCGGGTTCTTCCGCGACCCGGATGGGACGAACCTCGCGGTCATGTCGGAGGAGCCGGCGCCGGCGTAAGCCCTGGCCGGCCAACGCCCGGTGGCTTCGGCTGCGGCCGGTACCATCGCCGGCGTGACCGTCGAGAGCCGCTCGCCCGCTTCCCGGGTCCTGGCGCCGGGGCGCGTCCACTACGGCTGGGCGATGGCGGGCGTCACGCTGCTCGTGCTCGTGATGAGTGCGGGGTTCCGGTCAACCGCCGGCGTCCTCATCGTGCCGCTCGAGCACGAGTTCGGCTGGAGCGCGGCGACGGTGTCGTCGGCCGTCTCGATCAACCTGATCATGTTCGGCCTGGGCGCGCCGTTCGCCGCCGCGCTGCACGAGCGCTTCGGCGTGCGCCGCGTCACCGTGACCGCGCTGGTGGTGGTCGCTGCGGCGTCGGCCGCCACGACGCTCATCTCGGCGCCGTGGGAGCTGCGCGCGTTGTGGGGATTCGTCATCGGCACGGCGACCGGCGCCGTCTCGATCCCGCTGGCCGCGATCGTCAGCAACCGCTGGTTCGTCCGCCGGCGCGGGCTCGTCACCGGCATCATGACGTCCGCCAACGCGACCGGGCAGCTGATCTTCCTGCCCGTGCTGGCGACGATCGTGACCGCCGCCGGCTGGCGGTGGGCGTCGGCCACGGTGGCGGTCGTGGCGCTCCTGGTGGTCGTCCCGCTGGCGGCGCTCATCATGCGCGACCATCCGGCCGACCTGGGCCTTCCGCCCTACGGCGGCGAGCACGTCGAGGGGCGCCGGCCGCCGGTGGCGGGGCCGGTGCGAACCGCGCTCGGCGGCCTGCGGGAGGGAACGCGGTCGGGGACGTTCTGGCTCCTCACCGCCTCGTTCTTCGTCTGCGGCGCGTCCACGAACGGGCTCGTCGGCACGCACCTGATCCCGGCCGCGCACGACCACGGCGTCTCGGAGGTGACCGCGGCCTCGTACCTGGCCGCGATCGGGGTGTTCGACATCGTCGGGACGACGTTCTCGGGCTGGCTCACCGACCGCTACGACCCGCGCCTCCTGCTCTTCTGGTACTACGGCCTCCGCGGCCTCTCGCTGCTCGCGCTGCACTCGGTGCTCGGGTCGCCGAGCCTGGGCCTGCTGGCGTTCATCGTCTTCTACGGCCTCGACTGGGTGGCGACGGTGCCGCCGACGGTGGCGCTCACGGCCGACGCGTTCGGGCGCGAGCGGGTGGGCGTCCTCTTCGGATGGATCTTCGCCGCCCACCAGTTCGGGGCCGCGTTCGCGGCCTACGGGGCGGGCGCGATCCGCACCGACGCCGGCAGCTACCACTGGGCGTTTCTGATCTCCGGCGCGATGTGCATGGGCGCGTCCTTCGCCGTCACGCGCATCCGAACGCGCACACCGCGGCCCGCCACGGTCTGATGCAACATTGGGGTCTGACCCCGATGTTGCGCGGAGGACGTGCGGATGGGCGAGAGTTGGACTGGTACGCGGCGGAGGCTGCTCCGACGAGGCGCGGCGCTGGCGGGCGCGGCCGGGCTGGTGGCTGCCGCGCCGCTGGCGTCGCCGCCGGCGGCCCGCCCCGGCCGCCGGCCGCCGATCGACACGATCGTCATCGACTGCCAGGAGAACCGCTCGTTCGACCACTACTACGGCTTCGCGCCGTTCGTGGGCAGCCACGGCGTACCGGACGGCTACACGCAGCCGGACGGGGCGGGCGGAGCCGTCGCCCCGTTCCACTTCACCAGCCTGTCGACCCCCGACATCCGCCACTTCTGGTCCGCCGTCCACGGCGAGTGGGACGGCGGGGGGATGGACGGCTTCTACACGACCGACGGCATCGACTCCATGGGCTACTACACCGGCGAGGACCTGCCGTTCTACTACGGTCTGCACCGGGACTTCACGCTCTGCGTGAACTACTTCTGCTCGGTGCTCGGGCCGTCCTACCCGAACCACCTGTACCTCGCCGCGGGCACGTCCGGCGGTGTCACGACGAACGACGTGCCGGGGCTGGGGCTGCTCGACTACCCCTGCATCCTCGATCTGCTCGACGCGGCCGGTGTCTCGTGGCGGATCTACAACGGCGATCAGGACGCCAACGTCTTCGAATTCTTCGCGCGGTTCGGTCAGGACCGGCGCGCGCGGGCCACCGAGGACGACTACCTCGGCGACGCGAAGCGCGGCCGGCTGCCCAACGTCTCGTTCAACTTCCCCAGCTCCGGGCTCCGCCGCGACGAGCACCCGCCGGCCGACGTCTCGGTCGGCATGCGGCTCCAGCAACGGATGATCGAAGCGCTCATGCGCGGCCCCCAGTGGCACCGGGCGGCCTACATCCTCACCTACGACGAGCACGGCGGCTACTTCGACCACGTCCCGCCACCGCAGGCCGACGCCTACGGGCTCGGCATCCGCGTTCCCACCTGGGTCATCTCACCCCACGCCAGGCCCGGCCACCTCGAAGCCACCATCTACGAGCACGCCTCGATCCTGAAGCTGATCCAACGCGTCTTCGACCTACCCACGCTCGCGGCGGTCAACCACCGCTTCGACAGGCGCACGCCCGGCGGCACCGACAACGAGGCGGCCGGAGGGGCTGCGCACGGGCCGCCGGCGCCGCCGCGCGACGCCGTGCCGTGGATCGGCGACCTCACCGGGTGCTTCCGCTGATCAGCCGCCGCTGATCGCGGCGATGACGTCGACCCGCGAGCCCGGGCCGAGGGCGGTATCGAGCCTGGCCTGCTCGCGGTCCACGTACACGGCGATGTGCCGCCGGAGCGCGGGGCCCGGCTCGCACAGCCGGTCGCGCAGCCCCGGCCAGCGCTCGTCGAGGCGGTCGATCGCCTCGTTCACGGTCGAGGCCTCGACGTCCACCGTCCGCGGCAGGTCGTTGTAGAACGACGGCAGCGTGGGCGGCAGATGCAGCTCAGCCATCGAGCACCGCGACCTCGACCGACGAGATGCCGGGCAGGTAGCTCGCGATCTCGCTCCAGGTGTCGCCCGCGTCCGCGCTCGCGAACACCTGCCCCGTGCTCGTGCCGAAGTAGAGCCCGGGGTCGTCGAGCGAGTCGATCGCGAGCCCCTCGCGCAGCACGCCGATATGGGCGTCCTGCTGCGGCAGGCCGCTCGAGAGCCGCCGCCACGTGGAGCCGGCATCGCTCGTCCTCCACACCGCCGCCGCGCCGTCGGGCACGGTGCGCCCGTGGCCCGGGTCGAGCGGGATCACGTAGAAGCTGTCGCGGTCGTGCGGGTGCGCGGCCGCCACGAAGCCGAAGTCGGTCGGCAGGCCGTCCGTCACCTCGGTCCAGGTGTGGCCGCCGTCGTCGCTTCGGTGCATGCCGCAGTGGTTCTGCTGGAAGAAGCGCGTCGCGTCGGCCGGGGAGCGCACGAGCTTGTGGACGCAGTAGCCGACTCGCTCGTCCTCGAGCGGCCACTCGGCCCGAAGGCCGGTGTTGCACGGCTCCCAGCTGCCACCGCCGTCGCCGGTCTCGAAGATACCGTAGCCCTGGACGATGATCATGTAGCGGTCGGGGTCGTCGACGTGCGGCAGGATCGCCGTCATGCCCAGATGGCCGGGCGGCTGCTTCGACGGGTCGTTCCAGGAGTCGCGGCCGGGCTGGTCGTCGAGGGTGCTGACGAGCGACCAGGTGGCGCCGCCGTCCCCGCTCTCGAAGACGCCCGCGGACTCGGCGCCGACACGCACCTTCCCGTGCGCGACCGAGAGGCCGCTCACCTTCGAGAGCTTGAGCTCGCCCTCCGGGTACTGGAGGCCCTCGCTCGACATCTCCCACGACTCGCCGAGGTCGCCGCTTCGCCACACGCCCGCCCCGTGCCACTCGCTCGCGGCCGAGGCGTAGACCGTCCCCGTGTCGGGATCGATCACGGCGTGGTAGATGGGCCAGCCGTCGCAGAAGGGCCCCCGGACCTGCCAGTCGCGACGGCCTTCGTCGGCCTCGAGCAGGAAGCATCCCTTGCGCGTCCCGACCGCCAGAACAATCCGCTTCGGCATCTGAGTCTCCCTCCGTCGCCCTCAGGAGGACATGGTACGCGCCAGATGATTGATTCCACGACCCCGCGCGCCTGGACGTTCGTCTGTGGTGGGTTGGCGTGACGTGGTGGGGCTGCGGCTGCGAACCTTCTCCTCGCGGTGTCCTCGGTCGGGCCAATATCGCGTGATATTGGCCCTTCCTGCGTTCGAGCGAGGCTCGGTTCTCGCCGCCCAGGACATCACGGTGCCGTGGAATCGATCATCTAGCGATGCGCGCGTCCGTACGGCACGGTGTCCCACGCCGCGCGCTGGGCCGCCGCCACCTTCTCGCCCCCCAGTGAGAAGAAGAGCGCCGTGAGCTCGGCGTAGTCCTCCCGGGCCCACTCCGAGCGGTCGACTGTCATGACCGCGTCCCACAGAGTATCGGCGGTCATCTCACCACGACGGCCGGCGGCGAGCAGACTCTCGATGGTGTGCTCCAACGTTCCTCCTCTCCGCCCACGGCTGCCAGGGTATGCCTTTTCGCGGCCGGATGCACCGTGGCCCGGGGGTGGGCGGCCGCAGTTTGCGAATTCCGCCGAGTTCCGCGCGGAGCCGGCCCGGGTACTGCTACCGGCGATGGGGGCATCGCAGCGCGGCGGAGAGGTCTCGATCGAAACCGTCCACGAGGGTCGCAGGTCGCGCGTCATCGCAGCGGGGGAGATGGATCTGGCGAGCGTCGTCGCGTTGAATCGTGCGATGAGCGAGGCGTCCTCGCGCGGCGTGCCGGTCGACCTCGATCTGTCCGGAGTCACGTTCGTCGACTCCCGCTTCTCCGCAGCCGTGGGCGGCTGGGAGCGCGAGCTCGGGCGGCACCGCGTGCGCCTCGAGCTGCCGGCCGACCCGCGCCTGCGGCGGCTGCTCGGCCTTCGCACTCGATCGCGCTTCAGGGCGCGTCCTGTGGAAGACGAGTAGGCCGGGCACCGCGGGCACGCGAGGGAATTGGAGACAAGCGGCGATGCCCGGCCGTTCTGCCCCCTGCCTACCCCGCGACCGCGCGCTGCTAACGCGCCCCTGACCGGCTCTCGGACCTGACGGCAGCGGCCGGGCACCGCGGGGAGTGAGTGAGACTGGCGGCACCCGGCCGTGAGTCAGATATTCCCAGTGCGCCGGCTCGGCACGCCTGGGCTTCGGGTCATGCTGCCGAGGCCAGCTGATCGACGCCGGCCGACGCAGCACCCACCCACCCGAGCTTCCAGCCCAGGTCGTAGCCGTCGTGGATCGCCGAGTTCATCCCGGTGCCGCCGCGCGGCGAGACCGCCGAGCGGACGCTCTGCCGGTAGCGGCTAGGGGAAGATCGAGGGGCGCGTCTTCTCGCCCCGCTCGGTCATCTCGTCCGTCCGCTCCTCGTCGGGGCCGGCCGGGAGGCGGTCGCCCTCCGTGACGTCCTTGCGCGCGCGCTCCTTCTCCCGCTCGGCCGCCTCGTCGCCCTGGGCGATGCGGTCGGGATCCGGGCGCCGCAACGGCCGGCGGTCGGATGTGCTGTCGCGATCTGTCATGCCTCGAGACTTCCCCCGGTTCAGAAGCGCGAAACCGAGCTGCGGCCGATCTCGAAGGCCTCCGTCGGGGTCGCCACGCTCTCGATCCCGTCGACGCCTGCGCCGAGGGTGACGATGTGCGAGCCCATGAGCTGGACCATCGCGGCGGTGTTCAGGAGCTCGTGTGCGATCTCGGCGTCGATCGCCGGGATCCCGGCGAGGTCGAGGATCACCAGCTGCGCCTGCGCGGCTGCGATGTCCGCGTGCAGGCGCTCGTTGAGCGCGCGGATCCGGGCGACGTCCGTCTCGCCGGAGAGCGTCGCCAGGAGCACGCGCTCGTCCACCTCGCGCACCCCGACGCCGGCGACGCGGACCGTGCGCGGCATGCGGTGCTTCCTGTGCGGTTCGGGCTTCGCGTCCATGGCGGCGACGAGCCCCCGGACTCTACCGGCAGCCTCCCGCGCGATCTTCCCCCGATTGCGGTACGCCGACCACGCGCCACGCGGATGCCCCTTTTGGGGGAGGCCGGCGCGCCGGCTCCCGGATACCGTCGCTGCGTGCGAACGGCAGCCGACCGCAGAACCTCGGAGCTCGCCTCCCCGCCGACGCCGGCCAGGACGCTCGTGGTTAACCTGGAGGCCGACCGGGGTAGAGACGATGGTGTGGCCATACTGGTGGGCGGTATCGGCATTCTCGGCATCGGCGTGATGCTCGCCATCGACGTCCTCCTGACTCGCGCCTTCTAGCCGGAAGCCGACGTCCGCCGAGGCGGATCGAGGTGCGGCCGCCGCAGCGAGCGAGCCCTCGCCGACCCAAGCCGCCGCGGGGACTCGAACCCCGGACCCCTTCATTACGAGTGAAGTGCTCTGCCAGCTGAGCTACGGCGGCGCGGGGCGAAAGGATAGCCCAGCGCCCGTCCTGCCCCGGCCTCGGTAAGGTCCGGCGGATGCGAACGCTCGTCACCGGCGCCACGGGCTACCTCGGCGTCGACCTCGTGAAGGCCCTCCGAGCCCAGGGGCGCGAGGTGCGCGCGCTCGCCCGGTCGGACGCCGGCGCGACCCGGCTCGAGGGAAGCGGCGCCGAGGTCGTGCGCGGCGACGTGACCGACCCGGGGTCGCTCCCGGCGGCGTTCGAGGGCGTGGCCCGCGTCTTCCACATGGCCGGCGTCGTCGGCCACCGGGCCCGCGACGACGACCGTCTGCACCGGGTCAACGTGGATGGGGCCCGACACGTCCTCGAGGCCTGCCGGAACGCCGGCGTCGAACGGGCCGTCTTCACGTCCAGCGTCGCCGCCATGGGGCCCGCCGCGACCCCCGGGCACCCGCGCGACGAGGGGGCCTGGATGCTCGACGGCGACGACGGCCGGCCGGATTTCCGCTACGCGCGCACCAAGGCCGCCGGCGAGCAGCTCGCCGTCCAGGCTGCCGCGGACGGGCTCGACGTCGTCGTCGTGAACCCCGGCTTCGTGATCGGCCCCGGCGACGTCCACCGGGTCTCGTCGTGGGCGGTCGAGGAGTACCTGCGGGGCCGGCTGCGGTTCACGATCGACGGCGGGCTCTCGTACGTCGACGGCCGCGACGTGGTCGCCGGCCACCTGCTCGCCGAGGAGCGCGGCCGCTCCGGCGAGCGCTACATCCTGACGAACGACGAGGGCAACCTCTCCCATCGCGACTTCTTCGCGCGCGTCGGACACGTGACCGGCAAGCGGCGACGTCAGCTCCACCTGCCGAAGGGCCTGCTCCTGCCGCTCCTGCGGATCGGTACGGCGCTGCGGCTGCCGTTACCCCTCGACGACGACGAGCTGGCATCGAGCTCGCGATGGTGGTTCTATACGGCGGCGAAAGCGCGCTCGGAGCTCGGCTTCGAGACGCGGCCGCTGGACGAGACGATCCGCGACACGGCCGCATGGCTCGCCGCGGACGGCTACCACCGCCACTGAGGAGGACGTCATGGCAGTCAAGCTTCACCGTTGCAGCGCCACATGGGCCAAGCTGGGCGGCCACCCGTGCTGGCGGGCGCAGAAGGCGCTCGACGAGGCGGGCATCGACTACGAGCTCGTGCTGCACTCGAGCCTGCGCTTCCGCCGCCCTGAGGTGGCAGAGCTGACCGGCGGGACGAAGGCGCTTCCGATCGTCGAGTTCGAGGACGGTTCGATCCTGCGCGAGTCCGCCGTGATCGCCGACCGCGCCCGGAGCGGCATGCTTGTTCCGGACGCGCCCGCGGCGGCGCCTGAGCCGCCGGCGGCTGAGCCGCCCCCGGCCCCGGGGGAGCCGGGCCGGCCTGGCTAGGCGGTCATCGGGATCTGCGTCTCGATCACCGGCTCGACCCGCTCGAAGATGTCGTCGAGGCTCGGCCCGGTGATCGTGAGGCCGTGGTTCTTGAGACCGACGATCGCGCGGCCCGGGTCGGGCGCGCGCCGGATGATCTCGGCCACGGCCCTCGCGAGCTCGGCGGTGCCGCACGGGACGTTGAACTCCGTGGCCTCCACGCCGGGGATCCACGCGTGCACGTGCACGATCGCGCCGACCTGGGGATGCTCGCGGTAGATCATCCAGTGCTCGATCGCGTCGACCGACGCCCGTCGCGGCTCGACCCCCGGCGGCACCGACAGGACCATGCGCTCGTTCGCGCGGTCGAAGTCGGTGACCATCAGGATGTCGCGGCCGACCTCGCGCAGGTTCGACTTGTCGACGCCCGAGGCGGACATCCAGAAGCGGCGCTCGTCCTTGCGGGCCGAGAGGTTGCCGTAGGAGAGGCCGCCGATGCCGTAGACCAGCTTGATCCAGCGCAGGTCGTCGGGGCCGACCAGATCCTCGAGCGGGAACGGGGCGGGGAGAAGGCCCAACGCATCGAGCCGGCGGCCGGCGCGGAAGAGCGCCTCGGTCTGGTCGTCACCGTCCCAGAGCTCCGGCTCGAGGTCGGCCTCGAAGTGGTTGTCGATGACGAGCCGCGACGTGGCCAGCGGCTCGATCCGGTCGAAGAGGGCCCGCACCCAGTCCTCGACGTTGCCCGGGTCGGGGACGGCGTAGGAGCCCT
>JAICKX010000004.1 GCA_025927685.1 Thermoleophilia bacterium | reverse complement strand
TCGGCCATGCGGCGAGCGATCGGGCTCACGCGAAGCACGTCGGTCTTGCCGTTGCCCTGCGGTGCTGGTGCGGCGGGTGAAAAATTGGGGTCTGACCCCGTTTTTTCAGGCGCAACATCGGGGTCTGACCCCGATGTTGCGGGCTCTGGTTCGGCGGGCGTCTCGGCCGGGGCCTCGGCGACCTCCTCGCCGGCCTCGCCGACGATCGCGATCGGGGCGCCCAGGGCGGCGGTCTCGCCGTCGTCCACGATGATGCGGAGGACGGTGCCGTCGTCGTATGCCTGGAACTCCATCGTCGCCTTGTCGGTCTCGATCTCGGCGATGACGTCGCCCTCGCGGAAGCTCTCGCCCTCGCGCTTCAGCCAGCGGCCGATACGGCCCTCCTCCATGGTGTCGGAGAGGCGGGGCATCGTCAGCTCCTCGGACACGGCACCTCCCTCACAGCCCGCACTCCCGAAGCAGGGAGCGCGCGGCGGCCTCGATCTTGGACTCGAGCGGCAGCGCCGCCAGCTCGAGCGGCTTGGAGTACGGCATCGGCACCTCGGCCGCGCCGACCCGCTCGACCGGCGCGTCGAGGTCGTCGAAGCAGGCCCGCTGGATGCGGGCGGCCAACTCCGCGCCGACACCGAACGTCGACCAGCCCTCCTCCGCCACGAGCATGCGGTTGGTCTTGCGCACCGACTCGACGACGGTGTCGACGTCGAGCGGCCGCAGCGAGCGCAGGTCGATCACCTCGACCGAGATCCCGTCCTGCCCGAGCCGGTCGGCCACCCGCAGGGCGCGCTGCACCGTGTAGGAGTGGGCGACGATCGTGAGGTCGTCGCCTTCCTTCGCCACCTCGGCCACACCGAACGGCACCGTGTGGTCGCCGTTGTCGGGCACCGTCCCGGTCACGTTGTAGAGGACGAGGTTCTCGCAGAAGATCACCGGGTCGTCGTCGCGGATCGCGGTCTTCAGCATCCCGTATGCATCGGCCGGGTTGGAGGGCGCGACCACCTTCAGGCCGGGGCAGCCCGCGAACCAGCCCTCGAGCGACTGGGAGTGCTGCGCGGTGAGCTGGGCGCCCGCGCCGCCCGGGGTGCGGATGACGAGCGGCACGCCCACGGTGCCGCCGAACATGTAGCGGATCTTGGCGGCGTGGTTCACGACCTGGTCCATCGCGACGAGGATGAAGTTGATCGTCATGATCTCGACGACCGGCCGCAGGCCCATCATGGCCGCCCCGATCCCGGCGCCGACGAACCCCTCCTCGGAGATGGGCGTCTCGCGCACCCGCTCGGCGCCGTACTTCTGCCACAGGCCGGCGGTCACCTTGTACGACCCCTCGAACCGCCCGATCTCCTCGCCCATCAGGAAGACGTCGCGGTCGCGGTCGAGCTCCTCGTCGAGCGCGCGCCGCAGCGCCTCGCGGTAGGTCACGTCTGCCATTCGGGCTCCTCGCCGCGCTCGCCGAACGGGGCGCCGGCCGCCATCCGGCCGAACTGCTCCCGCCACTCGTCGTCGCCGTAGAGGTGCTCGTAGAGGCTGTCCCGGCTCGGGAACGACGCCGCCAGCGCCTCGGAGATCGCGTCCTTGACCTCGGCCGCCACCTCGTCCCAGATCGTCTCGAGGTCGGCGCCGGTGGCGATCTCGCGCTCGCCGAGGAGGAGCCCGTAGCGCGTGATCGGGTCGCGCTCGCGCCACGACTGCACCTCCTCGGGCGTCCGGTACACCTTGCCCGCGTCGGCGACCGAGTGGCCGCGGTAGCGGTACGTGACCGTCTCGAACAGGGACGGACGCCGCTCCTCGCGGGCCTGGGCGAGCAGCCGGGCCGCGGCCTCGCGCACCGCCAGCACGTCGTTGCCGTCGACGCGCTCGCCGTGGATCCGGTAGGTGGCGCCGTGCTTGGCGAGCTCCGGCTCGGCGTTCGACTGGTCGACGCGCGTGCCCATCCCGTACTGGTTGTTGATGACCTGGAAGACGATGGGCAGGTTCCAGAGCGAGGCCAGGTTGAGCGCCTCGTGGTAGGCGCCGGTCGCCATCGCCCCGTCGCCGAACTGGCACAGGACGGCATGCGGCTCGTCGCGGTAGGTGAAGGCCAGCGCCGCTCCGGTGGCAATGGGGAGGTGGGCGCCGACGATGCCCCAGCCGCCGAAGAACCGCCGCTCGACGTCGAGCAGGTGCATCGAGCCGCCGCGGCCGCGGGCCACGCCGGTGTCCTTGCCGAAGAGCTCGGCCATGACGGCTGCGGGCGGGCTTCCGACCGCGAGCGCCGTCGCGTGATCGCGGTAGCTCGCGAAGAGCGCGTCGCCCTCGTCGAGGGCGTCGATCGCGCCGATCGAGGCCGCCTCCTCCCCGATCGCGAGGTGGCAGTAGCCGCCGATCCGGGCGCGGGTGTACTGCTCCTCCGTGCGCTCCTCGAAGCGGCGGACGAGCGCCATCTGCCGGAAGAGGCGCAGGGCGTGCTCGCGGTCGTCCAGCACCGCGGTCCGTGTAACCGCAGGTTCCGCCATCGACCCGGAACTGTAGTACGGGCGGGTACGCTCTTTGCATGGCGACGCCGGTCACCGTTCCCAGCCTGGGCGACGACGTCCAGTCGGCCGTCCTGATCCGCTTCCTGGTCGAGCCGGGCGCGCCGGTGAGGCGCGGCGACGCCCTCTACGAGCTCGACACCGACAAGGTGACGCAGGAGGTCGAGGCCGAGGCCGACGGCGTGCTCCTGGCGGTGACCGGCACAGCCGGGGTCGACTACCTCGTCGGCGCGACCATCGGCTGGATCGGCGAGCCGGGCGAGGAGCCACCGGCCTGATCCAGGTCTCGGCGATCGACCACCTCGTGCTGACCGTGCGCGATGTGGAAGCGACGTGCCGGTTCTACAGCCGGGTGCTCGGGATGGAGGCGGTCACGTTCGCCGGCGGCCGCCGGGCGCTGCGGTTCGGCAGCCAGAAGCTGAACCTGCACGAGGCCGGCGCCGAGGTCGAGCCGCACGCCGCAATGCCTGCTCCCGGGTCGGCGGACCTGTGCCTCCTCACCGAGGCTCCCTCGTCCGATGTCGTCGCGCACCTGGAGGCCTGCGGCGTGGCCGTCGAGTTGGGGCCCGTCGAGCGTGAGGGCGCCACCGGAGCGCTCTCATCGATCTACTTCCGCGACCCGGACGGGAACCTGGTCGAGGTGGGCACGCCGGCCTGACGCCCCTGCTTCGATCAGGACCCGTCCAGCCTGGCCTCCTGTCGCGTGGGCTCGAACAGCTCGACGGGGTTTCCCGCAGGGTCGTCGACGAGGATCTGCTTCCCGCCGACTCCGACCACGATCTCGTTCCGGAAGCGGATCCCGTGGCGGCGGAGCCTGTCGACGGTGGCCTCGAGGTCGTCCACCTCGAGCACGAACCGGTTCCATCCCCCCGGCGCGGGCAGCGTCCCGTCAGGCATCGCCTGCCCACCGCCGGGTCCGCCTGCCGGAGCGCTGAGGACGAGTCGGAGGCCGCCGCGCTCGAGCATCGCAAAGGTTGGTGCCGGGTGCATCACCTCCTCGAACCCGAGCCGCTGGGCGTAGAACTCGATCGCCGCGTCGACGTCGTCCACGATGTAGCGGACGCTTACGGTTGCCATCGCTGCTCCTTTCGTCGCGCATCATGGCGAGAGCATTGCACCGAGGCGCCCCTGAGCAGACGGTGGGGCCCGCGTTGCTAGGATCAGCGTCCGATGGAATGTGACGTCGCCGTACTCGGGGGCGGGCCGGGCGGCTACCCCGCGGCCATCCGCGCCGCGCAGCTCGGCGCCCGCGTGGTGCTGATCGAGGCCGACCGGGTGGGCGGCACGTGCATCACGGTCGGCTGCATCCCGACGAAGGCCTGGGTGCAGACCGCGCACGCCCTGAAGGAGGCCAACAGCCTCTTCGGCCAGCTCGGCGTCAAGGTGTCGGGCACGGAGCTCGACTTCGCGCAGACCCAGGCCAACAAGCAGGGGATCGTCGACGGGCTCGTGAAGGGCATCACCGGCGTCGTCCAGGCCAACGAGATCGCCATCGTCTCCGGGAAGGGGACGTTCATCGGCGCCAACACCATCGCGGTCGAGGGCGGCGAGGAGGTGAAGTTCCAGTCCGCCGTCATCGCCACCGGCTCGCAGTCGCTGCGGCCGCCGGTGGACGGGATCGACGGCCCGCGCTGCGTCGACTCCACCGGCCTGCTCGAGGTCGAGCAGGTGCCGCAGCGGCTCGCCATCCTCGGCGGCGGCGTGATCGGCGTCGAGTTCGCGTCGATCTTCTCCCACTTCGGCACCGAGGTGACGATCGTCGAGATGCTCGACCACCTTATCCCGATGGAGGACGAGGACGCGAGCAAGGAGCTCGAGCGGGCGTTCAAGAAGCGCAAGATCGCGGCGCACCTCGGCGCGAAGGCGACCCGGATCGAGGACTCGGGCGGGGCCGCGACGCTGCACTTCGAGGGCAAGGACGGGAACGCCGCGAGCGTCGAGGCGGATCTGGTGCTGGTCGCGACAGGCCGCGGCCCGCGCGTGCGCGAGATCGGGCTCGAGGCCGCCGGGGTCGAGTACGACCCCCGCCGCGGTGTCATCGCCGACCGCCACATGCGCACGAACGTCGGCCACATCTACGCCGTCGGCGATGCGGCGGGCGTCTACCAGCTCGCCCACACCGCGTTCCGGGAGGGCGAGGTGGCGGCCGAGAACGCGCTCGGCCATGACGCGACGATGGACTACTCGGCCGTCCCGCGGTGCGTGTACACCGACCCGGAGGTCGCGGCGGTCGGGCTGACGGAGGCGCAGGCGCGAGGGGCCCACGGCGACGACGTCGCGATCGGGCGGTTCCCGATGAGCGCGTCGGGCCGGGCCCAGATGTACGGCGAGCGCACCGGCTTCGCCAAGACCATCCACGAGACCCGCTACGGCGAGCTCCTGGGCCTGGTCATCGTCGGCGTGCAGGCGACGGAGCTCGTGAACGCCGGCGTCGTGGGCATCACGGCAGAGGCCACGATCGAGACGGTGGCCGATTCCATCGCGGCCCATCCGACGCTCGCCGAGGCGGTGAAGGAGGCGGCCCTGGTCGCGCTGGGGCGGCCCATCCACCTGCCGCCGGCGCGCCCGCGGGCCAAGGCCGCGGCTCGGTGAGCCGCACCGTCGACGCCTCGAAGTACCCGATCCCGACGCTCAAGGACGACCCGGCCGACGCGGAGGCGATCAGCCACCGCCTGCTGGTCCGGGGCGGCTTCGTGCGCCAGGTCGGCGCCGGTCTCTACACCTACATGCCCCTGGGGTGGCGGGTGCTGCGCAAGACGATGGGGGTCATCCGCGAGGAGATGGACACCATCGGCTTCGAGATGCTGATGCCGGTGCTCCAGCCGGCCGAGCTGTGGTACCCGACCGGACGCTACGACCTGGACGTGCTGTACAAGCTCCAGGACTCGTCGGGCAAGCCGTACGCGCTGGCGATCACCCACGAGGAGTGCGTCACGTTCCATGCCGCCCGCGAGATCCGCTCGTACCGCGAGCTGCCGCAGATCTGGTACCACCAGCAGACGAAGGAGCGCGACGAGCCGCGCCCGCGCGGCGGCATCCTGCGGACGCGCGAGTTCATCATGAAGGACTCCTACAGCTTCGACCGCGACCTGGCGGGGATGGAGGAGTCGTACGCCAAGCACCGCGACGTGTACGTGCGCATCTTCGAGCGCTGCGGTCTCGAGACCTATCCGGTCGAGGCGGAGAGCGGGATGATGGGCGGCCACGGCGGGGAGGAGTTCCTGGCCCCGAGCCCGAACGGGGAGGCGGAGCTCGTGCGCTGCTCGAACTGCGACTACGCCGCCAACGTCGAGGTCGCCCGCTCGCGCGCACGCCGGCCGGAGTTGCCGGCCGCGCTCGATGCCCCCGACGAGGTCGAGACCCCGGGGGCGACGACGATCGACGGCCTGGCCGAGATGCTCGGCATCGACGCGACCGCGACCGCGAAGGCGATGCCGGTGGTCGCCGACGGCGAGGTGGTCCTCGCGCTCGTCCGCGGCGACCAGCGCCTGCACGAGATGAAGCTCGAGAGGGCGCTCGGCCGCGCAGCCCGACCGGCGCAGCCCGAGGAGATCCGCCAGGCCTTCGGCGCAGACCCGGGCTCGATCGGGCCGGCCGGGACGAAGGTGCGCGTGATCGCCGACGAGTCGCTGCGCGAGGGCCAGTACGTGGGCGGCGCCAATCGCACGGGCTGGCACCTGCGCGGGCTCGAGGCCGGGCGCGACTACGAGGCGGAGTTCCACGACCTGCGGGAGGTCGCCGAGGGCGACACCTGCGACGTCTGCGGCGAGGGCACGCTCCACGTCGAGCCGGCAATCGAGGTTGGCCACATCTTCAAACTGGGCACGTACTACTCGGTGCCGCTGAACGCGACCTATCTGGATGAAGCTGGGAAGGAGCACCCGATCGAGATGGGGTGCTATGGAATCGGGCCGGCCCGCATCGCCGCGACCGCCGTCGAGCAGCACCACGACGACGCGGGGATCATCTGGCCGGCGTCCATCTCACCCTTCGGCGTGCACATGGTCGTGATCGGCGACGAGTCCGAGCCGCAAAGGGCCGTGGCGAACGAGCTCCGCGCGGAGCTGGTCGACGCCGGCGGCGAGGTGCTCTTCGACGACCGCGCGTCAGGGCCGGGTGCCCAGTTCGCAGACGCCGAGCTGATCGGGTGCCCCGTGCGGGTCACGATCGGCAAGCGGACGGCGACAGAGGGCTCGGCGGACGTCCAGGTCCGGCGCGGGCGCGAGCAGCGCCCCGTCGCGGTTGCAGAGGTGGCGGCGACCGTGCAGGCGGTCCTGTCCGAGGCGTAATATCCGCGCGGGGGTACTGATGGCGAAAACGGCATCGGCTGCCAGGAGTGTTCCGTTCGACCCTGGGCTGGGTGAGTTGATGATCCAAGCGGGCGTGTCGTATCGCCGCCTGGCCGAGCTGACCGAGCTCTCGGCCGGTTACCTGAACCACCTCGCCCACGGCAACCGGCCGCCTCCGGCCGATCCCGTGATCGAGCGGATCGCCAGCGCGCTCGACGTGCCGCCCGACCGGTTCCTGGAGTACCGGATCCGCCGGATCGGCGAGGCGCTCCAGGGCGACCCGCGCCGCGCCGACCGCGTGTACGGCCAGCTCTGCTCCTAGCGCTTCGGCTGCAAGATCACACGGACCGTGTCGTCGCCGCGTGTCCGCTTCTCGATCGCGCTGAGCCGCTGCCGGTACTGGTGAAGTCGCGTGGAGGGGACGGCAATGACCACCGTGTTCTGTGAAGCGGTGTGAGCCTTGACGAACGGCGCGAGGGCGGGATTCTGGAGCGCTCCCGCAGGGACGCGGAACACCTTCTGGGCACCCAACGCCTCAGCGCCGCCTGTCGCGTCCTTGCTCGGAGACGGCGACGATCGCGAGAAGTTCGCCCCTGACGCCCCGCCGCCGCCCGCAGCGCCTCCGCTCGACCCGGACCCGCCCAGGTGCGAGACGGCGAGCACGAGCGCAGCCAGCACGGCCGCCGCCGCGGCGGCGTAGGGGAGGACCGGCATCAGCAACGAGCGCCGGGAGGGCCGCAGGCGCGGTTCGGCCCGCACCTGGTCCATCACCTCGGCGCGCAGTCGCTCAGGCGCAGAGACGGTGCCGGTCTCGCGCAGCCTGCGGGCGACCTCGTCGTGGTCGTGCTCGGTCATCCTGTCCTGTCCGGCTCGAGGGACTGGGCGAGCTGCCCGCGGGCCCGGTGCAGGCGCGACTTCACCGTTCCGGTCGGAAGCTCGAGCATCGCGCCGGCCTGCTCCATGGACATCCCGAGGATGTCGCACGCGACGGCGACGACGCGGAAGTCGGGCTCGAGCCGCTCCAGCGCGGCGATCAGGTCGAGCCGCGCCTCCGGCTGCGCCTCGGGCGCGACCGCGTGCAGTTCCTCCACCGGCTCGGGTGTGCGCCTGCGGCGATCGATGGAGTCGTAGGCCTTGCGGACGACGATGCGGTACATCCACGTCGAGAAGCGGGCGTCGCCGCGGAAGCGGGGGAGGGCCCGCCAGGCGGCGATCAGCCCTTCCTGCACGCAGTCGTAGGCGTCGGCCTCCGACAGCGTCACGCGCAGGGCGAGCGTGTAGAGCTTGTCCTGATGGCGCACCACCAGCTCTTCGAACGCGCCCTCGTCACCGCGGGCAGCACGACGCGCGAGTGCCTCGTCGGACCCGATCTGCACCGGCTCATGGTACGCACCCACGCGGGCGCCGCGCGGGAGCGGAAGGGCGATCGCCTGTTGCATGTCGCCCTCTAGGACGGGCCGGGGGGCGTGCGGGTTCCCGATATACTCGGCGTTCGCGGGGCGTGGCGCAGTCTGGTAGCGCACCCGGCTGGGGGCCGGGCGGTCGGAGGTTCAAATCCTCTCGCCCCGACTACTGTTTTACCTGCAAACCGCGATGTTATTGGGTTGGATGGTCGAGCCAATGGTCGAGCGCGCCGCCCGAGTGCCGGGGATCCCCGCGAGTCCAAGGTGAACGGCGACGCAGGTGGTCGCCCTACTCAGTGTCCTCGGTCTGTGTTTTGAAGGTACCGATCTCGGCTAGGTTCCGAAGTCGGTGGGACGACCGCATACTGTCGAGCCGCACTTCCTCGATGCTGTCGGCGCCGCTCTCGACGCGCTGGCGACGGACGGCGTCGTGGTGGGAGCCCACGTCCTGGAGCCGATCGCGTTCGTGCCAGCCGAAGTGCTGAAGTGGCGACGCTCGATATCGCAACGCGGGCGAAGATCTTCGCCCGCGACCGCTTCACCTGCCGGTACTGCGGGCTGCGAACCGTGCCGGAGGCCGTCTTCGAGCTCCTCGGCGCCGTCTATCCGACGGTGATCCCATTTCACCCCAACTGGAAGGGTGGGTCGACCCATCCGGTCGAGCCCCTCGTCATCGCAGAGCCGGACCACGTCGTCCCCGGGTGACGCGGGGGCGACTGGCTGGACGAGTCGAACCTGGTCACGTCCTGCGCCGCCTGCAATACGCTCAAGCCGCACTACCTGCTCTCGGTGCTCGGATGGACGCTCGAGCCTATCCCCGATACCGACTGGGACGGCTTAACTGGACACTACCGGATGCTGTGGGAAGCCGCGGGCAGCCCGATCACGCCCGGCGACCGCCACGGCAAGTGGATGCGGTTCCTCGGGGTATGAACCGCGGCTTCTGGCGCCGCCGACCAGGTTGCGCCCGGGCGCCGCTTGCCGTCTTATTCTCGGCTCCGTGAGCTTCCAACGCGACAAGATGGCTCGGTAGGCCGCGATAGCCGAGGAGCTGTTCGGACCCGACAGCCTAGACACCGAACGAACGCGGCTTGGCTACCTACGGTCTGATCGCAGGGCCGGCACCATCTTCGAGGGCTTCCGAATCGAGGCCCTCGCCTATTTCCAGAGCCACGCGATCCACTGGCACGATCGTGAGACGCCGCCGTCCGGCCAAGAGTTCTACCCCGAGTCGAATATCGCGTCTTCGCAGGCGTCGGCCGCACACTCCACGAGCCAATCCGGGAGTGTGCGGCCTCCGCCAACGGTCATCCGGCGTTTGACTGGTACATCACGAAGCAGTCGCCCGAGGGAACCAGCAGGTAGCCGTTGTGCGCGTGGAGGTTCGGGCCGTACTGCGGCTGCCCGCCGACCAGCAACGCACTCGTGAGTGTGCCCACCTTTTGCGCGGTCTCGGCGCCGCTCACGCCTCCGTGCTGGTTATACCACGCTCGTGTGTGGCAGCCCGCTTGCTTGTAGTAGGGGCCGCCGTCGAAGGAGATCGTGTCCGGAAGGACGAGCGGTGCCGGCCACAGGTAGCCGATCTGGGTCACCGCGACGACGCCCCAGATCGCGATCGCGACCAGGGCAGCGCCGAGGACCAGTCCGACTCGCTTGAGCATCCTGGAGCCGGTCATCCTAGTAGCTCCCGTGGATGTGGAGGATCCAGAACGTCGGGTGCGGGAAGCCCTGCGCGGCTGCCCGGCCCAGGAATGACGGTCCGCCGCCGGCGGGTGGGAAGAACGGCAGGTTCTTCGTGTTGGTGGTGTGGTAGGAGACGAACACGTTGGACGCCGTGATCTTGGTGACGAGGACGGCGTGGTTCATCTGCACCGGCCCGGAGTTGCCGCGCCAGTCGACGACGATCACGTCGCCCAGGTTTGCAGCCCAGGGGATGTTCTGGTTGGTCAGGTTCGCGCGGCCGCTGGACGTGCCGAAGGATGCGAAGTCTGGTACCACCGACCACGACTTGCTGTTCAGCGGCAGGTGGACGTTGCCGCGAATGTTGTAGAACCACATCGGCGAGGACAGCCGCATCCCCCACCCGCCGGCGAACATCGACTGGCTGACGAAGTTGGTGCAGTCGTTTGAGTAGTGGTGGTAGGCCGGGTTGTTCGTGAGCGCGTACTTGAGCGCGTAATTCACGATCTTCGTCTTGGACACCGACACCGCCGCTGCCGCAACGCCCGCCGGCGGCGGGGTCGTGGTCGGCTCGGCGGGGGCGACGTCGCCGGTGTAGACCGGCGCGTCGGCGCCGTGCTCGCCGCCGTAGGTGACCGAGACGCCGGGTGAGGTGACGGTGGTGGTGGAGCCGTTCACCTTCCCGGTCACGGACACGGCCAGGGTGTGGGTTCCGGTCGCGGTCGGCGGGACGAAGTCTGCGCTGTAGGGCGCGGTGGTCGCCGTGGCGATCGTGGCTGCATCTGCGGAGAAGGTGGCACTGGTGATGCTGCCGGCGTCAAAGCCGCTCGTGTCCGCGGTCAGCGTCTCGCTGAAGCCGAGCGCAGAGTTGGATGTGGGTGCGGTCAGGACAGCTCTGGCGCCGCTTCCGACCGGGTAGTACGAACTGGCCAGGCTGGGAAGCGCGTTGGACGCCGACACGAGCCAGTAGTAGCGCCCACCGGCCGAGAGTACGCCCTGCGGCGCCGTCCACGACGATGCCTGCCCGGCGGCGGCCAGCGTGCCGGTGCCGGAGGCGACGACCGAGTCGTCGGCCTCGTTGTAGATGGTGAAGGTGGGAGCGACGCTCACCGCCGAGTCGGAGCCGAGCGTCGCCTGCAGCGTCGGGCGCAGGTTGGTAGAAACCGCCGCGGAGGCGGGACCGGTCGCCGTGAGCTGCGCGCCCTCCTGGAAGGTCTGGCAGGAGCTCCATCCGCTGGAGAGCCCGGCGGTGGTCTCCGCCTGCACCTGAAGGCCGTATGGCTGGCCGATGGTGAGCGTGACGCCGGCCGGCGTCTGCCACACGCTGTCGGCGTCCTGGCTCACGGTGGTGCCAGTGCCGGAGGCGATCGTCTGCGTGCAGCTTGCGTTCATGAGCCGAAAGTCGGCAAACACCGAGTCGCTGCCGCCCGGCGTCGAGACGGCGGCCAGGAACAGCGGCTGCGGATCGTCGATCGCGGGGCCGTCCGCCGGGCCGAAGTAGTCAAGCGTGATCGGCTGGTAGGTGACGGTCAGGCTGGGCTGGTTGGCGCCCGCGTCAGTGGAGGTGAAGCGCTTGTAGGACGCAGTCGACGTCTCGTTGTGGGCGCGGATCTCGACGCCGTTGTTCGGGATCGAGCCGTCCGCCCATCCCTGCACCAGGCTGGTGAGCGTATTCGAGCCGGCGCCGCCGGCCGAGAAGGTGACGGTGGCATCCGGGCAGGCGGAGCCGAAGCCGACGCCGGTCGCCGAGGCGGCATACAGCTCGCCGATCGCGGGCTGGGAGTTCCAGGTGACGGTGCCGTCCCAGGACGCGGTCACGTTGTAGACGTCCGTCTGGGTCGGGGTGCAGGAGCCGGAGTACTCCTCGAACAAGGAAAGTGTGGCCGACTGGATGGTCGCGCCGGCGAGGGAGCCGGTCGGGAAGGAAAGCAGGGAGCGCTGCAGCTGCTGGCTCGTGTCCAAGCCGCTCTTGCCCGCCTTGAGCTGGGCGTTGTTCTGGAAGGTGCCGGTCAGGTGCGAGTCGTCGATGTAGGTGTCGGTCGTGACCGTAAGCGAGGACGTGGGGTCGACCGTGACCGGGTAGGTGGCCGCGTCCAGGAAGTTTCGGTCGGGCGTCACCTGCAGCTCGTAGTCGCCGGCGCCGTTCTTGACCAGCGTGGTCGCAAGCGTCTCTTGGTGGGCCGAGCCGCCCGTTTGGGGGTCGACGGTGGCGTCCCACATGACCGCGGGCGCCGCTTCGGCCTGAAGATCGCCGGAGCGGTCGACGAGCCCGACGCTGCCGTCTTGCTGCATCACCGCCGAGAGGCCCTTGAGCGCCAGCGGCAGCTCCAGCGTGAGCGGCCCGGTCGGCTTCTGGGTGATCACCCAGCTCTGCTCGAACCCGCCCGTCTGCGCGGTCAGGACGAGATCAACTCCGGGGTACACGTCGCGGTAGGTGGCCGTGTTGCCGTCAAGTGACGGGCTTGGCAGCGAGCCCGACCAGGGTTCGGTCACCGTGGCCGAGCCGGCCGACAGCTCCGCGACGGCACCCTGGCCACCGTCGGAGAACTGCATCGGAGCATCCACCACAGCAGGCTCCACGACCGGCCCTGTGTCGGCCAGCGTGGTGTCGATCCGCGTCCAGCCTGTGGGCGAACTCCCATCAGGTTCCCGTGCAGGACCGCTGGTCACGTCGGCCGTCAGAGTGCCATCGGGATTCGCGCGCACTTCCAGCTGCTTCGACAGCTTCGAGATGACGATCACCGGCTGCTGCGCGGATTCCGCAAGCGCCAGAGCTGAGGCAACGTCAGGAGCAGTCAACGGAGTGCGAGCAGCGGCAGTCGCGCCAGACGCCGCGCCGCCTGCAGCGACGACGATGAGCACAACGAACCGCAGGGTGTAGCGGAGCCAGCGGCGCTCCGGTCTGTCAGTTTCCGAAGCACTCATTTTTGACCTTCCTACAATAAAGATGCCATACTGGACTCTATGCAAGCTTATTGATAAGGCAGCTGGAGCCACAACCCCCCTATAGGTGAGTTGACTGTGGAGTGCCGCTGGCGTTGCCAGATCGGAACCGTCACCTCGGTCGCCCGTCGATGGTGAACGCTTGGCGTTGGGACCGCGCGGGCAGCCACTCGTTCGATGGCCGGCCGATCGGCGGCCAAAGTCGACTAAGCTCGGCGCGCCCGTCGTCGTGTCGCCCGTACGACCTGCCGGCGGCGCGTGGCTAGGCTCGGGTGTGCCGTGTCTGCTGAGCCACGAGCGCGCGGCAGCGAGCCAGACGACGACGAACCAGGCGGTCGCGAGGACAACTAGCGGTCGGCGTGAGTCGACTAGCCAGTAGGCGATCGCACACGTACTGGTGCCGACGCCGAGCGCCGCGCCGGCGATCGCCGCCGCGCCATTGCTGGCGAAGTGGCGGAGGGTGAATACGACACCCGCCGGTCACGGCCGCAACCACAAGCAGCTCGAGCACTGCCACCCCGAGGCCGATCGCCCCATTGCTCGGCCCGCCGCCTGCGGTGCCCGCGAAGGCGACCAGTAGCACGCCGACACCGGCCAGCACCGCAGCCGGGCTCCGGCACCCAAGCCGAGTGCCAAGGCGATCAACATATCCCGCCAACCCACGCTAGGCACGCGCGGCCGAGGCCGTCGTGCTTCCATGTGGAGCCGGTGATGTCCGATCGCAGCCCATGCCGGGAGGCATCCAAGCCACGCGATGATCGCGAACGGATTCACTGTGGCGACGACGATCGCCGCGACGCCAACCGCTGGCGCGGAGAGCCCGTACGCGCCAACGAGTGCGACCCGCCGAGCACATACTTCGCCGAGCACCCGCCTCGCCGATTCGCCAGTGGCGACGACTAGCAGCGGGAACAGCACCCCGGCCCATCCCGCCGCCAGCGGCCGCCAGAAGACGCCCCGAGGAAGACCCCGACGACCATCGGCGTGCTCGCCAGAACGGCGCCGTATGCACGCGCCAGCGATACGGTGGTGAGCGAACCGGTCGCCTGATCTGAGTTCGGCTGGTTCATAGCACGAACATCGGTCGGGAAAGGGTCGGACAGGCATGTGCGCTGCCGTGGTCTCAGCCTACGACGGCGGGCGGTCGCGCGCATCACCCGGTTTCGCCGACATCGAACTCAGAAATCCGCCCAAGGTGAGGAACGCACTTGACGGGGAGGATGCGCGCGCCCGATCAATGCCGCCGCGCCAGGTTCCGGGCGCTAGCGGTCGGACTTCGCCGCGCGGGCTTGCGCTGCGACCAGGGCGGAACGAGGGCCACGCCAAGGTTGCGGTCTTGCACCGTTCATCCAGACGGGCGGCGTCACGATGCGAGTCGCGCTCGACAGACCGCCCGACCGCGACGGGCTGCCGGAGATCAGGCGGTGAGCTCGATCTCGGACGTGCTGTTGCTGCTCGGGTCCCAGGCGCCCGTCGTGCCCTCGGTGTTCGCGTTGATGAGGTCGACGAACGTGCCGTTGACCCACTTCCCGTCGCTGTTGTCGCACGGGCCGAGCTTCGAGGGATCGCCGCAGCCGGTGATGACGAACCAGGCGAAGCCGACGATCCTGACCGAGCTGTGACCTGTCGGCCACGTGGTGCCGCCGCTGGTGTTCAGCACGACGGGGATCACCACGAGCTGCGGGCTGGTCGGGTCGAGCAGCGTGTAGTGCCCGTTGCCGTCGGACCGCACGATCTGGTCGAAGGTCTTCCAGCCGCCGGACATACGGTCGTTCAAGCCCTGTGACACCTTGCCGGTGCTGAGGCCTGTCTTCGTCTCGACGGTGTCGCCGACGGAGATGGCGCAGGCGATGTCCGCCCCGGAGATGGTGTCGCTGAGGTCGTTGGCGCCGTTGGCGGTCGCGCATGCGGATCCCGCGTGGATGTCCGGCGAGATCGAGCCGTTGTTCGATGAGCTGCCGTCCCCGAAGATGGTGTACGAGGTGCCGAGCGTGTACTGGTTCTGCATCACGGCGAACGGCATGACGTTGCCCGTGCTGGAGAAGGTCGTGTACGACTCGACGGTGGCGCGGGAGGAGACGGAGACGTTCACGCTCGTGATCCCGAACAGCCGCACGAAGAATCCGGACGCCTGTCGGCGCGCCGTCACCGTGACCGAGTCGTTCGCTGCCAGGTTGCTCGACTGCGACACCGTCACGGTGTCGGAAGTCCTCCCGTTCTGCAGGTAGGAGTGGTCGGCCGCGCCCTGAGCGGCCGCCCAGCCGGCCGGCAATTGCGACGCGCCCGCCAGCGCGGCCGCGTCCGCCGCGGCCTGCAACGCCTGCTTCTGCTGGTACCAGCTGCCGACGTCGATGGCCAGCGCGCACATCCCCAGGACACCGAACATCGCCAACACGATGAGCGGCAGAGTCTGAGCGCGGTCGCTGCCTGTACGGCAGCGCGCATGTCTGGTTCGGGAGATGGCGTGTCCTCGGGGGGTCGAACGAGGAGGGGCAGAACGTGGGGGTGGCAAACGCGCCTTACTCGAATAGTCGTCCGGAACGGACCTCGCGCCGTCCCTCAACCGAGTGAACTCGCCAGCAGCCACCGATCCGCGCGCATGGCTAGCGTCCGGCGCGTGATCCTGCCCGGGAGCCTCGCGCCGCTTCGGTCGGTGACGTACCGCCGGTTCTTCGTCGGCCAGCTGACGTCGGCGTTCGGGGACGGGATGGTGGCGGTCGCGCTCGCGTTCGCGGTGCTCGACGTCACCGGGTCGACGGCGGCACTGGGGTGGGTGCTGGGCATCCGGTCGGCCTTCACGATCGGCGCGTTGCTCCTGGGCGGTGCTGTGGCTGATCGCTTCTCGCGGCGTCCGGTGATGGTTGCCGCGGACGTGATCCGCTTTGCCAGCCAGGCGGCGCTCGCGGCGCTGCTGTTCACCGGAACAGCCCAGCTCTGGCACATGCTGGTCCTGTATGCGATCCACGGTGCGTGCAGCGGGTTCTTCTATCCGGCCGTCTCCGCCCTGGCGCCGCAGCTCGTGCCGCAGTCGCAGCTGCAGCAGGCGAACGCGCTTCGGTGGGGGGCGGACGCCGCGGGTGGCGTGGCCGGTCCGGCAGCCGCCGGAGTCATCCTCGCGGCCGCCTCTCCGGCCTGGGCGATCGCCGGGGACAGCGTGACCTTCGCCGGGAGCGCGGCGGTGCTGGCGATGCTCTCGCTCCCGAAGACGACGCGCGCACGCGAGGCGCCGCTGCTCCGCCAGCTGATCGAAGGCTGGCAGGAGTTCTCGTCCCGCTCATGGCTCTGGATCTCGAACATCCAGGCGGCGGCCACGAACGCACTCCTTGGCGCGCCGTTCTTCGTCGCCGGGCCGGTCATCGCGCGTCAGCACCTCGGCGGCGCGTCCGCCTGGGGACTGATCGTGGCCGCGGGAGGTGTGGGAGACCTGGCCGGCGGCGTCGTCGCGCTCCGGGGCCGGCCGCGGCGGCCGATGTTCGTCGCGACGCTGCTCTTCGCCGCGTTCGCCATCCCTGGCGCGCTTCTCGCGCTTGCCGTGCCCGCCTGGCTCGTGGCGGCCACCTACCTGGCTGCGTCCGCCGGGGGGATCGCCGGCAACGTCTACTGGGAGACCACGCTCCAGGCCCGCGTCCCCGCCGAGGTCCTCTCCCGCGTCACGGCGTACGACTGGTTCTCCTCGCTGGTCGCGCAGCCGATCGGGTTCGGAGCGGCCGGAGTCCTCGTCGCGGACGTCGGAGCGACGCGCGGGCTCGCGAGCTTCATCGCCGCCGGCACGATCATCTGCCTCGTCATCCCGTTCCTCGCGCCGGTGCGGCGGCTCGAGGCATTGCCGGGCGAGGCGGAACCGCATCTCGACCCGGATACGCATCCGCAGCTGTCGGGAGGGTCATGAGACGAGCCTGGTCTGCGCGGCATACCACTCGAGGCCCATCGCCTTGAACCGCTCCTGGGCCCGCGCGACGAGCGCCGGGTCGCCCCGGGCGATGCCGAGAGCCCGGAGCGCGAACGGCTCGAGGTAGGTGCCGGGACGCGCGTGGCGCTCGGCGTCCTCGACGGCCTCGCCCGCCCGGCCCAGGGCGACGAGCGCGTCCAGACGGATGGCGACGCCGGTGACGTAGTGCCATACCACCCAGCGCCACCTCTCCGAGCCGGGGAGCAGTGCGTCGAGACGGTCGAGGTCGCCGCGGATCAGCGCCAGCCGCGCCCGGAGCGGATCGAGCCAGAGCTCGTACCCTTCGAAGCCCAGCGCCCGTTCCTCGGCTTCCAGCCGGCCGGCCTCCGCGTCCTGCCCCAGAGCCGCGCAGGCCGCGGCACAGGCCAGCAGGGAGTACGCGTTGTAGACACACGGCGTCGCGGCGTTGGCTGCGACCGCCTGCTCGGTCCGCCCGGTGCGCTCGTGCAGGCGGTCCCACCGGCCGGCGGCCTCGTCGAGCGACAGCAGGGCGCCGAGCGCATGCACCGCGTGGTGAGGGGTCAACCGGGCCGCGATCGCATCGTGGCGGAGCGCGTGCTCCTGGGCGGCCTCCAGATGCCCGAGCCCCAGCTCGGCCGTCGCCGAGCCCCAGTGGATCAGCGCGAGGTGGTCGGGATCGTTGAGGCGTTGGCCGAGCTCGAGCCGCCGTCGCGCCCACTCCGAGGCGGCGGCGAAGTCAGCCTCCTGCTGCGCGAGTCCGGCGTGCGCGAACAGGCCGAACGAGAGCAGCTCGAGGTCGCCGAGCACCTCGGCGATCGCGACGGCGCGCTGGGCCGCCGGGAGGTCGTCCTCCCGCATCGCCTTCGCCATCAGGGCGTATCCGAACGCGCGGCTGTCGGGCGGCGCGAGCCGCAGCGCCTGCTCGATCCAGTCCTGGGCGACGGCGTCATCGGGAGCGACCTTCCACATCGCACCGCGCATCGTGGACTCCCAGGCCAGCTCGCCGTACAGCTCGCCGAGCTCCTTCGGCTCGGACGTGAGCTCGACCGCCTTCAGCATCGCCTCCCAGAACGCCTCGCCGTCGAACTTCAGCGCGTTGACGCGGCCGATCGAGTGCCAGAGCTCCGGGTCAGTCGGCGTCAGCTCGGCGGCTCGCTCGAGAAGCGCGAGCGCGTCGTCGACGTCGAACCGGCTGACCGCCAGCTCGGCGGCGCGACGAAGCCAGCGCAGCGCCGAGGCGCGGAGCCGCGCGGCGTCCTCGGCGCGGTCGCGCCAGGCGAGGCCGGCGATCTCAGGATTCACGGCCTCCGCGTAGTGGTAGGCGAGCGTGCCCGCCCGCGAGTCGCGCGCGTCGACGCTCTCCAGCCACTCGGCGTGCGCGGCGTGGCGCCGCGCGCGCTCGGCCTTCGGCAGGCTGCCGTATGCGACGTCACGAGTCAGCGCATGCTTGAAGACGAGCTCGGGCTCGGTGGCGCGGACGAAGCCGCGCTCGACGAGCGTGCGCACCTCCGCCGCTGATCCGACGAGCGCGGATAGCCCGGCCGTCGAGAAGGACCGGCCGATCACGGCGGCCGCCTGCAGCGCCTCCTTCGCGGCCGGGGGGAGGAGGTCGATGCGTGCGGCGAGCAGTGCGTGGACGGATCCGGGGACCGCCAGCCCGTCGCCTCGAAGCACCCAGCCGCCGTTCCTCCGGACCAAAAGGCCGCGGTCGAGCAGGTCCGACAGCAGCTCCTCGACGAAGAACGGGTTCCCCTCCGAACGGCGGACGACGAGATCGCGCGCAGGCGCATCGAGCGGCGCCGCCAGGGCACGGTCGATCAGCTCGGCCGCCTCGCCGTCGCCCAGCGGCTCCAGGGTCAGGGCCTCGCCGGCGGGCAGCCCGTCCCGGTCGGGCCGCGTCGTTCCCAGGATCAGGACCGGCCCGGTGGCGTCCGCGAGGACCCGGGTCAGCAGCTCGATCAACGGAGCCGTGGCCCAGTGCAGGTCCTCGAGCACGAGCACCGCCGGGCCGCGCGACCCGATCTCCGAGACCATCCGCACCCAGGCATCCTGGAGGGCGAGGACGGCCGCCCGCGGCTCGAGCTCGCCGGCGACGTCCAGCCCGAGCGTCAGCCCGAGGATCTCGCGGCCGGCGAGCCGCTCCAGCGCGGGATCCTCTTCCCGCAGGCCCAGCTCCTGCCGCAGCACGTCGGCGAGAGGGCTGTACGCGACGCTGCGGCCGTACGAGAGACAGCGCCCGATCCGGAACGTCGTGCCTTCCGGCAGGCGGCTGCGCAGCTCGCGCACGAGCGCCGTCTTGCCGACTCCCGGCTCGCCGATGAGCATGGCCAGGCGCGGCGCATCGGTCGACGCCACCTGCTGCAGCCGGTCGAGCTCGCAGGCGCGGCCGACGAAGGCGCTCGCGAGGCCGTGGCCACCGCGGGGACGGCGCGGCGCGACCATCCGCCCGAGCTCGTGCGCGACGACGCCGCCCGCCTTGCCCTTCGCCTCCACCGTGTGCGGGTCGCCCAGCTCGAAGGCGGCGCCGACGAGCGCGGCCGTCCGCTCGCCGACGAGCACCCGTCCCGGCGCCGCCGCCTGCTCCAGCCGGGCGGCGACGTTCACGGGGTCGCCGGTCGCGAACGAGCTCCCCTCGCGCGGCCGGCCGACCACGACCTCGCCGGAGTTCACGCCGATCCGCAGCGCGAGCCGGTCGCCGAAGAGCTCGTGCAGGCGCTCGATCATCCACAGCGCCGTCTGGAGCGCTCGCTCGGCGTGATCCTCCTGGGCCGCCGGCGCCCCGAAGACCGCGACGACCGCGTCGCCGATGAACTTCTCGACCGTCCCGCCGCCGAGCGCGATCTCGTGCTCCATCGCGTCGTAGAACCGCTCCAGGAGGTCGCGCGTGTGCTCGGGATCGAGCTCGCCGCCGATCGCGGTAGAGCCGACGAGGTCGGCGAACAGGATCGTCGCCAGCTTCCGCTCCACCGTCCGAGCATATCCGGCTGCGGCTGCCGGAGCGGGGCGGCCCCACGTGCGCGCCGAACCGGTGTGGCGGGGTCGGTGTCTCGCGACGCGGACCCCGCCGTGGGGTCAGGCCGGACGTCGGGAACGGCGGTTGACGACGTCCGACCGCGTGATTCGTCCCCGGCCCGGAATCGGTTCGATCAGGGTGCGCTGTGCGAGGCCGCCGGCTGTGGATCCCCCACAGGGACGGCCATGCGCACCGTCGTCCCGCGGCCCAGGCCGGAATCGATCGTCGCGTCGCCTCCCGCAGCACGCAGGCGCTCGATCATCGTGTCGAGGCCGAAGTGGAGGGCGGCGTCGGCGCGGGCCCGGACGTCGTCGAGCTCGAACCCGCAGCCGTCGTCGGTCACCTCGACGACGAGCATGCCGTCATCCTCGGCGATCCGGACGTCGATCGTCCGCGCGCGTGCGTGCTTGCGCACGTTCGCGAGCGCCTCCTGGGTCGACCGGTAGACCAGCTCCTCGACGGCGGGGTCGTAGCGCTGCGAGGTGCCGGTGACGTCCCCAGCGCCCCCGACCTCGCGCGCGACCTGCCCGACCAGCACGTGCAGCGCCCGCAGGAGGCCGTGGTCGTGCAGGATCGCCGGACGCAGCTCGAACATCAGCCGGCGGGTCCGGTCGGTGGCCTCCTCGAGCGTGGCCCGGGCGACGGACACCGCGTCCGCCAGGTCGCTGGAAGCCGTGCGCGACGCGACCAGCGCCACCCGGTCGAGGGCGAGCAGCGTGGCCGCCATCACCTGCACCGTGTCGTCGTGGAGCTCCGTCGCGATACGGCTTCGCTCCACCTCTTCAGCCTGGAGCATGTGGCCGAGGATCTCGCGGCGACGGTGCTCGCTCTCGGCCAGCGCTCTCTCGGCGGCGACGCGGTCCGTCACGTCCATGAACATGCAACCGACCCTGTCGACCCGGTCCTCGGTGTCGCGGACGGCGAACATCGACATGAGGTATGCGTCGCCGTTTCGGCCCGGCACCTCCATCGCGATCACGGGCCGGCCCGTGGCGAAGACCTCACGGATCGTTGCGACGACGGCGGGGTCCGCATCCGGGACGGCGTCGGTGAGGCGCATGCCGATGTGCTCCGGGCGGATCCGGCCCAGCCGCTCCACCGCGCGGTTCACACGCACGATGCGCAGCTCGTGGTCGTACAGGACGACGCCGAGCGGCGTGGCCTCGAGCACCGCGCCGAGGACGCTCTCGTCGCGGCTGGCCGCCGTGTCGGCGACCGGCGTCACCACCGACACGATCAGGCGCTCGCCGCCCAGCTCGATCCCGTGCATCTCGAGGTCGGCGAGGACGTGTCCGCGCGGCGTCTCGAAGACGCGCTGCTGGCGGTGGCTGCGGCCCCGCTCCGGGAAGCGCGAGATCAGCCAGTCGAGCCGCTCCTGATCGCTGATGCCGTGCGCGGCGGCCGTGCGTCCGAGGAGTTCCGCCCGGGTGCGGCCGACGAGCTGGCAGAAGGCGTCGCTCACATCGACGAGCACCGCGTCGCTCGCCCGCGCGACGGCCACCGCCTGGGTCGCCGTGGACAGGTCAGACGGCAGCGCCGCGGCCGGCGATTGCGGCGGATACCGGGGCATCACACCGCGCGCACCTCGCGCGCCGCCTGGGGCTGACTGCAGATACCACCCGGCACGCGCCCGCGATGGTAGCCGCTCCCGCAGCCTGCGAGCCTCCCCGGATTGTGGTAGCGACGACCACGAGATGACACGGGCAAGCGGGGCCGTCCTGCGACCGTGGGACGCCGCGTCCCGCCTCCCCTCGTGGGGAGTACGACTCGTTGACGCACGTCCAGACGCTCGCGCCGGTGGGTCGGTGGGGGGCGGGCGGGACGCGGCCCGAAGACGCTACGCCGTTCGTCTCGGGGCGTCATCCCCGGAACGTGGTATTTGCGACGTTCGCCGCGCCGTGCGGCGGGACGCCGAGATCAGCCGCGCGGAGAGCTCAGGCCGGGCGGGTGGTCGTGTCGACCGGGTTCGACGGGTCGAACGTGTAGCGCCGCGGCTCACCCGGGGTGACGGGGCCGGACTCACCTCGCATCAGCTGGCCGAGCGCCTTGAGGTGGGCGGGGCTCATGTGCGCGAAGTCCCCGCCGAAGCCGCCGGGCGGAAGGCCCGCGAGCATGCGGTCGACCTGGGTGCGCGTCAGCCCGCCCTTCAGGTCGGCCAGGCGGCCGTCGCGATGCAGCGCCTCCGCGAGGCGGTGCGAGAACCTGGCCGGGGTGGCCTGGGCCGTCGCGCGACCCGAGGTGGGGCTGGGAGCGGCGGTCGGTTCGGGCTCCGTGGACGCGGCGGCGACCGGCGGGCGGCTGGTGGGATAGACGTGTCGGCGGGCCGGCTCCGTCCCCCGGGTCGCGGCGGTCCTGGCGTCGACGGGAGGGATCTGCATCGCCCTCGTAATCGGCCGGCGATACCGGTCCTTGAGCACCACCAGAGTCAGGCCCCGGAGCGCGAAGGCTGTGGGCCTGACCCCGGTGGGATCGTCAGTCGATGGCGGGAGCCGGCTCGCTCCGCCGGCGGGCCTCACGGGCCGCGTCGCGCTGGCCGGGCGGCTCGATCGTCAGGTTCGGCAGGATCTTGTCGAGCCAGGCGGGCATGCTCCACGACCGGTCGTCCAGGAGCGTCAGGAGCGCCGGGACGAGCGTCAGCCGGATGATGATGGCGTCGGTCAGGATCGCGATGCCGAGCAGGAGGCCGAACTCCTTCGACACGCGGTCGGGCGTGAGCAGGAAGGAGAAGAACACGCTCGACATGATGAGCGCGGCCGCCAGGATGACCCGGCCGACGCCGGCCATCCCGTCCTTGACGGCCGAGATCGTGTCCTCGCCGTGGATGTGCTCCTCACGGATGCGGCTCATCAGGAACACCTCGTAGTCCATCGAGAGCCCGAACAGGATGGCGAACGCGATCGGCGGCACGAAGCTCTCGATCGGGCCGGTCTGGTCGAGCCCGATCACGCCCATGCCGTGCCCGAGCTGCACGACCAGCGTCAGCACCCCGAAGCCGACCAGCGCCGAGGTGAGCGTCGTCAGCGCAGCCTTCGTCGCGATCACGACGGACCGGAAGGCCATCGCGAGCACGATGAACGTCACGCCGATGATGTAGAGCAGGAAGTACGGCGCGCGGTCGAAGATGATGTTTCCGATGTCGGTGAACGCCGCATTGGCGCCGGAGACGTACGCCCTCGCCGGGGATCCGTCGAGCACCCGCGGGATCGTGCGGTCGCGGAGCTCCGAGACGATGTCGTCGGTGCGCGCGTCCTGCGGGGCGTACCGCGAGTTGGCGTTGATGATCGCCACCGACGCCTGGTCGGGCGTCTTGGCGTTGTAGATCGGCGCGACGACCGTCTTCACGCCCGGCACCTTGCGCATCGCAGTCTCGAGCCGCGTGGCCGCCTGGTGGTCGTTTCGCAGGTCGACGACGACCGGGATCGGGGCCGTGAAGCCGGCACCGAACCCGTCCGGGGACGAGAGCAGGTCGTACGCCTTGCGGGTCGACTGGTCCTTCGGCGCCGTGCTGGAGTCGGCCAGGCCGAGCCGTACCTGCAGGACGGGAGAGGCGAGCGCCAGGAGGAGCACGATCGAGAGGGGGAGGAAGATCTTCGCCTTGCCGGAGACCAGCCGCCCCCAGGCCGCGACAGGCGTGCGCGCCTGGCCGGCCCGCGAGTCGTCCGTCGGCTTCATGCCGAGCCGGCCGCGGTCGATCTTGTGGCCGAGGAGCGAGAGCACGGCCGGAAGCATCGAGTTCGCGAGCAGCACGGCCGTCAGGACGCCGAGCGCGCTTCCGATGCCGAGCTTCGTGATGAAGTCGATGCCGATGATCGCGAGGCCCGTGATCGAGATCGCGACCGTGGTGCCCGCGAACACGACCGCCCGCCCGGCCGTGGCGCCGGCCGCGGCCGCCGCGTCCTGCGGCGTGAGGCCGTCGTGGAGCAGCTGTCTGAACCTCGTGACGATGAACAGCGTGTAGTCGATGCCGACGCCCAGGCCGATCATGGGCACCAGGATCTCGGTGATCGTGTTGAAGTTCGTGACCCGGGCGGCGAGGAAGAGCAGCATGAACGCCCCTGCGACGGCGACGATCGCGAAGATCAGCGGGATGGCCGTCGGCACGAGCGCCCGGAACAGGATGATCAGCACGAAGAACCCGGCGACGATCCCGATGATGTCGCTCGCGCCCTGCTCGGGCGGCGGAGCCTCCGCGTCGCCCGTGTACTCGACCTGGATGCCGGCCGGCTCGCCGATCGAGCGCAGGTTGTCCTCGACCTTGACGACGTCGGAGCGCGGCAGCTCGAAGCCGGTCCTGTCGAACTGGATGTCGAAGAACGCTATCCGGCCCGTGTTCGAGAGCTGGTGGGCGCTCTTCGCGAGCGGATCCGTGATGCTGCTCGCGTCGGCGCGACTCTCGTCGAGCGACTTCTCCGCGGCCTCGCCGACCGTGAGCATCCTCGCGATCGCGGCCTTGCGGTCGGGGGTGTCGATGCGCTCGCCCGGGGGGGCTGCGAGGACGACACGCAGCGCGGCGCCCTTCTGGCCCTTGAACTTCGAATCGATCAGGTCGGTCGCCTTCTGGAAGTCCGTCCCCGGCACCTTGAACTCGTTGACGAGGGAGCCGTGGAATGCGGCGTTCAGGCCGATGAGAGCGACGAAGATGCCGATCCAGATGAAGACGATGCGCCACGGGTGGCGGGCGCAATGGCCGGCGATGCGCGCGAGCCCGCCGGAATGGGCGATTCGGCGTTCCTCCTCGAGGCGATCAGAGGGAGCGTGGTTGGACATGACGCCGCACCCTAGCGGCCGCCTCCACGTCCGGCAGTGGGGTTAACCCCCCGATTCGAGGCCGAAGGCCCGCCACGCCGCGAACGCCTGGCTCGACGTGTCGACGCGGAAGTCGTAGCGCTTCGGCGAGATGCCGTCGAAGTACGAGACGGCCCGGGTACCGGTCGTAGCCGTCTGCGCCGGTCCAGTCGACGTAGCGGTTGCCGGGATAGAAGGTCTGGGCGTGGCGTGCGTCGGTGCGGATCCCTGCTGCACCCACGCGCCGAAGAGGGCGGGCGGCGGAGCGGAAGCGTCTGTGGCCGGCGCGGTGATCCCACCGGCCACAAACGCGGTCCCCAGCGTGAAGATGATGACCCCCAGTCGCATCCTCAGTGACCCAGCCGTGAGATCGTCGGCCGCGCGTCGAGATGAAGGCGGGCGGCCGAGTCCTTCCAAATCGCTTACAAACGCGGGCCGGGGGCGGGGGAGGCCGGGCGACGCCGCCGGGCCGGTAGAATTGCCTCCATTGCTGAGACCGATCGCCAACGCGCTCACCCTCGCGCGGTTGTTGGCGGTGCTGCCGTTCACGGTGCTCCTGGCGACCGCAGAGGACGGGCGGAGCCTGGCCGCGGCGGCGATCTTCACGGTCGCCTCGCTGACCGACTACCTGGACGGCGTGCTCGCCCGGCGGGCGCACGAGCCGTCCCAGTTCGGGCGCATCGCCGACCCGATCGCCGACCGCCTGCTGATCAACATGGCGCTCATCCTGCTCTGGTGGGCGGGCCGGCTGCCGTGGTGGCTTGCGCTGCCGGTGCTGACGCGCGACGTGTGGCTCATGGCGCTCTTCCACAGGCGCCACGCAGAGACGCGCGTCGCCGTGAACGCGGCGGGGAAGTGGGCGACGGCGCTCATCATGCTGTCGCTCGCGCTCCTCATGGTGACCACCGCGTCGTGGCCGCTTGCGATCTTCGCCATGGGCGTGGCCGTCTCCCTGGCGGCGGGCGCCCTCTACTCGCTCCGGCCCAAGGAGGCCGCCTGAGATGAAAGCGGTCGTCATGGCCGGCGGCGAGGGCACCCGGCTCCGCCCGCTGACCTCGAACCAGCCCAAGCCGATGGTCCCGGTCGTCGGGAAGCCGTGCATGGAGCACATCGTGGAGCTGCTGCGCCGGCACGGTATGACGGACATCGTCGTCACCGTCGCCTACCTGCCGCAGGTCATCCGCGGCTACTTCGACGACGGCGGCGAGATGGGCGTCGAGATGCACTACTCCGTCGAGGAGACGCCGCTCGGCACCGCCGGCAGCGTGAAGAACGCGGCCGAGCTCCTCGACGAGACGTTCCTCGTGATCTCCGGCGACGCGCTCTGCGACTTCGACCTCGACGCGCTGGTCGACGCCCACCGCCGCCGCGGCGCCGTCGCGACGCTCGCGCTCTACTCGGTCGAGAACCCGCTGGAGTTCGGCGTCGTCATCACCGACGCGGACGGGCGCGTCGAGCGGTTCCTCGAGAAGCCGTCGTGGGGGCAGGTCTTCTCGGACACGATCAACACCGGCGTGTACGTGCTCGAGCCGGAGGTGCTGGCGGCGGTCCCCGACGGCACCTCGTACGACTTCTCGAAACAGCTCTTCCCCGACCTGCTGCGGCGGGGAAAGCCCGTGTTCGGCCACCTGGTGGAGGGCTACTGGCAGGACATCGGGAACCTCGACCAGTACCGCAAGGCGAACTTCGACGCCCTGGACGGCCGCGTCCAGCTCGACGTCGCCGGGATCCGCCTGCGCGACAACGTCGTCCTGGGCGAGGGCGTCCAGCTCCCGGACCTGCACCAGATCGAGGGCCCCGCCGTGATCGGGAACTACTGCCAGATCGACGCCGGGGCGCGGATCGGGCCCTACTCCGTGCTCGGCCAGAACGTGGTGGTGAAGGAGGGCGCGACGACGGAGCGTTCCGTGGTCGACTCGGGCTGCTACATCGGCCAGAGCGCCCGTATCGAGGGCACGATCCTGGGCAAGGGCGTCGACGTGCGTCCGCACGCGCTCCTGAACGAGGGCGTGGCCGTCGGCGACGAGTGCTCGATCGGCGCCGAGGCGGTGCTCGACCCGCACGTCAAGGTGTACCCGTTCAAGACGATCGAGGCCGGGGCGACGATCCACACGAACCTGATCTGGGAGTCGCGCGGCATCACGACGATCTTCGGGCGCGACGGGGCGACCGGCCTCGTGAACGTCGACATCACGGCGGAGGTGGCGGCGCGGATCGGCGCGGCGTACGGGACGACGCTCGCCAAGGGGGCGTCGGTGGTGGCGAGCCGCGACGCGCACCCGGCCTCGCGCATGATCAAGCGCGCGATCCTGTCCGGGCTGGTCTCGACCGGGATCGGCGTGTCCGACCTGCGCGTCTCGCTGCCGGCCGTGAACCGCCACGAGATGCGCGTCGAAGACCGGACGGGCGGCATCCACGTCCGGGTGGCCGCCGGCGACCCCGACACCGCGCAGGTCGTCTTCTTCGAGCCGCCGGGGATCCTGGCGGGCGACGACACGATCAAGGGCATCGCCCGCTCGTTCTCCCGGCAGGAGTTTCGCCGCACGAGCCCCGGCGACATCGGGACGCTGACCTACCCGACCCGGTCGACGGGCAGCTACGTGCAGGAGCTGCTCGGGTCGCTCGACCGCGACGCGATCGCCGAGCGCGGCCTGCGCATCGTCCTGAACTACAGCTTCTCCGCCGCCTCGCTCGTCATGCCGTCGCTGGTCGGCGACCTGGGCGTCGAGATGATCTCGTTGAACGCCTTCGTCGATGCCAGCCCCAGCCTGCGCGGGCTCGACATCGCGGGCGCGCTGGACGAGACGGGCCGGCTCGTCCGGGCCGTGGGGGCCGACCTCGGCGCCGTCATCGACAACGCCGCCGAGCGGGTGTGGCTGATCGACGAGGGCGGCGTGCCGATCCCGGCCGAGACGACGCTCCTCCTCCTGGTGCGCGAGCTGTCGCAGTCCGCGAGCGAAGGGGCGCTGCTCGTCCCCGTCACCGAGACGCGCATGGTCGAGGAGGTGGCGGGCGGGAACGGCATCGTCGTGCGGCGCACGAAGGCCTCGCAGGGCGACCTCCTGGCGACGGCCGCAGCGTCCGACGACGTCGTGTTCGCCGGAGCGTCGGGCGGGGGGTACGTGTTCCCGGACTTCCTGCTCGCCTACGACGCCGTCATGTCGGTCGGCAAGATCCTCGAGATCGCCTCCCGTTCGGGCCGGGCGCTCTCGGAGCTCGTCCACGGCCTGCCCGCGAGCACGCTCGTCCACGAGGAGGCGCACTGCCCCTGGTCGGCCAAGGGCACGGCGATGCGGCAGGTCATCGAGGCGGTCAAGGGGCTCGAGGTCGACGACACGGACGGGATCAAGGTGTTCGAGGACTCCGGCTGGGCGCAGATCATCCCCGACCCCGACCAGCCGGTCTTCCACATCTACGCGGAGGGGGCCACGCGGGAGGACTCGCTGGCGCTCGAGGCGAAGTACCGCGCGATGCTCGACGAGTTCGTCGCGGCGGCCGTCTGACCCTCAACGCTCTCTCGGCCCTCAACCCTCAACCAAAGCTTGAGGATTCGGCGTGCGCGCAGTAGACTGACCGCAGTCACCGAACGATCGGATACCGACCCATGGACGTCCTTCCCGACTTCACCACGATCTCCGACGACGACCTGAAGGCGCTCATCGAGCGCTACGTCCACGAGGAGGAGGAGGTCTCGTACCGCCGCCGGCTCCTGCACGGCAAGATCGACATCCTCCGGGCGGAGCTGGTCGACCGCGTGAAGCGGCGCCATGCGGGGGAGCAGTCGTCGCTCTCCGAGGTCGACATCGAGCGGCTGACCGAGATCCTGGCGCACCGCGGGCCGCCGCCGGATCTGGACGAGGCCCCGCCACCCGGGTAACGGCATGTACTGCCCCGAGTGCGGACACCACAACCGCGAGGCCGCGCGCTTCTGCGGACGCTGCGGCGCGAGCCTGCTCGATCCCGACGCCGGCGAGCCGACGATGAGCTTCGAGGCCGTCGAGGAGGAGGGCGCCGATGCGGGCGCCGCGGCCGAGCCCGGGGAGGGCGCCACCCTCGTCATCCGCGCGGGCGGCGGCAGGGCGGGAGAGCAGTACGCGGTCGACCGCGAGCGGATGACGATCGGCCGGGCGCCGCAGTCCGACGTCTTCCTGGACGACATCACCGTCTCGCGCGAGCACGCCGTGCTCGAGCGGCAGGCCGACGGCCTGCACCTGACCGACCGCGGCTCTCTGAACGGCACGTATGTGAACCGCCACCGCGTGGAGACCGCCCGGCTGGCCGACGGTGACGAGCTCCAGATCGGCAAGTACCGGCTCACCTACATCGAGCGGGCGCCGTGAGCGCCAAGCCCGCACCGGCCAAGGCCCCGCGCCCGTCGCGGCTCACGATCGGGACCGTGTGCAAGCTCCTGCACGACGAGTTCCCGGACGTCTCGATCTCGAAGATCCGGTTCCTCGAGGACCAGAAGCTGATCACGCCCCGGCGGACGCCGGGCGGCTACCGGCTCTACTCCGACGACGACGTCTCGCAGCTGCGCGAGATCCTGCGTATGCAGCGCGACGAGTTCCTGCCGCTCCGGGTGATCCGGCAGGTGATCGGGCAGGGCCGCTCGACCGCGGGCACCGGGCGGCGGCCGCGGCTCGTCGGGGCGGGGGAGGACGCGCTCAGCCTGGAGCAGCTGCTCTCGGCCGCGGATGCCGACGCGGGGTTCGTGCGCGAGCTCGAGGAGTACCAGCTCCTCGACGGCCGGCGGAAGGGCGGCGGGGCGCCGTACACGCGCACCGACGTCGACATCGTCGTCATCTGCCAGCGACTGGCCCGCTACGGCGTGGCGGCGCGGCACCTGAAGGCGTTCCGCTCAGCCGTCGGCCGGGAGGCCGGCCTGCTCGAGCAGATCCTGGCTCCGTCGCTTCGCTCCTCGAACGCCGACCGGCGCGAAGCGGGCCTCCAGGAGCTCGAGCAGCTCGCGGAGCTCACAAGCCAGCTCGCCCACCTGCTCCTGGTGCGCGACCTGCGCGACGTCGCCCGCTGACCGAAAACACGGGGTCTGACCCCGTGTTTTCACTCGCTCTCGTACTGGATGAGCGAGTGGACGTCGTGGCCGTAGAGCTTGTCGCGGCCGTTCAGGAACGAGAGCTCGACCAGGAACGCCACGCCGACCACCTCGGCGCCCAGCTGCTCCACGAGGTCGATCTTGGCTCGCGCGGTGCCGCCGGTCGCGAGCAGGTCGTCGTGCACCAGAACGCGCGTTCCGGGCCTGAGCGCGTCGACGTGCATCTCGAGGGCGTCGAAGCCGTACTCGAGCGCGTACTTCGCCCCGACGGTGAGGTAGGGCAGCTTCCCCGGCTTCCGTGCAGCGACGAACCCGCACCCCAGCTTGTACGCCACCGCCGCCCCCAGGATGAAGCCGCGGGCCTCCGCGCCGACCACGACGTCAACGTTGCGCGGCTCGGCCCACTCCGCCAGTTCGTCCACCGCCTGGTGCAGCGCTCCGGCGTCCGCCAGGAGGGGCATGATGTCCTTGAAGACGATGCCCGGACGAGGGAAATCAGGGACGTCGCGAACCTTGCTGCGAAGGTCGATGCGCGGCACGGCGCGGCGATGCTAACAGGATCGGTGTTCGGGGTCGATAACGAGCAGATGTACGACACGTTACGAGCGAGCTACCGGTTCCACTGCCCGCGAAACCCCGGCGGCGAGCTCACGCGCGTGCGGCTCTCGGCGTTCCGGCGCCTCGAGCGGCTGCCCGGCGCGGCCCACCCGGCCGTCTACCGCGTGACGTACGACTGCGCCTGCGGCGAGGCGCACCAGGGCCTCGTGACGCACGCCGACCTCGACTACGGGCCGCTGGCGCCGGTCGAGATCGAGTTCCGGAACCTCCTCACCGGGCGCTCCGAGCCCGTCGGCGACGAGCTGGCCGAGATCGCCCGGAGCGAGGTGCAGCGCGGCAACTGGCCATGGCGGCTCTACTGCAGCCGCGAGGCGCGCCTCAAGCCGGTGTGGCCGTCGAGCCTCGCCATGGTCGCGCCCGCGCAGGAGCGAAGCGACGAGTTCATCGGCGTGGCCGTGACATGCCCGAGCTGCGGTGCGGTGTCGCTGAACCTCGTGTCGGGCGCCCACCTCGACGTACCCTTCTACCACGACCGGATCGTCCGCTACGTCGACCGTCCGTTCGGCGACGCCCGCGACCTCACCGTCGACGCCTTCCACCACCAGCTCCACTCGGCTCGCTTCGACGCCGAGCGCGCGGATCTCCTGTAACGCGGCGGAACCCTGGGTTCCCCCGCGAGCCCCTCCCTAAGGACTACACGGCGCGGGTCAGGCGGCCCGAGCCGAGCTCGGCCGCGGTGACGACCCGGTCGCGCCCCCGGCGTTTGGCCTCGTAGAGCGCCCGGTCGGCGAGCTCGAAGAGCTCCGTACCGTCGCGTGCGTCGAGCGGGAACGTTGCGACGCCCGCCGAGGCGGTCACGATGTCGGGGATCTCGTGCCGGTCGAGTCGGGACGCCGGCACCTCCGAGATCGCCCGCCGCAGGCGATCGGCCAGGACGACGCCGTCGGCCGCGCGGCCGGGTACCAGGACGGCGAACTCCTCGCCGCCGAAGCGAGCGGCGATGTCGGCGTCGCGCTTCTCGTAGAGCAGGGCCCGGCCGACGGACGCCAGGAGCCGGTTCCCGGCTCCGTGGCCGTGGCGGTCGTTGTAGGCCTTGAACCGGTCGAGGTCGATGAGGACGAGCGTCGTGCAGCCTCCGTAGCGGCGCACACGCGCCAGCTCCGCATCGAGGGCCTCCGAGAAGAAGTCGTAGTTGCGAAGCCCGGTCAGCCGGTCGGTGAACGACCGGGTGCGCAGCTCGCGCCCTGCCCGGGCCTCGTGCTCCAGGAGCTCGCCGCCCAGCGCCGAGGCGACCGCCAGCCCGATCCGGGCCGGGACCCCGACGGGCGCGATGAGCACCGCGGCGCTCATGAGGAGCCCGCCCAGGCGGGCGCCGGCGAGCCACGCCAGCCCCACCGCGACGGCCAGGCATCCGGGCCGGCTGGAGGCCGGGAGCATCCACGCGGCTCCGTACGCGGCGACGGCAGCGACCGCGATCGCGGGTCGGCGGCGCTGGCGCTCGTTCGGCCGAAGCACGGCCGGACGCTACTCACGCTCCCGGACGGACTCCGGCGCAGCTCAGCGCGACCAGAACGCGCTAACGCGACCAGAACTGGAGGCGCTTGCCCGTCGGATCGTCGTCGTCGCCCCGGGGCGCGTCGCGCCCCCCCGGCTCCTCGACGGTGAAGTCCGACGGCCGCACCGACACGCCGGCCGCTTCCACCGCCGCGCTGCGCTGGAGCTTCCGGGCGTAGGCGTCGAGGTCCGACTCGCGCCGCTGGAGCGCGCTGCTCAGCTCGGAGAGGCGCCGCTCCTGGGCCTGAAGCTCGGCCTCCTTGGTCCGCAGCGCCTGGTGGACCTCCTCGACCGACTTCCCGCCGCCGCGCCCGAGCAGGCCCTTGCGCCCGCTGCCGGCCTCGGCGGCGCTGCGCACCGCCTCTTCCAGCTCGGTGCGCTGGGCGGCCTCGCGCTGCTCGATCTCGGCCATCCGCCGCTGGAGGACGGCCCGCTCGCGGGCGACCGCGTCCTCGGCGTCGGCCAGGGCCGAGCGCTGGGCGTCGAGCTCGGCCTCGACCCGGTCGGCGCGCACCGTGAGCCGGGCCACGTCTGCCTCGCGCTCCTTGAGCTGCTCGTCGCGCAGCTCGACGGCGTCGGCACGGTTGTCGATGTCGCGCTCGCGCTCGTCCAGGGTGTCCTGGCGGCGGTCGAGGCGGGCCTCGCGGCGCTCGAGGTCGGCCTCGGCGACCGACTGCCGGGCCTCGCGCTCGCGGAGGTCGGCGGCCAGCCGCTCGACCTGCTGGGCGGCGTGCTGCTCGGCGTCGGCCAGCATGCGCTCGGCCTGCTTGTGGAGCCGGCTCGCCTCACGCTCCATGGTCTCGGCGCTCGACCGGTCGGACGCGATCTCTGCCTCGGCCCGCTGGAGCTTCTCCTGGCGGACGTCGAACTCCGCCAGCCGGGCGTTGATCTCGCTCAGGCGGCGCTCCTTGTCGGCGAGCTCGACGACGCGGGCGTCGCACTCGGCGATCCGCGCCTCGGCCTCTGCCCGGCGCTCCTCGAGCTGGCGCTGAGCGGCCTCGGCGCGCTCGGCGGCGCGCTCCGCCGCCTGGCGGCGCCCGTCGATGTCACGCAGCTCGCGCTCGAGCTCCTCGAGCTTCGCCACGGCCTCGCTCACCTCGCGCTCGCGCGCGTCGAGCTCGGCCAGGCGCTCCTCGACGTGCCGGAGCTCCTTCTCGCGATCGGCCAGCGATGCGATCCTCTGCTCCGCGTCGGCGACCTTGCGGTCGGTGTCGGCGTGCATGGCCGCGACCTTGGACTCCGCGGCCTCGATCATGCTGGAGCGGCGCTCGAGGGCCTCGGTGGCCTCCTTGAGCGACGTCTGCGCGGTGGCGAGCTCGTCGAACGAGCGTGCCATCTCGGCCTCCCGCGCCTCGAGCTGCTCGAGCCGGGCGCGGGTCTCGGCCTCGGACGCCTCGGCGGCGGTGGCCCGGGCCTCGACGGCGGCGGCCCGCTCGGCCAGCGCCTGCTCGTTCTCGGTCATCTCGGCCGCGCGCTGCTCCAGGTCGGCGCGGACGCCGTCCACGTGGAGCTCCTTCTGGCTGATGACCTTCTCGACCTTCTTGGCGCGGTGCTCGCGGTCGGCCAGCTCCTGGTCGAGCGTGGACAGGCGGGCCTCCCGCTCGGCCAGCTCGGCCGATCCGAGGGCGCCGCGGTCGCGCAGCTGATCGACCAGCGAGTCGCGCTCGCGTTCCACCTGCTCACGCTGGCTCTTCATGTGCTCGACCTGGCGCTCGAGCGTGGTGACAGACTCCTCGAGCTCCTGCACGCGGCGGTTGTCAACAGGAGACGAGTCGCCGGCCGACGTGGGGGAGGGCGCCGCGGCGGCGGCCGCCGCGAGGTCGCGCTCGCGCTGTGCGAGCTCCTGCTCGCGCCGGTCGAGCTCGGTCTGGCGCTCGGAGACGCGGGCCTCCCCGGCCTCGAGCCGGGCGCGCTCGGCCGCACCGACGTCGCCGGCGGTGTTGGAGGAGGCGATGCCTTCGCTGACGGCCAGCGCGGCCTCGCGCTTTGCGAGCTCGCGCTCGCGCCGGGCCAGCCGGGCCTCGCGCTCGGCGAAGACGACCTTGGCCTGCTCCTGGAGCGCCGCCTGCTCGCGTTGGAGGCGCTCCTCGGCCTCCTGGAGCGCGGCCATCCGGTGCTCCATCGCCCTGCGGAGCCCGCTTGCGGACTCGTCGCGGGCGGGCTGTTCCGGCTGTGCCTCGGCGTCGCTCATGTGTCAGACCTCGTGAAGGGAAGAGAACCGGGATGGAGCCACCGGGCGGGCGATGGGCGTGCCGGCGGCGTGATTGTCGCCCCAAGCTGATATCGGCGCGTACGGTGCCCGGCTTGAGCACTCCGGCGCCACCCCTGCGGGGGATGCGCGGGCACGCCCGGACACCGATACCGAGACTGGAAACAGCGATTGCCGCCGCGCCCGCGCGCGAGGTGCCGGCGCATCGCGCTCCACCGGCGTTCGAGCCGGCGTTTTCCGTCCTCCGGTGGGCGCTCGCTCCAGGCGCTCACCGGCTTCTTTCCAAACGCACCGCGCCCCCGCGAGGCGGCGCCTTGGGCGCTGCCGTCTCGCAGGGGCGCGATCAGATCCGCTGGCGGCGGGGATTCCGAGCCCCTGCCCGGAATCCCTCGGCATGCACTGGGCCTCAACCTCCGCCCCCGGCATACCGATAACGCCGATGCCGACCTTTGTCCCTACCAGCCCTTGATACCCATGGAAATCCTCTCCTCTTGCGTCACGCCTGTACCCCTTTCGGGGGAGACACTAGCTACTCGAACGCGCTATGTCAAGTCTTGACCACAAGATGGTGACGGTCGGGAGCACAATCTGACAACCGTTCGTGTCTATGCAGCGTTGCTCGCGGGGCTCGCGATGGGCCTCGTGGCCGCATCGTGGTCCCTGCACGGCCTGGGGCGATGGGACGTCGTGCTCGTGCTGGCGGTCGTCGCGCAGGTGGCGGAGGGCCGCAGCATGCGCGTCTCGCCGCGTGTGGAGGTGTCGGTCTCGTTCATGGCGATCGCCCTCGCGGCGGTGCTCTTCGGGCCGGCCGCGGCCGCGCTGGTCGGCGGCGCCGCCATGCTGCACCGGGAGGGGCCGCTCGAGCGGTTCCTGATCTACTTCTCGGGCAAGTCGCTCGCGGGCTGCGCGGCGGGGTGGACGGCGCTCGTCGCCGAGCGCGGCCTCGACGCCAAGTCGCTGGTGGCGCTCGTGGCCATCGCGGCGATCGCGTCGGTGGTCGGGACCGGGGTGGAGTTCTTCGTCACCGCCATCACGCTCCTCATCCGCCACGGCACGCGCCCGCTCGAGCTGTGGCGGCTCCTGCGCGGGTCGATGGCCGTGTGCGTCGCCCTGTACGCGCCGGTGACGGCGCTGATCGCGTTCACGTACGGGCGTGTGGGCGTCGAGGTGCTGGCGTTCTTCATCGTGCCCCTGATCGCGGCCCACCTGAGCTTCGGAATGCACGCCCGCCAGGCGCAGCTGATCGAGGAGCTGGAGGAGGCGAACGAGCGGCTGGAGGAGGCCAACGAGCAGCTGCGCCTCGTCAACATCAGCTTCGCCGGGGCGATGGTGCGGGCGCTCGACGAGCGCGACAAGTACACCGCCGGCCATTCCGCCGCCGTGGCCGTCTACTCGCGGGACATCGCCCGGGCGCTGGGGCTGCCCCGGGACGAGGTGATGCGCATCCACCTCGCGGCGCTCGTCCACGACATCGGCAAGATCGGGCTCCGCGCGGAGCTGCTCGAGAAGCGCTCGGCGCTCGACGACGACGAGTGGGCCGAGATGCGCGAGCACCCCGCCATCGGCGCCCGCATCCTGGCCGAGGTGGAGGACTACAGCGACATCGCGCTGGTCGTTCGAAGCCACCACGAGCGCTGGGACGGCGCCGGCTACCCCGACGGCCTCGCCGGGGACGGCATCCCGCGGCTGGCCAGGATCATCGCCGTGGCGGACTCCTACAACGCGATGACCTCAGACCGGCCGTACCGGGCCGCCATGAGCACCGAGCGCGCAATCCAGCAGCTCGTGCTGGGGAAGGGCACCCAGTTCGAGGCGCCGGTGGTCGATGCGTTCATCGAGATCCTGGAGGCCGAGACGGTGCGCTACCAGCGTGGGCGCGGGTTCGACTTCTCCATCCAGGCCCAGCACCACAGCGTGGTGTCCGCTGAGGGGGATGCCTCCGGTGGGCGCACCTGGGGCGCCGCTGTCGCCTGATACGACGAAGCGGGGACTCAAGCCGCGGGCGTCCACGCCCGATATGGGAGCCATGGATGACGCCCACATCCTGATGGACGTCCTTTCGCGCGCCGCGGCCGCACTCGCCGCGCCGCAGGCCGAGGCGGGCGTCATCGACCGGATCCTCGAGTCCGCGCCTCGGGAGGCGAGCCTGGCGTGCCGTCTGCGCCTCGCGCCCGAGGGGCTCGTCGCGGAGTGGGACGGGGAGCCGTCGCGCGACCAGGAGGCGTTCACCGACGCGCTCGGCCATTGCGTGGCCCTGGCGCTGGCGGCCGGCGTCGCCGGCGACGAGGTGCTGCTCGACAGCGCCACCTTCGCCGTCGAGCTGGAGCGCGCGGTGGCCACGGCCCGCTGGCGCAGCCAGGCGGTGGCGATCGCGGTCTTCACGGTGCACGGTCTCGAGCTCGGGCCGCGCCCGGTCGACCAGCGCGACCTGATCCTGCACGTGGGCGCGCTGGCGCGCTCGGCCGTCCGTCACGACGACCGCGTGGGCCATCTCGGCGCCGACCAGTTCGCGCTGCTCTTTCCGCGCGCCGGAGAATTCGAGGCCCGGGCTGCGTTCAAGCGCGTGCGCGCGTCGCTCGCGGGGAGCGAGCTCGTGACGGGCGGGATCGTGTGCGGCGCCGCCGGCTTTGCCGAGCTCGGCGGCCACACGTCCGGCGCCGAGCTTCTGGCCGACGCCCGCGAGCGCCTCTCGCTCGCCCGGCGGCGGGCCTACTTCCCGGCCCCGACCGATCCCACCCAGCCGCTCGCCGGCTGAGCCGGGGGGAGCGGCCCCGGTGCGCCGGTTTCCGCCCTCTCGCTTCAACTTGACATAACCGGCATTATCGGGCGTCGGGAGAAGGGCGATATGATGCCCTCACGTAGGAGGAGCCCTCGTGCTGATTGCGGTCTACCTAGTGATGTTCCTGGCCGGTGCGGCGGCGATCGCCGTGTGGATCGATTACCGCGTTCCACGGATCGCTCCGGGCGATCTCAAGACGGCGCTCATCCATCTGTTCGTGGCCTGCCTGGCGAACCAGCTCCTCGACGGCTCGATCGGAGGGCGCGTCGCAGCGTCGTCGCTGCCCCACAGCCGCCTCGTGGCTGCAATCGGCGTGATCTTCCCGCTCGTCGTCTACGCGGCTCTCGCCGCGCTGTGGACGATCAGGCTGGCGCAGCGGGCGCTCGGCCATCTGCGCTGAGGCGGCGCGGCCGTCGAAGCGGAATGAGCATCGGCGTCCGCGCCGCGTACTCCGCATAGGCGGGAAACGCCGCCCGGAGAGTCCGTTCCTCGAGTCGGGCACGGCCGAGCTGGGCCGCCACGATCAGCGCGAGGGCCAGCCAGTTCCGTGGGGCCGGGGCGGCGATCACGACCCCGACGATCCCGCCGACCTCGCCGAGGTACAGCGGGTGGCGGACGATCCGGTACGGCCCGCCGGTGACGACGCCGCGCGCGTCGGGCAGGACTCCGAAGCACCGGCCGAGCCTCCCCAGCGAACCGAGTGCGAGGAGGATCGCGGCGAGCGAGACGGCGCTCGAGGCGATGAGCTGCGGGAGTGGCACCTCGGCGCGCGCCGCCGGCGGGACGACGAGGCCGGCAGACACGGATGCTAGGACGAACAGCAGCGCACCCGGCGTCCGCAGGCCGTGCCGGACCGGCTCGTGACGGACCACGGCGAGCGCCGCGAAGCCACACCAGAGGAACGCGTTCAGCACGAGGGGCGCGGCCCGCAGCTGCTCGGACACGGCGCCGCCCTCCGCGAGCCGGTGGATCGCCCCGAGCGTCACGACGACGGCCGCGAACGCGAAGCCCGACGCGGGAAGAGCGCGTCCGAGGATCCGCCAGACGACCGTCATCCGACGGCGAGCGCCTTCGTGAGCGCGATGATGCCCGGGCCGCCGGCCACGATCAGGATGGCCGGGAAGAAGCACGTTGCCAGCGGAAACACCATGTGGATCGGCGCCTTCTGGGCGCGCTCCTCGGCGTACTGGCGCTTGCGAAGGCGCGCGTCCTGGGCGAGCGCCTTGAGCGTCTGCCCGATCGGCACGCCCATGGATTCGCTCTGGGCCATCGTCCTCGCGAACGACCGCACCGTCGGCGTGTCGGCTCGCTCAGCCAGCCGCTTGAGCGCGTCTTGGCGCCCCTGCCCGACGCGGATCTCGTTCAGCATCAGCCGCGTCTCCTGGGCCAGCGGGCCCTCGAGGCGCTCGGCCGCCACCTTCAGCGCCTGGTCGAGGCCGAGCCCGGCCTGTACCGTGATGGCCAGGAGGTCGATGAGGTCTGCCGAGGCCCGCTCGATCTGGCGATGGCGCCCCTTGATCCGCATGGAGAGCATCGTGTCCGGCAGCATGAACCCCAGGAACGGAGCGCCGAACAGCGCCGCGAGCTTCATGACCGGGTTCGCGACACCGCCGGCGTACAGCAGCCCGAGGGCGCCGAGCGTGAGCGCTGCCAGCAGCCGGATCATGAGGAAGCGGCTGGGTCGGAACGTGTAGAGACCGGCTTGCAGCAGGCGCAGGCGCAACCGCTGCTCGTAGTCCGCCGGGCTGAGCCTTCCGGCCACTCGGGCGAGCGTTCGCTCGAGCGCCAGGTTCCCCTCGGCGCGCCGAGCGTTGCGCTGCGTCGTCAAGGGCGCCGTCTCGGCCCCGTATCCGTACTGCGCCAACGAGCTGACCGCATCGCTCGTGGCCCTTCGGCTGAGGCGAACGGCGTGCGCGATCAGGAGCACCACAGATCCGACGAGCACTGCAAGCACGAACGAGATGGCAACCATGAGCGTCAGACCTCGATTTCGACGATCTTCTTGAGCCAGATCGAGCCGATGACGATCAGGACGGCTGCGATCCCCAGCAGGGCACGGCCGGTCGTGCTGTTGAGAAAGCCGCTGATGTACAGCGGCGAGACCAGCATCATGAGGCCGGCCAGCACGACCGGGGCAAGGGTCAGGATCCACCGGGTCATGCGACCCTGTGCCGTGAGCGTCCGCACCTGGGTGCGAAGGCGGTGACGGTCGCGCACCGTGGTCGCCACGATGTCGAACATCTCGGCCATGTTGCCGCCGATCTGCCGCTGGACGCGGGCGACGAGCGAGATCCACTGCAGGTCGGTGTTCGCCACGCGGTGCGTCATCTCGTCCAGCGCGTCCTCGACCGGTATCCCGAGGCGCGTCTGACGCACCACCTCGCCCCACTCACGGGCCGTCATCTCGTCCGCTTCGTCGGCGACGTGGTCGACGGCCTGAAGCAGCGAGTGTCCCGCTCGCAGCGAGGAGGCGAGCACGGCAAGGGCGTCCGGCAGCGACGCGTCGAAGTGCGCGTACCAGGCGGATGCACGGTGCGTGACGTACACCCACACGCCCACGGCACCCACGATCGGCCCGGCGGCGATGGCCAGAGGCTGACCGGCTGCGAAGCCGGCGACCGCTGCCGCGGCGGTGCCCGCCGCAATACCGAGGAGCAGGACCGCAACCGGGTGGGCCTTCAGGTCACCACGGTCGACGTCCGCGGCGAACCGGCCCCAGACGTTCCCCGGCCCCGGCCGCGGCAGGCTCCGGCGCGGCCGAGGCGGCAGCAGCGCGGCCACGTCCGGCGCACCTTCGGCCGCCCCGCCGAGCATGTAGCCTCGCATGCGGCGGATGGGGCTCGTGCGCTTCGGCCGCATGAGCAGGTAGGCGCTCAGGAGCACGATCAGCCCGACCCCCGCCGAGATCGCCTGCAAGGCCTGCTGCGTCGTCCACCAGCCGGTGGACGAGGGCGCAGGAGCAGCCGACGTCGGAGGGATGCGATAGTGCACCTCGGCCGCCTGACCGTCGACGTTCAGCTTCACCGTCACCGGGCGGCCCGTGCCGCGCAGCTGCGATGTGTAGGTGAGCACGTACTGCTGTGCCAGCTCGGCGGCCACGCCGGCGTACACGCGGCGCAGCTGGCTCAACGATCGCACCTGGATGAGCTCCCCACCGGTCTCGGCGACCAGTCGCCGAAGGCCGGCCTCGTTCGTCTCCGCGCCCGGAAGCCCGACGACGTACACGCGGGCCTGGGCGCTCCGCGCCGCCTGGGCTGCCTCGTCGACGGTCGCGGCGCTGGTCGTATCACTGCCGTCCGTCAGGAGCACGAGCGCGCGTGCTGCGCCGTCACGGTCCCCCACGCTCTGGCTTGCCAATCCGACGGCATCCCAGATCGCCGTCCCCTGGGACGGCTCGATCGCCGCCAGGGACGCATCGAACGTCGAGGGCGACGACGCCCACCCGTGGATCAGGTAGGGCCGCTCGGCGAAACCGAACACGGCGGCCTCGGCGCGCGCGGGCTTGTCGGCGATCAGGGTCTCGGCCGCGTCGACCGCAGCGGACAGCGCAGGGCCGCGCATGCTGTTGCTGGTGTCGAGCAGCACGGCGACGCTCAGTGGCACGCGCCGCTGTACGATCGGCGACAGATGAGCGATGACCGGAATCCCGTTCTCGGTGAGCCTGATGTTGTACGGCTTGACCTTCGGGGGCAGGACGAGCGTGAACTGCCGCTGGGGGAACGACGCGTCCGGTGAGAGGGCGAGGCGCACGGACGTGACGCCCGCGGCGGCAGGTGCCGCCGAAGCCGTGAGTCCCGCGACAGCGACCGTGAGGGCGAGGATGACGAACCGCTTCATCGCAGGGCGAAGAGGTCGGCCGGGAGCACGATTCCGCGGCGGTGGAAGTCCTCTTTGAACGTCGGGTGGAGGCCGGTCGACTCGAGCTGTCCGGCGATGCTTCCGTTGGCCGTCGAGCCGTGCACGTTGAACACGAACAGGTCCTGAAGCGTCACCTGGTCGCCCTCCATCCGCTGTACCTCGGTGATCCGCACCACCTTGCGTGAGCCGTCGTGCAACCGCTCGGTGTGGACGATCAGATGCAGGGCCGATGCCACCTGCTCGCGGATCGCTCGCACGGGCAGGTCGAAGCCGGCCATGAGCACCATCGTCTCGATCCGCGAGATCGCGTCGCGAGGCGAGTTGCAGTGGACCGTCGACAGCGAGCCGTCGTGGCCGGTGTTCATGGCCTGCAGCATGTCCAGCGCCTCTGGGCCGCGAACCTCACCGACGACGATCCGGTCGGGTCGCATGCGAAGTGCGTTTCGGAGCAGATCGCGGATCGTGACAAGCCCCGTCCCCTCGACGTTGGCGGGCCGTGACTCAAGTCGCAGCCAGTGTCGCTGGTCGAGCTTGAGCTCGGCAGCATCCTCGATCGTGATGATCCGTTCATCCTCCGGGATGAAGCCGGAGAGCACGTTCAGGAACGTGGTCTTGCCGGAGCCCGTGCCGCCCGTGACGAGCACGTTCAGCCGGGCGCGAACGCACAGGCCGAGGAACTCGCCCATCTCGGCGGAGATCGTCCCCAGGCCGATCAGGTCGTGCATCTCGAGGCGGCGCTGGGCGAACTTGCGGATGGTCATCGCGGGGCCATTCAGCGAGAGCGGCGGGATGATGGCGTTCACGCGCGAGCCGTCGGGCAGCCGGGCATCGACCATGGCCGAGGACTCGTCGACCCTGCGGCCGACCTGGGCAACGATCTTGTCGAGAATGCGGCGAAGGTGCGCGTCGCTGGCGAACTGGACGTCCGTCGGGAAGATGCGGCCGCCGCGCTCGATGAAGATCTCGCGGTAGTTGTTGACCATGATCTCGGTCACGGTCTCGTCCTTCAGGAACCGCGAGATCGGCCCGTACCCGACGACCTCGTCGGTGATCTGGCGCGCCAGCATGTCGCGATCGGCGCGCGAGAGCGGCGTCTCCTCCTGCGCCAGCGCCGAGTCGACGATCGCATGGAGCTGCTGGGCGATGACCGCCTCGTCGGCTTGGGTGGCGAGGAGGCCTGTACCGAGCGTTTCGATGACGATGCGATGCACGCGCTCGCGAACCTCCGCGAACTGATCCACGATGGGCCCGCCGTTGAGGCTTGGGCCGGCAGACAGGCGATCGGTCAGAGACATTGGCTCATCCACCCTTCTCGTCGGGCTTGAAGATTGCGGCCGCGACGCGCTCTCCGAGCGCTCGCAGCGCTTTCGCGGGCGCGGCCTTCGGCTCGGATGCGATGATCGCCCGGGTGGCGTTGAGGCTCCGTGGCACCGACCGGTCGGACGGCACGTTGATGTCCGGGCTCGCGGCCAGGATCTTCTTCACGTCATGGGCGATCAGGCCCACCTTCGAGTCGGCCCGGTTCAACACCGTGACGATGCGGTCACGGTCGAACCCCATGAGCGCCAGCGTCTCGAGCCCTACCTTCATGTTCTTGAGACCCGGCAGGTCGAGCGTTCCGACCATCACCACGTGTTGCGCATGGTCGATCGCGGTGATGGTGGTCGACGTGAACGCCGGCGGCGTGTCGACGATGACGACGTCGTACTCGGCCCGGGCGGTGTCCAGCACCGCCGTGAGCTTCTCCGCCGTGACCGCATCCGCCTGATCCGGCCGAGCGGGAGCGAGGAGGACGTCCACTCCGTCCACCGTCTGGCTGACGAAGCCGCGCAGCCGCTCGCCGTCGAGGTGGCCCTGGGCCGTGACCAGGTCATGGATCGTGCGATCCGGCTGGATGCCGAGGACGAGCCCGACGTCGCCGAACTGGAGATCGATGTCGACGAGCAGCGTGCGGTGCCCCTTCGCCGCCAGCGTTGTCGCCAGGTTCGTCGCGACCGTCGTCTTGCCGACGCCGCCCTTCGGGCCGAGCACCACGACGAGCGGACACCGCGTGTCGGTGGTGGCCTCGATCTTCGCCGCCGTCGACACGCGCGCCATGGCCTTCTGGACGGCGGCCGCGACGACCGTACGCTCGGCGGGCAGGATGACGATCTCGTGTGCGCCCGCGACCAGCGCTTCCCCAAGGGAGCCGTTCGCGGGGCCCGGGATCGCAACCACGAGCCCCATGTCGGGCCGGCTCTTCCGGCTCTGGATCAAGAGCTCCAGCACGTCGGGCACCGTCGGGGTGAAGGCGAGCAGCACCTCGCTGTTGTCGCGCTCCGCCGCCATCAGCGCTCCGCTGAAGTCGGACAACCCCGAGGCGATCAGCACGCCGCTGTCGCCGTTCGGCATCGCTCCGTCGAGGAGGTTCCCCGGGAAGTCCCGATGGGCCGCGATGCTGAGGCGGGTGTCGACCGCCGTCGTCATCGGTTCGCTCCCGTCAGGCGAAGCACGTTGACGCGGGCCTGGCTCACGCCGCGGAGCACCGCATCGACGTCCACGATGCGCGTCCCGACCTCCTGCGACGAGCCGGGCGGCCGCATGGCGAACCAGACCGAGCCCTTCTCCTGCGCGAAGAGTACCGAGTTCACTTGGTCGGTATCGATCGCGAGGGTCAGCGACGGCCCGTGCGACGAATCGCCGGCGCTGGCAGAGCCCGTGGCCACCGGCTGCGGGGCGGTGAGGACGAGTGCGTTCGAGACGATCGTGCGGGTCAGCGGGATCGCCTGTGCACCGGTCAGCGGAATGCCGTTCGGCCCTAGGGGAAGCACGTCAAAGGTGGCGACCACGTCCACGTGGTCTCCCGCCTGCAGCTGGCCGATCAGGCCCGAGGCCGGGTCGACCGGAAACGCGATCGCGCGCTGGTTGGGCTGCAACTTCACGGCGACGCTCGTCGTGTCCGACTTCTGGAACTGGTTCGTCGTCAGCTGCTCGCCGGGATACACATCGTTGCGAGCCACGAGACCCTTCAGCGTGTCAGGGTCGGTGATCGCACCGTCGGCGAGCGCGTCGGCCGACACGGTGTCCTCCCGGAACATCTTCCCGTCGACCACCTGGTTGCCCGGTGTGAACTGCGGGATCGTGCGAGTTGCGACCAGCACCGTCGCCTCGCCGCTGGAGCTCTTCAGGCTCGAGTCGTGGTTCTGCAGATACACCACCACGAGGGCTGCGGCTGTCAGGGCCAGCACTATCGCTGCGCCGAACGCGCCGAATCGTGATGTGAGAACGCGGGTCATCATGAGAGTTCCTCCAATCAGGTGTGTGCTATCCGTCCCACGGCTCGAGAGCGACGCTTTCGAGGCAGATGCCGTTCGGTTCGTTGCAGCTGGTGGCGTACTGGTTGATGGCGCTCGGGCGATCCCAGAAGATGCCGCGGACCTCGCCCGGCTTCAAGGTGCTTCCGGCCTGGCCCGACCATTCGGTGATGTAGAACCCGCCGAAGCCGATCACCGTCGTCGTGCACGTGCCGTTGCAGCTCGAGAAGGTGAGCGGCGGCACGAGGATCAGGCTCATCCACCGCGGATCTCCATCGGGCGGGGGGTTGTTCGGGTTCCACTGGTTCGGCGAGCTGCCGATCCGCTTCTGGAGCCCGCTGTCGACCTGGCCGGCGAAGTTGCCGGTCTGCGTCGAGACCGAGTCACCGATCGCGTAGGGCGTGCAGGACCCGTGCTGAACCTCGTCCGCGGTGTTGGGAATGCCGCCGTTCGCATAGCACGCGTACGTGGGCCAGCTCGAGTTCGTGTCGAGATCCAGCCCCTGGTAGTTGCCCGAGTTCCCCTGCGCGCCGCCTCCGCCGAGCTTCAGTGTGATGATCCGCCCCTTCACGAGCACCTGAAACGCGAGGTTGAAGTTGACGAACCTGGTCGCGGTGTTCGCGGCGGCGGCGGGATCGATGTAGTGGCGGTCCTGGACGTACTGCTGGAGGATGTCGCCGTCGTCGCGGGCGTAGGCATGCTGCGCCGGCACGGCCGTGGTCTGTGCGCCTCCCCCGGTCCCGACCTTGATGTAGATGTCCTGCCCCGGCGGCTGCTCGGTGGTCGCGCTCGAGAACGACACCGACCACGTGCCGTCGGCCTGCGTTCCGGAGACGAGGCTCGCGTCCTGGAACGCGCCGTTCCCCGGCGCGCCTCCGCCGGTCGCATACGACATCTTGACGGCGAGGCCGTTCACGTTGGTGAGGTGCGCGAGGACCGTGAACGACTTCGGCGACGAGGTGGACGTGTAGTACAGATATGGGTCGCCGAGCGGCGAGAGGTTCACGTCCTTGACGCAGACGACCCCGGCCGTGCAAGTGCCCCCGGCGATGGACTGGTCGCTGCCGAGATAGCCGATCTGGTTCCAGGTGATCGTCTGCCCGGTCGAGTCGACCGCCTGGACGGAGATGGTCGACCCGCCGGCCGGCAGGTTGTTGACGTACGCGCCCGAGCACCAGTAGGGGTAGCCCTCCGGCGTGGCGGCGAAGCAGCCGGACTGCGCGAGCGAGATCTGCTGGCCGGTCTTGTCGACGACGACCGTCACCGACGTCGGCCGGAGATCCTCGACCCCGAACGGAAGGAGGCCCTTGGACTTCGTCAGGTACACGATCCGGGCCCGGGCTCGCGCGCTGATGTCCGTGTTGATGAACCCCAGGACCCGCCCGAAGATGTAGGGCACGTCCGCCTCAGTGGGCTGGACGCGCACCGCGCAGGGCTGGCTGCATCCGGGCGACGTCAGGATCTCGCAGAAGCTCGTGTCCAGGTTGGCGTCCACGACCGCGTTGCGCGGGTCGGTGCCGTCGTCGTTCTGGCGCTGGTAGTACTCCGCGGTCGAACATGCCTGGTCCGGATGATTGATGAGCTTCTGGGCCCCGGCGAGCGCGCCTGCGTCGGCGGCGGTCTGGAGCTGGCGGCGATGCGAGCGAAAGCCGCCGCCGTCGATCACGAGCGCGGCCATGCCGAGCAGCACGACGAGCGACAGGACGACCAGGACAAGTACAGCTCCGTCTTCGCGCCGGCGGCTCATCAGCAGAAGTTGGTCGGCTGACTCTCGAGAGTCATGGTCGCGTTCGATGAGAGGTCGATCGAGCCGCCGAAGAGGTCGCCGATCAGGGGGGTGATGAACGGATGGACATACGTGACGTGCGCGATCACCTTGTCGCCCACGTTGTACGCCCCGGCCGCGTTGCCGCTGTTGGGATCGGTCTGGCAGGTGAAGGTGAGCGTGCTGCCGGCGGGGGCGTCGCTGAGGATCGTCTTCCCCGAGGGGTCGTTGACCGCGGCGAGGCGCGCTGCCTCACGGGCGTCGTGGACCACCGTGACCTTGTCGAACATCACGAGCCCGAGCTCCACGATGCCGAACAGGATGAGGAGCAGCGGCATGAGGACGAGCGTGAACTCGACAAGGCTCTGGCCGCCCTCTCTGTTCAGATCCCGGCGGCCACGCCGGCGATGATCCCTGCGATCTGGTTGCTCAGCGCACCGATGGCACCGATGATCAGAAGCGTGATGACGGCAAGGACGACGGCGTACTCTGCGAGCGTCTGTCCCGCCTCCCGCGTGTCGCGAGCGGGCATGGATACCTCCATCAGTCAAGGTCGGCTCGGGGAGCCGCCGGAGCGGCTCCCCGAGAGGCGGGAGCTCTAGGCCTGTCCGAGCACGCCGACGACCGCCTGCAGCGCATTGGTGATGGCCCCCGACAGCGCCTGCAGCGCCGCGAGCACGATCAGCGTGATCACGCCCAGGACGACGGCGTATTCGGCCATCGTCTGCCCGTCCTCGCGCCGCGCGCGGGACAGGATCCACGTGTACAGATCCAGCATTCGTCTCCCCTCCTTTCATCAGGTCGGATGACTCAGCCGGCGAAGTGCCGGCGACGACCGGATTGCGCCGCTCCCGTGTCACCGCTCGACCGCCAGTCGCAGCGGGGAAGCCGAGGCGAGCGCCACGAGCCCCGAGATGCTCGGGTCGCTGAGGGGCTGGGAGCGCTCGGCTGCAAGGTCATGCAGCCAAGCGCCGCCCCCGTCCGACACGAAGACCACGACCGGCTTCCGGTGGACGAAGCGGCTGAGGATCAACGGACGGACGCGCGACTCGTCGAGGTACGTGACGTCGACGACGACCATGTCGGCGTCGAACTCCTCCGCCGCCCGGTCGAACGACGACCCGGGGAACGGCACCGAGAGCACCTCGGCCGAACGCCGAAGCGCCGGCTCGAGGGCGTTCAGTGACAGCGGAGGCAACCCGACGAGGAGCACGCGCCGGCGGTGAGGTGCCGGCCGGTTCCGTCGGGCTGAGCGCAATCGCATGGAGTGAGTCTGCGCTCCGCAGCGCGGTGCGGGAATCGTCCACTTGACGGATTCCGCGGGGGATTTTTTCTCCCCCGCCCCATCACCCCGGGCGCTAGAAGGTCCGGCAGAGCTTCCGCGCGGCGACCGCAAACGCGGCCGTGGCCAGTCCCAGCCCGGTGGCCATTCCGAGCGCCGCTGCGGCGGAGGCGACGCCGACTCCCCACCAATAGAGCGTGGAGGTGAGCCCGGCGAGCAGCACGCAGGCGCCACCGAGGAGGGCCATTCTCCGCGCCAGCCGGAAGGCCTCGTCGGCGGTGTCGACCATGGCGCGGGACAGCTCGACGGCGGCGGTCGCAGCGAGAAAGCAGCCGAAGAGCGCCAGGAACGCGATCACACCGGCCCACTGCGAAAGGATCCGGACGAGCTCAAGAGCCATGATGCCGTGAGCGTACGAGTGCCGGCGGCGGGCGCCCAGCGAACGATGGCCCAAACACCCCGCCCGGCGGTGCCGCACCACCCCTACGGGTGGGTCAGCGCGCCGCGGCGGTCAGCTCGTGATACCGGGCGGCCGCGGCGGTGCGGCTGGGCGCCTCGAGCTTCGCCAGGATGTTCGAGACGTGGCTGCGCACGGTCTCGACCGAGATCGACAGCTCGGCTGCCACCCGCCGGTTTGTGAGGCCCTGGGCGACGCATCGGAGCACGTCGAGCTCCCTGCGGGTGAGGCGGCAGTCCGACGGCATGATCGCCGCCACGGGTGTGCGCACCGCCTCTTGCCTGTATCGCTCGACGAGGAGCGCCGTCATAGCGCGGGAGATCGGCGTCTCTCCGCGCACCGCGGCCGCGATCGCACCCGCCCATGCCGACGACGGGAGGTCCTTGGTGAGGTAGCCCGCGGCGCCGGCACGCAGGGCCGTGAAGAGGCCCTCGGGCGCTCCCTCGATCCCGACCGCGATCGGGATCGTGCCCGCATCTCGGACAGCGCCGATGACCGCGAACGCCGACTCTGGAGCCGGCGGCAGGTTCAGGTCGACGAGCATGACCGAGGCGCGAGCCGACCGGGCGATCTGAAGCGCGCCGGCCCGGTCGCCTGCCTCCGCCACGACGTCCACGCCATGCCGCGCGAGCGCGCGGGCGATCCCCACACGTGTGATTTCGGCGGCGTCGCAGACGCCGACGGTGATGAGCTTCGCTTGACCGTCCATGTCGGGCGAGCCGGCCCCTTCCAAGTAATGGTTCCCCTCGATTCGAGCCTACGGTCCGCTCGCGGCTTGTCAAGTTGCGCGGGGAACTTGCGCTACGGCGTCTCGGCCGGCGTGGCCGCCACGTGCCGGTGGGCGCGCCACGGGAGCCGCCTGAGCGTGATCCAGATCGCCGCCCCGCCGGCCACCACGCTCGTCAGCGTGACCGCGAACTGCATGCCGACCGAGAACGCGAGCACCGTGCTCGCAGGGGCCGCATTCCGGAACATGTAGCCCAGGAGCGCCTGCTGCGGCCCGAGGCCGCCGGGCGTGAACGGCAACAGCGTCGAGGCGCTCTGGGCCGAGAGCGCGAGCGTGGCGTCGAGCAGGCCGGCCGGGATGCGGAAGGCCCGGAGGAAGAAGTACATCGCGAGCGCGCGCATGACCCAGCCGACGAGCTGGAGCGGCACCACCCGGCGCAGGTAGCGGCGCGGCGTGCGCAGGATCGCGAGGCCGAGGCTGACGCGCGACCAGAATGACACGACGTGGTGCTCGAGGTAGGTGAAGAAGACGCCGGCCAGAATCAGAATCGCCGCCAGCACCAGCGCGAACCACTGGGCGTGCGAGGCGAAGAAGCTCCACTCGAACGCGGCCAGGTGGCCGAGCGCCGGCAGATGCGGGATCTTGCCGTCGAAGTAGGCGGCGAGGAGCACGAGCGGCCCGATGAACATGTCGAGGAGCGTCTCGGCCAGCAGGCTCGAGGTGATCGTCGTGTACGCCGCGCCCGGCATCGCCCGGTGCGCCAGGTAGACCTTCATGACGTCGCCGCCGCGGGCCGGGACGACCGCGTTCGTGCCGACGCCCGCCAGGTAGGCGGCCAGGATGCTGCGCCAGCGCACGCGACCCTCGGGATAGGCGGCCTGGAGGATGGTCCGCCAGGCGGTGGCCCGCAGGACCAGGTTCGCCACGTAGCAGGCGACCGCGATCAGCAGGATGCTCCAGTGGACGCGGGCCAGATCGTCCCAGAAGGCGACCGTGGCGTCCCAGAACGACTCGAGGGAGCTCACGTGACGAAGTCTGCCACCACCGGTGGCCGGGGGATCACTCGACGCCGCGGAGGAAGTCGCGCAGGCCCGGGTTCCTGGCCTCCAGCTCGCGAAGGGCGCGCGTCTCGATCTGGCGGACGCGCTCGCGGGTGACCCCGATCTCGGCGCCCACCTGCTCCAGCGTGGCCGGCTCGCGGTCGTTCAGGCCGAAGCGGGCCTCGAGCACGAGCCGGGTCCGGTCGCCGAGCTCCTCGAGCGCCGACCGCAGCTCCAGCTCGCGCTGGCGGCGCGTGACCGCGGCCTCCGGCTGGCGGGCGTTTGTGTCCTCGACCAGGTCGGCGAAGTTCGACTCGCCGTCCCCGACCGGCCCCTCGAGCGACACCGGGTCCTCGATCGTCCGCTGAAGCTCGAGCACACGGTCGATCGGGATCTCGAGCTCGGCGGCGATCTCGCTGGGAAGCGGGTCGCGGCCCAGCTTCTGCGCCAGCGTGCGGTTCGCGCGGTGCAGCTTCTTCACAAGGTCGAGGACGTGCAGCGGGAGCCGGATCGTGCGGGCCTGGTCGGCGATCGCGCGCGTCATCGACTGGCGGATCCACCACGTCGCGTACGTCGAAAGCTTGTAGCCCCGGCGGTAGTCGAACTTCTCGACCGCCCGCATGAGGCCCATGTTCCCCTCCTGGATCAGGTCCAGGAGCGGGACGCCGGAGGACGAGTAGGCCCGCGCCATCGCGATCACGAGGCGCAGGTTGCACTCCACGAGGCGCCGCTTGGCCTCCTCGTCGCCGAGGTCCTTGCGGCGGGCCAGCTCGAGCTCCTCGGCGCGGGTGAGCAGCGCCCCGTCCCCGATCTGGCGGACGTAGGTGTGAAGGAGGTCGACGGAGGCCGCCTGGGTCTCGCCGTCCTCCACCTCGGCCGGCTCAGCGGCCGCCGCGAGGTCGAACGGATCGGGCTGGGAGGCGTCGTCGATCGGCTGAGGAGCAGAGCTCACGCGGTGGCGTCCTTCGTGTCGCAGGGGTGTCACACGAGAAATCCCGTGTGTCCACAGGATCGGCCGCAGACCGGCATCTCTTGAGCACTGCTCGGGCGATTTGCAAACTGTCGGTTGTGAGTTAGCGCCGGTGGGGGATGATCCGGCGGGCCGGAGCCGCCGAAGACCAGGGCATGCGAACCGCCCTTGCCCGTGCCCTCGAAGGCCTGACGGTGGTCGACGTCGAGCGGATCCGCACCGGATGCGGCCACGTCCGCGTCCCCTCCGCCCCGGCAGCGCGCGGATACCGGTACGTCGATCTCGTTGGCGAGGAGCCGCCGTTCTACGTCCGCCGCCTGACCGCCGGCCGCCAGACCGGCTCGATCATGCTGCACGCCCCGATCGAGACGACGTCCGGCGACGAGGCCGAGCGCGGCGCCCCGGGCATCGCGCGCGCGTCGGTGTCGATCGACGTGAACACGATCCCGTGGAGCGGCCTGCTCGACGTCGAGCTGTGCTCCGGCCCGTGGGCGACGCTCCTCGGCGACGCGCTCGAGGAGCTCGCGGCGCTCGAGATCCTCGAGCCGACCGGCTGCCCGCTCTGCACGGCGTAGCCGTGGCTCAGGCCACGTAGTCCGCCAGGTGCTCGCCCGTCAGGGTCGAGCGCGCGGCGACGAGGTCGGCCGGCGTGCCCGCGAAGACGATCCGGCCGCCGTCGTGGCCGGCGCCCGGGCCGAGGTCGATGATCCAGTCGGCGTGCGCCATCACGCCCTGGTGGTGCTCGATGACGATGACCGACTTGCCGGAGTCGACCAGCCGGTCGAGGAGGCCGAGCAGCTGCTCGACGTCGGCCAGGTGGAGGCCGGTCGTCGGCTCGTCGAGGACGTAGACGCCTCCCTTCTCCCCCATGCGGGTCGCCAGCTTGAGCCGCTGCCGCTCGCCGCCTGACAGCGTCGTGAGCGGCTGGCCGAGCCGGAGATAGCCGAGCCCGACGTCGGCGAGCCGGCCGAGGATCTGGTGCGCGGCAGGCGTGGTGGCCGGGCCGGCGCCGAAGAGCTCCTCGGCCTCGGTCACCGACATCTCCAGCACCTGGCTGATGTCCTTCCCGCCAAACGTGTACTCCAGCACCGACGCCTGGAACCGCCTCCCGTCACACTCCTCGCATGTCGTGGCGACGCCCGCCATCATCGCCAGGTCGGTGTAGACGACGCCGGCGCCGTTGCACCCGGGGCAGGCGCCCTCCGAGTTGGCGCTGAAGAGCGCCGGCTTCACGCCGTTCGCCTTGGCGAACGCCTTGCGGATCGGGTCGAGCAGCCCCGTGTAGGTCGCCGGGTTACTCCGCCGCGAGCCGCGGATCGCGGTCTGGTCGACCACCACGACCCCGTCGCGGCCCGACACGGAGCCGTCGATGAGCGAGCTCTTCCCCGAGCCGGCCACGCCGGTCACGACGACCAGCACGCCCAGCGGGATGTCGACGTCGACGCCCTTCAGGTTGTGGGTGGCGGCGCCGCGCACCTCGAGCACGCCGGACGGCGTCCGCACCGACGGCTTCAGCGATGCCCGGTCGTCGAGGTGCCGCCCGGTCAGCGTCCCGCTCGCCCTGAGCCCCTCCACCGTGCCCTCGAAGACGATCTCGCCTCCGGCGGCCCCGGCGCCCGGGCCGAGGTCGACGATGTGGTCCGCGATCTCGATCGCCTCCGGCTCGTGCTCGACGACAAGCACCGTGTTGCCCTTGTCGCGCAGCTGGAGCAGGAGGTCGTTCATCCGCCGCACGTCGTGCGGATGCAGGCCGATCGTGGGCTCGTCGAAGACGTACGTGACATCGGTGAGCGAGGAGCCGAGGTGCCTGATCATCTTGACCCGCTGCGCCTCGCCGCCCGAGAGCGTGCCCGACGGCCGCTCGAGCGAGAGGTAGCCCAGACCGATCTCCGCGAAGGAGTCCAGGGTGTGCCCGAGCGCCTCGAGCAGCGGCGCCACGGAGGGCTCGTCGAGCCCGCGCACCCACGCGGCGAGGTCGCTGATCTGCATCGCGCAGGCGTCGGCGATGGTGACGCCGTCGATCGTGGACGACCTCGCCTCCGGACCGAGCCGGGTGCCGCCGCACTCGGCACAGGTGCTGAAGGTCACCACCCGCTCCACGAAGGCGCGCACGTGCGGCTGGAGCGCGTCCACGTCCTTGGACAGCATCGACTTCTGGATCCTGGGGATCAGCCCCTCGTAGGTCAGGTTGATGCCGTCGACCTTGATCTTGGTCGGCTCCTTGTAGAGCAGGTCGTGCAGCTCGCGCCTCTTGAAGCTCCGGATCGGCGTGTCCGGGTCGAAGAACCCGCACCCGCGGAAGATCCGCCCGTACCAACCGTCCATGCTGTAGCCGGGGATCGTGAGCGCGCCGTCGTTCAGCGACTTCGAGTCGTCATAGAGCTGTGCCAGGTCGAAGTCCGTCACGGAGCCCCGGCCCTCGCAGCGAGGGCACATGCCGCCCAGCCGGCTGAAGGTCGCCTTCTTCGTCTGGGTCTTCCCGGCCCCGCGCTCGACCGTGATCGCGCCGGACGCGCGGACGGATGGGACGTTGAAGGAGTACGCGCTGGGCGGCCCGATGTGCGGCTGCCCGAGCCGGCTCCAGAGGATCCGCAGCATCGCGTTGGCGTCGGTCGCGGTCCCGACCGTGGAGCGGGAGTCCGCGCCCATCCGCTCCTGGTCCACGAGGATCGCGGTCGTCAGCCCGTCGAGGACGTCGACCTCGGGCCGGGCCAGCGTGGGCATGAACCCCTGGACGAACGCGCTGTAGGTCTCGTTGATGAGCCGCTGCGACTCGGCCGCGATCGTCCCGAACACGAGCGAGCTCTTCCCCGAGCCCGAGACCCCCGTGAACACCGTGAGGCGGCGCTTCGGAAGCGCGACGCTCACGTCCTTCAGGTTGTTCACCCGCGCGCCGTGCACGCGGATCAGATCGTGGCTGTCGGCGGCGTGCGCCGCATGCGCCGCGTGCCGCGTCGGGGTCGCGGCGCTCACGCCCGCTCCTGGATGCGGATCAGGTTCCCGGCGGGGTCGCGGACGGCGCAGTCGCGAACGCCGTACGGCTGCTCGGTCGGCTCCTGCACGATCTCTGCCTCGCCGGATTGGAGCCGCTCGAAGGCGCCGTCGAGATCGGCCGTCGCCAGGAGCAGCGTGCCGTAGGTGCCCTTCGCCATCATCTCGCCGATCGTACGCCGCTCCTCGTCGGTGATGCCCGGCGTGGCGTCCGGTGGATAGAGCACGACCGATGTCCCGGGCTGGCCGGCGGGGCCGACCGTGATCCAGTGCCTTCCGCCGTACTCGACGTCGTTTCTGACCTCGAAGCCGAGCGTGTCGCGGTAGAAGGCCACCGCGGCGTCCGGGTCGTCCTGCGGGAGGAAGCTGGCGTGAATGGTGATGTCCATGGCCGTCACCGTAGCGGCGGCCCGGCGGCTGGCGCTTCTCGATTCCTGACCGGTCGCGTCACCTGCTTGGAGACGCACGGCGGGATTCCCGCCATCGGGCCGGCGGCCTGGGCCCGATAGACGCTGGGCGGCACGCCGACGAGCTCGGTGAACCGCGTGCTGAACGTGCCGAGTGATGAGCAGCCGACCGCGAAGCAGACCTCCGTGACGGTCAGGTCGCCACGGCGAAGGAGCGCCATCGCCCGCTCGATCCGGCGCGTCATGAGGTAGCTGTAGGGCGACTCGCCGTAGGCGAGCCGAAACCGGCGGCTGAGGTGCCCGCCCGACATGTGCGCGCCGCGGGCGAGCGCCTCGACGTCCAGCGGCTGCGCGTACTCCCTGTCCATCCGGTCGCGCACGCGGCGCAAGCGCGCGAGGTCGTCCAGGTGCTGTGGCGCTGCGGATGGGATGGCCACCGCAACAGGATGCCACGCGTCGGTCAGCTCGTCGGCAGCACTCGCCCCTCGGGCGAGATGTGCACGCCGCGCTCCTCGAGCCGGCTGCGGATCAGGTACTGGAACGTCGACCACGCGCCGCGGCGGGCGTCGAACATCCGGTAGACCTGCCATTCGGTGAGCATGCTCGGGTCGCCGCGGCGCGCCTGGGCCCAGTCGGCGAACTTGGGGAGCCGCCCGCTTCGGATGGCAAGCATCGCGCCCTGCTCGACCGCCCGCTCGAGCCGCTCCTCCCCCACCGGGACGTCGAAGCCGGCCTGCTTCAGCGCGTTGTTGAGCGATCCGAACGTGTGCCAGTAGAGCGACTTGGACGGCATCGCGCCCTTGCGGGCCTCGATGTCCTTGGCCGTGGGCACGCGTCCGAGGTCGTCGCCCAGATCGCGCAGCAGCTTCAGGAGCTCCTCCTGCGTGGCGAACCGCCGCGGGACGAGCCCGGCCAGCCGCTTGGCGCGGTTCCACGACTTGAAGTGCTCGATGACCGTCTGCGGGTGCACGGTCGTGCCCGAGTCGGCCTCGAACTCACGCATCGTGGGCGACCTGCCGAGCCGCTTCGCACAGGCGCGCAGCTCGTCCAGGATGTGCTCGTCGCTGTACCGCTTGCGCATCCCGGCCTGGAACTGTTCCAGCTGCTCGCGATCGATGCCCTCGATCGCGCGGTACACCGTCTTGCGTCTCATAAGGCTCCCCTGGCTCGTCGGGCCGGTGGCAGCTTATAGCATATGTTCCCACGACTGCAAGTGAACGCCCGCGCCCTGCCTCACCGTCAAATCCGGACGGTGGAACGGCCGCCGATAGGATTCGGACGGATGATCCCCTTCCCCGCCAAGGTGGCCGCAGCCCGAGCGGCCGCCGGCCTCTCGCGCCGTGCGGGCGCCGGCGGGGGAACGAGCCTGCCGGGCAAGCTGCTCCTGCGCATCGCGCCCGACGCCGTGACCCGGCTCTCGAGCCGCCTCGCGGGCGGCGTGATTGCGCTCTCGGCGACGAACGGCAAGACGACCACCGCAAAGATGCTCGCCTCCATGCTCGAGCCCGAGCACCGGCTGTGCCGCAACGCTGCCGGTGCCAACCTCGCGTCGGGAGTCGCGTCCGCGCTGATCGGCTGCCGCCACGCGGAGCTGGGGGTCTTCGAGGTCGACGAGGCCGCGCTCGAGGAGCTGGCCCCGGCCCTCCGTCCCCGTGTTCTCGGGCTCGGGAACCTGTTCCGTGACCAGCTCGACCGCTACGGCGAGCTGGAGCTCGTGGCGGCGCGGTGGCGGCGGATCTCCGACGGCCCGTGGCGGATCGTTCGAAACGCCGACGACCCGCTCGTCGCCGCGCTCCCGGCCGGGGCGGGGTCGCTCTCCTACGGCATCGACGATCCGGCCGTCGCGCTCCCGGAGCTGCCCCACGCCGCCGACTCCAAATGGTGCGCCGCCTGCGGCGAGCGCCTCCACTACGACGCCGTCTACCTCGGGCACCTGGGTGCCTGGAGGTGCCCGGCGTGCGGGAACGCGCGCCCGCCGCTCGACGTCGCCGCGACGAGCGTGCGCTTCGACGGCCTCGCCGGCACCGACATCACGGTCGCGACGCCGCTCGGCGCGCGGCGCGTGCGCATGCCGCTCCCGGGCCTCTACAACGTCTACAACGCGCTCGCGGCCGTCGCCATGGCGTGCGCCGCGGGCGGCGTGCCGCTCGGGCGGATGGCGGCAGGGCTGGAGGCGTTCGGGCCGGCCTTCGGCCGGTTCGAGCGCGTCGCGACCGGCGCCGGCGAGGCGGTGCTCGTCCTCTCGAAGAACCCGGCCGGCGCCAACGAGGTCATCCGCACCCTGGCCCACGACCCCGCCCCGAAGCGGCTCGTCGTCGCCCTGAACGACCGGATCGCCGACGGGCGCGACGTGTCCTGGATCTGGGACGTCGACTTCGAGCTCCTGGCGCCGGGCGTCGAGTCGGTCGTGACGTCGGGGACACGGGCGGCCGAGATGGCCATGCGGCTCAAGTACGCGGGCGTCGATCCGGACGTGATGCGGGTGGAGCCCGACCTGGCCGCCGCGCTCGACACGGCGGTCGCGGCCGGCGACGGCCCGGCGTACGTGCTCACCACCTACACGGCGATGCTCGAGCTGCGCGGCGCCCTCACCCGCCGGGGCGTCGTCCCGCCGTACTGGGAGGCGGCGTGACCGACCTCCGCATCTGCCACCTCTATCCGGAGCACCTGAACATCTACGCCGACCGCGGCAACATCGCAGTCCTGCGCTACCGCTGCGAGCGGCGCGACATCGCGTTCGCGGTGAGGGGTTGCGGGCCGGGCGACCCCCTGCCGGAGGCCGACCTCTACTACCTGGGCGGCGGGCAGGATCGCGACCAGGTCGCCGTCGCGGGCGACCTCGTCGCCAGGTCCGGCGACCTGCGGGCGGCCGTCGACGGCGGGGCGGCCGTCCTGGCGGTGTGCGGCGGCTACCAGCTCCTCGGGCACGGCTACCGGGGCCACGCCGGCGACGACATGCCCGGCACCGGGCTCGTCGACCTCGTCACCGAGGCCGGACCGACGCGGATGATCGGCAACATCGCGATCCGCTGCGAGCTCGACCCGGGCAGGCCGCGCACGGTCGTCGGCTTCGAGAACCACGCCGGGCGCACCCACCTCGGCGAGGGCGTCGAGCCGCTGGGCCAGGTGCTCCACGGTCACGGCAACAACGGCGCCGACGGCGGCGAGGGCGTGAGGACGGGACGCGTCCTGGGGACGTACATCCACGGGCCGCTCCTCCCCAAGAACCCGTGGCTGGCGGACTGGCTCGTGGGTGCGTCGCTCGAGCGACGCCACGGCACGGTCGCGCTGGATCCGCTCGACGACGCGCTCGAGAGCGAGGCGCACCGGGTCGCCGAGCGGATCGCCGCTGCGGGCTAACCGCTCGTCGAGCCCCGAATGAGCGGCGCCAGCTCGGTGAGCGCCGCGATCTCGAGATGCCCGTTCGGCTCCGGGGCCGGCTGCGCGCCGTCGCGGTTCAGCCAGATGCCGCGGATGCCGGCCGCATGCGCACCGCGGATGTCGCGCTCGAAGCTGTCGCCCACCATGACGGCATCTGCGGCGGTGACGCCGAGCCGGTCGAGCGCGTGGGCGAAGATCGCCGCGTCCGGCTTGGCCGTCCCGAGATCCCCCGAGATGACGACCGCGTCGAAGTCCGTCTCGGTGAGCCCGCACCCGGCGAGCTTCTCGCGCTGGAGGCAGGACGCTCCGTTGGTCACGAGCGCCAGGGCGTGCGTGCGCCGGAGCGCGTCGAGCGCCGGCCGGGCGTCGGCGAAGGCCTCGTGGCGCAGGCGGCGCTCGATCCCGAAGCGCTCGCCGAGGAGCTCGGCGAGGGCCGGGTCGACGATGTGGTGCTCCGCGAGGGCGGCGCGCCAGGCCTGCGCGCGGTAGCCGGCCGCCCACTCCCGGCAGGCTCGCACCTCCGCGGTGTCGCCCTCCCAGCGGCACCACAGGGCCTCCCACGAGCTCATCCCGATCGTGTCCTCGCCGTACGCGTGGGCCGGTCCGGCCCGCCACAGATCGCGGGCCCGCGTGCGGGCCGTGCGCGCGAGCTCGGCGGGATCGACCGGGTACCGGCGGGCCGCAACATGGGCCGTCGCGAGGAACGCGGCCGCAGCGGCCGGCTCCTCGACGACCAGCGTGTCGTCGAGGTCGAAGAGGATCGCCTCGGTCACGCGCCGCGACCCCGCCGGGTCACCGTACCCACAGCTCGCCCAGGTGCACGAACGGATCACCCGGTTGCCAGCGCTCGAGGAAGCGGTGGATCGGCGGGCGCAGGTCGATCGCCGCCAGCTCGTCGGGCGGGATCAGCCGGTGGCCGCGAACGGCGCCGTCGGCCGACGCCACGGTCTCGAGGCTGCGGCCGGACACGTCGCCGTGGAAGATGATGTGGACGACATGCTTGCGCGGCCGCAGGCCCGCCGGCGCGATCGACTCGACGATGGCAATCGGCCCGTCCAGCGCGACGCCCTCGAGCGCGCACTCCTCGGTCAGCTCGCGCGCGAGCGCCACGTGGAGCGACTCGCCCTCCTCCACCCCGCCCCCGGGCAGAAGCCAGTAGGCGCGCTCGCCCTTGTGCTGCTCGCAGAGCAGAACCGAATCGCCGTGGCGCATGAGCGCGGCGACCCGGATCCGCGGCGCGCCGCTCACGGCGGCGAGCCCACAGCGGAGGAGCCGAAGCCGCGGTGCGCGCGCTCGGAGCCGGGGAGCTCGTCGGTGACCGCGACCCGCAGCTGCGGCAGCGCGAGGACGACGAGCTGGGCGATGCGGTCGCCGGGCGCCACGTGGAACGACTCCGCGGCGTCGGTGTTCAGCAGCACCACCTTGACCTCGCCCCGGTAGCCGGAGTCGATCAGGCCGGGCGAGTTCACGACGGAGATCCCATGCCGGGCCGCGAGCCCCGAGCGCGGCTGGACGAAGCCGGCGTGCCCCGGCGGGATCGCGACGGCGATGCCGGTCGCGATCGTGCGCCGCTCGCCGGGGCCCAGCTCGGCATCCTCGACGCTCGCCAGGTCGAGGCCGGCGTCGCCGTCGTAGGCGGCCGCCGGGATCGCGGCATCGGGATGCAGGCGCCGGACGAGGAGCTCGGTCATATGCGGTAGGCCGCGAATCTTCCGATCAGCTCGCGCGGCAGGCGGGCGGTCACGAGGACCCCCTCGGCCGCGTCCTCGCGCGCCGTGATCGGCGCGCCGGTGCGGTAGAGCGCCGAGAGCTCGCCGCCGTCCTCGTGCGGCACCAGCAGGCGCACGTCGACGTAGCGGTCGGCGAAGAACTCGGCCACCCGGTGTTTCAGCTCCTCCAGGTTCTCGCCCGTCCGCGCCGAGATCATGACGGCCTCGGGGAAGCGGTTACGAAGGCGGCGGCGGGACAGCGCATCCACCTGATCGATCTTGTTCAGGACGAGCAGGTGCGGGATCGCATCGGCGCCGATCTCGGACAGCACGGCCTCGACCTCCGTGAGCTGCTCGCGCAGGCCCTCCTCACCGGCGGACGCATCGCCGACGACGAGGATCAGGTCGCCGGCCAGCGTCTCCTCGAGCGTCGCCGCGAAGGCCTCCACCAGCCCGTGCGGGAGCTTGCGGATGAACCCGACCGTGTCGGTGACCAGGTAGGCCCGGCCCTCCTCGCGGAACGCGCGGGTGGTCGGATCGAGCGTCTCGAAGAGCCGGTCGTCCACGCGCACGTCGGCGCCGGTGAGGGCATTCAGGAGCGTCGACTTGCCGACATTCGTGTAGCCCGCCAGCGCGACGGCCGGCATCGCGCTCCGCGTCCGCTCGCGCCGCATGACGCCGCGCCGGTCGGCGACCGCGCCCAGCCGCGACTTGAGCAGCGCGACCCGGCGCCGGGCGATCCGGCGGTCGGACTCGAGCTGCGTCTCGCCCGGGCCTCTCGTCCCGACCACGCCGCCGAGGCGCTCGAGGTGCTTCCACATGCCGCGCATGCGCTGCATCGTGTACTCGAGCTGGGCCAGTTCGACCTGGAGCTTGCCCTCGGCGGTGTGCGCGTGCTGGGCGAAGATGTCGAGGATCACCGCGGTGCGGTCGACGATCCGCATCTGGAGCGCGTCCTCGAGAGCGCGCTGCTGACGCGGGGCCAGCTCGTCGTCGCACACCACCACCTCGGCCTCGAGGTCGCGCACCAGCTCGCGCAGCTCGTCGACCTTGCCGGGGCCCAGGTACGTGCGCGCGTCCGGCCGGCGCCGGTGCTGGGTGAGCGTCGCGACGGCGTCGACCGTCGCCGTGCGCAGGAGCTCGCGCATCTCGGCCAGCCCCTCGTCGCCGTCGGCACCGGGCGGCAGGGAGGCGATGATGACGCCCCGCTCCGGCGTCGGCTCGCGGGGGGCGCTGCGGGCGGTGGACACGCGATGGAGTATACGAACGGCTCGGAGGCTAGGCCGGGACGCGCAGGTGCTGCTCGATCCGGGCGACGGCCTCGCGCAGGCGGTCGTCCGCGACCGTCAGCGAGAGCCGCACGTAGCCTTCGCCGTTCGGCCCGTAGGCCGATCCCGGGGAGACGACGACGCCGGCCTGCTCGAGCACCAGCTCCGCGAACGAGACCGACGTGTGGCCGTCGGGCACGGGCGCCCAGACGTAGATCGTGCCGCGCGGCGGCGCGACCTCGAGACCGGCGGCGGCCAGCGCCTCGATCACGAGGTCGCGGCGGCGGCGGTAGACCTCGCGCATGTGCTCGACGTGGGCGTCGCCCTCGGGGCCGAGGATCCGCGCCGCGGCGAGCTGGATCGCGTCGAACTGGCCGGAGTCGAGGTTGGTCTTCAGCTTGAGGAGCGCCGCGATCATGTCGGCGTTCCCGACAGCCGCGGCGACGCGCCAGCCGGTCATGTTGTAGGCCTTCGACCACGACAACATCTCGATCCCCGCCTCGCGCGCGCCCGGGGCGGCGAGGAAGCTGGGCGCGACGTAGCCGTCGAAGGTGATCTCGGAGTACGCGTTGTCGTGGACGACCGGCACGCCGCGCTCGATCCCGAACGCCGCCAGCCGGGCGAAGAAGTCGTCCTCGACCACGGCGCCCGTCGGGTTGTTGGGGTAGTTGCAGAAGAGCAGGTTGGCGCGGTCGGTGACGTCGCGGCCAAAGGCGTCGAGATCGGGCAGGAATCCGTTTGCGGCCGTGAGCGGCATCAGGTGTGGCGTGCCGCCGGCCAGCAGCGTGCCCGAGGTGTAGACCGGATAGCCCGGGTCGGCCGCCAGGCACAGCTCACCCGGGTCG
>JAICKX010000067.1 GCA_025927685.1 Thermoleophilia bacterium | reverse complement strand
GTGCCGGGGCCGGGCACCGCCGCTCTCTGGCGCGACCTGCACACGGCCGACCCGGCGTTGTGGCTCCTCGCGACGGATGGGATCGCCGTCGACTGGGTGGTGCGCGCGATCGACGCCGACTCCGTCCTCGGCCGCTACTCGATCGACGACGACGGGCTCACCACCTCGCCGGCCTCGGGGCGCCTGGCGATCGCCGGCGGCGAGCTCGTCTGGGATCGTGGCGATCCGGCGGCTGGCTGATCGAACATATGTTCGATAGACTCTGAGCGTGGACATCGAGCAGCCGACCCTCTTTCCAGAGCCCGACGGCTGGGGCGACGGCCGCAGCCTGCACGACGTGGAGTACATCCACACGCGCGCGAAGCGGATCGTGAACCGCGTCCCGGAGGCGTCACGGATGCCGTTCCGGTTCACGATCAACGCCTACCGCGGCTGCGCGCATGCGTGCACCTACTGCTTCGCGCGCCCCACGCACGAGTTCCTCGGGATGAACGCCGGAGAGGACTTCGAGCGCCGGATCGTGGTCAAGGTGAACGCGGCCGAGAAGCTGCGCCGGGAGCTGCGCGACCCGCGCTGGGGCGGCGACCACATCGCGATGGGCACGAACACCGATCCGTACCAGCCCGCCGAGGGCCGCTACAAGCTCACGCGCGGGATCGTGGAGGCGCTCGGCGAGGCCGGAAACGAGTTCTCCATCCTGACCAAGTCGCCGATGATCGTCCGCGACCTGGACGTGCTGGTCGCCGCCGCCGAGCGCACGCATGTCCGCTGCAATCTCTCGATCGGGACCGTCGACGACGAGGTGTGGCGCGCGAGCGAGCCCGGCACCCCGCCGCCCCGGCAGCGGCTCGAGGCGGTGAGACGGCTGAACGAGGCAGGCATCCCGTGCGGCGTTCTGATCGCGCCGGTGCTGCCGGGTATCTCCGACGACCCGGCGCAGCTCGAGACGGTCGTCGAGGCGGTGCTCGCAGCCGGCGCCGTCTCGGTCGCGCCGATCCTCCTGCACCTGCGGCCCGGCGTCCGCGAGGTCTTCATGCCGTGGCTCGCCGAGTACCGCCCCGACCTCGTTCCGCGCTACCGCAGGCTCTACGCCGGCTCGTACGCCTCCGCGGCCGGCGCCCGCATGAGCCAGCTCGTCCAGGAGCTCGTGCGCGAGCACGGCGGCCTTCCGGTCGGGCCGTCGCGCACGCGGCTGGCGGCCTGAGCCGCTAGCGCAGGAGCCCGGTCAGCCGGCCCCAGACGGAGCGCGGGCGAGCACGGCCGGCGGGCTCGAGCAGGAACCGGGCCAGCCGCTCCGCCTCGGCCTCCTCCAGCGGGATGACCGACTCGGCAGTGCTGTCGTCGTCCCAGATGCTGAGGCGCACGTGGCGCTCCTCCTCGCCGCCGTTCAGGTAGCGCGACACGCGGAGGGCCCGGCCGCCCTCCCCCTCGAAGGCGGGGTGCGGGTGGAAGAACTCGACCAGCTTCGACCGGAGCGGCGCCGCGCACCAAGGACAGAACCGGTAGCGGCCGGAGATGGTCTGACCGCAACCGGCGCACACCTGCACAGCTGACCCCGAATCGCGTATGCCCGCGAGCATATTCCAGCGCCGGACATTCCGCCAGCATCCGGCCGCCGGAGTGCGGGTGAGGGGGCGGATCGCGGTGCCGGCACCCTCTCTCCAGCCCGGGGACGGCCGTCACGTGTCGGCGGGGTGAAACGACATTCGCGGTGTGTCGTTGCGCCCTCGTGGCGCGCCGCAACAACAAACGCGGCCTGGGCACGCGTCGCCCTCCGGTGCCGGCGACCGCCACTTGCCGCACCGCCAACCGACACTTCCCGCCGGCCGCGAGCGCCACGTGCCGCTGCCGCCCACCGCCGCCCACTACCCTCGCCGCATGCTCGACGACGCCCAGACCGTCGCCTTCGTCGGGGCGACCGACCTCGATCGCGCTCACGAGTTCTACGCCGGCGCGCTCGGCCTGCCGCTGATCGAGCGGAGCGAGCTCGCGAACGTCTACGACGCCGGCGGGACACCGATCCGGGTGACCCGCGTCGAGGAGCCCGCTGCCGCTGGCCACACCGTGCTCGGCTGGGTGGTCTCGGACATCGGCGGCGCGATGGCCGCCCTGACCGCCAAGGGGGTCACGTTCGAGCGCTACCCCGACATCGCGCAGGACGAGGACGGCGTGTGGACGGCGCCGGGCGGGAGCCTGGTCGCGTGGTTCAGCGATCCCGACGGGAACACGCTCTCGCTCCAGGAGCCTGCGGCCGGCGCGTGACGCGCTACCGCTGGAGCAGCTCGCGCAGCCCGCGGCCGGCGCGGGCCTGGAGCCGCGGCCATGGCACCATCGGCGCCACCAGCGTCGCGACCACCAGCGCCAGCGCGACGAACGCGATCTTCGTCGCGCCCGCCGGAGCCGTCGCCGAGACGACGCCCGGGACGCGCACCGCCAGGTCGCCCAGAAGCAGCGCGCCCGCGACCGCGCACACGGCGGCCTCGTATAGGCGGGCCGGGCGTGGGTCGTCGACGGCAACCAGGTACGCGAGGAACGCGGCGCCCATCAGCGCGGCGACCGAGAGCGTCGTGAGGTAGAGCGCGGCAGCCGCCGGAAGCGAGCCGGCGACGACCGCCGTGCTCGTGCCGGCGAGCGCGATCCAGTTCGGAGTGACCGGGGACACGTCCCGAACTTCGCCGCCGCCGCCGCGCCTCCTGCCGACTATCGTGGTCGCCACGCGAGGCAAGGAAAGGTGATCGCATGTCCCTGAACGGCGCACGGCTGACCTGGTTCGGCCACGCGACATGGCTGCTCGAGACCCCTGGCGGGAAGCGCGTCCTGATCGACCCGTGGTTCACCGGGAACCCCAAGGCCCCGCAGGACTTCGACCTCGGCACGATCGACGTGATGCTGCTCTCGCACGGGCACTCCGACCACACGGCCGACGTCGTCCGCCTCGCCGGGGAGAAGAAGCCGAAGGCGGTCGTCGGGATGATCGAGCTCATGGACTACTTCGAGGGCAAGGGCGTCGAGAACGGCGTCGGCATGAACAAGGGCGGGTCGACGGAGGCTGAGGGCATCCGCGTCACGATGACCCACGCCCATCACTCCTCGAGCTTCGGCGAGGAGGACGGCACCATCGTCTACACGGGCGAGCCGGCCGGCCTGATCATCACGCTCGAGAACGGCTTCAAGATCTACTTCGCAGGCGACACCACCGTGTTCGGGGACATGGCGCTGATCGGCGAGCTCTATGCGCCGGATGTCGCGATGCTTCCGATCGGCGACTTCTTCACGATGGGGCCGTTCGAGGCGGCGAAGGCCGTCGAGCTGCTCGGCGTGAAGCGGGTGATCCCGATGCACTACGGCACGTTCCCGGCCCTGCCGGGCACGCCGGACGGTCTGCGCGACGAGCTCGGCAAGCGCGGCCTGAACGACGTCGAGGTCATCGCGACGGAGCCCGGCGGCACCATCGAATGACCTTCTCGCTCGTCGCGTGCGACCTCGACGCGGGCGAGTGGGGCGTCTCGGTCGCGTCGAAGTTCCTGGCGGTTGGCGCCGTCGTGCCGTGGGCACGGGGCGACACCGGGGCGATCGCGACGCAGAGCTACGCGAACGTGACGTACGGCCCTGATGGCCTGGCCCTCCTCGCGGGCGGGGCCGACGCCCAGTCCGTCCTCGACCGTCTCGTCGCCGCCGACCCCGGCCGCGACCAGCGCCAGGTGGGGATCGTCGACGCGAAGGGCGGGTCCGCCACGTTCACGGGGAGCGCCTGCTTCGACTGGGCCGGGGGACGGGCGGGCGCCTGCCACGCCGCGCAGGGCAACATCCTCGCCGGCGCGCAGGTCGTGGACGCGCTGGCCGATACCTTCCTCGCGACTGAGGGGCCGCTGGCGGAGCGCCTGCTGGCGGCCCTCGCCGCGGGGGACGCCGCGGGCGGCGATCGCCGCGGCCGCCAGTCCGCGTGCGTCATCGTCCGCCGAACGGGCGGAGGCTACGGCGGCAACAACGACATGATGATCGACCTGCGCGTCGACGACCACGAGGACCCGGTCGCCGAGCTTCAGCGCATCTACGCCGTGCACGACCTCCTGTTCGGGCAGACGCCGGACGACAAGCTGATCCCGCTCGAGGAGGTCGGCGGCGAGGTGAGCGAGCGGCTGGCGACGCTCGGCTTCGACGGCCCGGTCGGCGAGGCGCTTCGCGCCTGGGCCGGACGGGAGAACCTGGAGGAGCGACTGCGTGAGGACCGCATCGACCCGGTGCTCCTGCGCGCCCTGCGCGAGGACACTTGACGCCCTGCACCCGACCACCTAGCGTCCGGGCCGTACCCGACGAGAGGGGGAGCATGCGACGAGCCCTTCGCGCTTCGGCAGTGATCGCTGCGGCGGGAGCCCTTCTGGCACTCGCATCGCCGGCGGTGGCGAAGGTGCGGCACGTCCATCCGGGCCAGTCGATCCAGAAGGCCCTCCGGGCCGCCCACCCGGGCGACACGATCAAGGTCGCCGCCGGCGTGTACCACCAGAACGTCACGATCACGAAGAGCCATATCACGCTCCTCGGAGCCGGCGGTGGCCGCCACGGCACCGTCCTGCGCCCCCGCAGACACCCGCTGCCGAGCCAGTGCAACACGAGGAATGCCGGCCTCGCGTTCGTGAACGGCATCTGCGGAGCGGGCAAGTTCGATCCGGCGACGGGAGCTCCGGCCGAGCCCATCGTCGGCACCACCGTCCACGGCTTCCGCGTCGTCGGCTTCTCGAGCAGCGGGATCATCTTCTTCAACGACGCCCGCACCGTGGTCTCCGGGAACCGTGCGATCGGCAACGACGACTACGGGGTCGCCGCGTTCGTGAACGATCACGTGACGTTCATGCACAACCTCGCGACCGGGAGCGGGGAGGCGGGGTTCTACATCGGCGACTCGCGCGACGCCGAGGCGGTCGTGACCGACAACACCGCCAGGGGGAACGAGTTCGGGTTCTTCTTCCGCGACTCGCGGCACGGGCTCTTCGGACGCAACGTCGCGACGGGCAACTGCGTCGGCATCATGGCGATGGACACCGGCTCACCGGGACGGGCCGGCATCGTCGAGATCCGCCAGAACCGCGTGTTCCACAACCAGAAGGCGTGCCCGGCCGGCGAGGGCCCCGCCCTGTCCGGCATCGGCATCATGCTCTTCGGCACGGCCCGGGCCAGCGTGTGGGGAAACCACGTGACGAAGAACGCGCCGACCGGCCCGAGCTTCGTCACCGGCGGCATCGTCGTGCACTCCGCCGGGGTCATCGCCGGCGCCGACCCGACCGGCAACGTCGTGACGCGGAACGTCGTCCACGACAACCTGAGCAGGGACCTGAAGTACGACGGCACCGGGTCGGGGAACACGTTCGCCTCGAACGACTGCGGGACGTCGCACCCGGAAGGGCTGTGTTAGGACAGCACTCCGAGGCGCTGGGAGATCCGCTCCGCCCCTGACCGGGGGCGGAGCGCTCCCGGGAGCGCCTCGGCGAGGGCGGCGACGGCCCGGGCGGACTCGGCGTCCGGCGCGGAGACGACGAGCGGCGTCCCGCCGTCGGCGGCCTCGCGAAGCGGCTCGTCGAGCGGGATCTCGGCCAGGAGCGGTACGCCGAGCTCGCCGGCCAGCGCCCGCCCGCCTCCGCTCCCGAAGGGATGCGACACCTCGCCGCAGCACGGGCAGCGGACGAAGCTCATGTTTTCGACGACGCCGGCGATCCGCATCCCGGTCTTGCCCGCGACGTCCGCGGTGCGCGCGGCGACGCGCTGCGCGGCCGGCTGCGGCGTCGTCACGACCACCAGGTCGGGCTCCGGCAGGAGCTGGCCGAGCGAGATGGCCACATCGCCCGTGCCGGGCGGCATGTCGACGACGAGGTAGTCGAGCTCGCCCCAGTGGACGTCGGTCAGGAACTGCTCGAGCGCGCGGTGGAGCATCGGGCCCCGCCACACGACCGCCTGCTCGGAGTCGAGGAAGAACCCGATCGACATCACCCTGAGGTCGTGGGCGACCGGCGGCACGATCATCTTGTCGACGACGACCGGTCGGCGGTTCACGCCGAGCATGCGCGGGATCGAGTAGCCGTGGATGTCGGCGTCGACGACTCCGACCTCGGCGCCCCCGGCCGCAAGCGCGGCCGCGAGATTGACCGAGAGGGTCGACTTGCCGACGCCGCCCTTGCCCGAAGCCAGCGCCACGACCCGCGTCCGCCTGCTGAGCGAGATCGACTTCTGCTCGGCGCCGTTCCCGCCGGGGTGGAGGCGCTGGCGCAGCGCCGTCCGCTCCTCGGGGCTCATCACGTCGAACGCGACGCCGACGGTCGCGACGCCGTCCACGGATCCGACGTGCCGGCGCACCTGGCCTTCGAGGTCGGCCTTCATCGGGCAGCCGGCGACGGTCAGCGCGATCGTGACGTCGACGTGGTCGCCGTGGACGTCGACGCCGCGGACCATGTCGAGCTCGACGACGCTGCGCCGGATCTCCGGGTCGATGACGGCCCGGAGCGCCTCGCGGATCGACTGCTCGGCGATCATGACCGCAGTGTAGGCCGAACGCCTGGAACGCCCGGCGTCACCCGTACACGAGCTCGCCGAGCGTCCGGCACCAGTGCTCGTCGCGGGCACCCACGGCACGCGTGCGGACGTCGAGGTCCAGCGGGAGTGCCTCGACGTCCCAGGTGACGATCGCCGACCCGGCCTCGCGGACGATCAGGGCCGCCGCCGCCAGGTCGACCGACCTGCTGCGCTTGAGCGTGGCCACCCCGTCCACCCGCCCGTCGGCGAGCTGGCACATCGCGAGTGCGAGCGCACCGAGGACGCGGATCCGGCCGACGTGGCCGTCGAGGCGGGCCGCCGCCGCGGCGACGAGGCCGGTGTTCGTCGCCTCGAGGTCGACGACGCCCAGCCGCTCCTTCGGCCTCACGCCACCCAGCGGCCGGTCGTTCACGGTCGCGCCGAGCCCACGCTCGGCCACCCACTCCTCGCCGGTGCCGAAGTCGCGGATGAAGCCGAAGCGGACGTCGTCGAGGGTCGGGCCGTCGGCGAATGCCAGCGAGATGCACCAGAACGGCAGGCAGCGCTTCGCGTTCAGCGAGCCGTCGATCGGGTCGACGACGACCACCCACGGGCTCTTCCCCCCGAACCGGCGCTCGCCGAGCTCCTCCGAGACGAGCTTGAAGTCGATGCCGCGCTCGTGCAGCTCCTCCAGGCGGCGGACGACGGCGGCCTCGGCGTCGCGGTCGACGACGGTGGTGTCGTCGCCGCCCTCGCCCTGCCCGACGACAGGCTCGCGCTGGTCGCGCGTCGGGAGCGCGGCGAGAGCCGCGCCGACATCCTCGGAGACCTGCCGGCAGAAACCGAGCCAGTGCTCGTTGATGGCGGCCTACTCCTCGAGCGGGTTCACCAGGAACCCGCTCCAGAGCTTGGGGAAGAAGTACGTCGACTTCTGCGGCATGACCGCGCCGGCGTTGGCGACCGCCCGCACCTGCTCGACCGTCGGTGCGCGAAGCAGGAACGCCGCGGCCGCCTCGCCCCGCTCGACCGGAGCCGTCGCGGCGCCCAGCTCGCGCACGTACTGGACGGCGTCGCTCCTGGCGAACTGCTCCGCGTCGAGAAGCCCCAGCATCGGCTGGAGGACGACGGCCTCGAGCACGGCGGCGTCGACCTTCTTGACCGCCGCCGGCACTCCGGGCATCGCCATGGACACGGCGGCCCGGTCGCGCAGCGTGCAGAGGAGCGCCGGCCGGTCCGGGGCGCGCCAGACGGCGAACGCGATCGTGTCCACCGGGACGGCGTTCAGCTCGCGCTCCACCTCGAGCGGTGTCCCCTCCAGCTCCCGCACGGCGAAGTGCGTGAGCAGGTCCGGCGTCACCTCGCGCTTCCCCGGCACGACGCGGTGGGTCGGGTAGACGACCAGACCCTCGCCCTGCATGTTCACGAGGTGCATGAGGACGAAGTCGGACGGCCGGTCGGCCTCCGAGCCGCCGTCCCGGGCCCGTGCCTCGTCCCGGTAGGTGAGCGCCGTCTCGTAGCGGTGGTGGCCGTCGGCGATCACGATCGTCCGCTCGGCCATCGCCTCCTGCACGGCCTCGATCGCGTCGGCGTCGGTCACCTGCCAGAAGCGGTGCACCGTGCCGTCGGCGTCCGTCATCTCCATGGCGGGCGGCCCCGAGACGTGCGCCAGGAGGGCCGCGCGCGGCGCCCCCTCGGGATCGTCGTAGAGGCCGAAGACCGGCGAGAGGTTGGCTTTGACGGCACGGAGCAGCTCCAGCCGGCCCTCGCGGGTGCCGGCGTGGGTGCGCTCGTGCGGCCGGATGCGGCCCTCGTCGTAGGCCGCGAGCCGGATCGCGGCGAGGAATCCCGACCGCTCGCCCTCGCCGCCGTCCGGGGCGAGGTAGGTCTGCGTGTGCCACCAGACCGACGGCTCCGTGTCGCGCAGGAGCGCTCCCTCGCGCCGCCAGTCCTGGAGCAGGCGGGCGGCCTGGCCGGCGGCCTCAGGGAGGAGCAGGTGCACGATCGAGTGCGGGCTCCGGCGGAGGTACGCGTCGCGATCGGCGGGCGAGATCACGTCGTACGGCGGCGCCACGACGTCGTCCAGCTCCACGAACTCCGGGTTGTAGCGAAGCGCCCGCAGCGGCTCGAGCGCCGAGCGCGTGGCCGGAGTCGATGCCATCCGGGCCAGTCTAATAGACTCGTTCCGGATGGCCGGGAGCACGTACGTCGCCGACTTGTCCGAGGGGGCGGTGGTCGACGCGACGTTCGCCGTGCAGCGCAAGACACGCCGCACGACCCGAAACGGCGACCCCTTCCTCTCGGTCGAGCTGGCCGACCGCACGGGCCGCGTCGCCGGCGTCGTGTGGAACGACGTGAACCTGCTCGGGGCCCGCTTCGACCAGGGCGACACGGTGCGCGTGCTGGGCAAGGTCGAGGCGTACGCCGGCCGGCTCCAGATCTCCGTGCGCGACCTGGAGCGGATCGACGCGGGCGACCCGCTCGAGCTCGTGCCCGGGTCGCGCCGCGACGCCGAGACGCTCGAGGGGTTCCTCGAGTTCCTGGCCGGAGAGATCCGCCATGACGGCCTGCGGGCCCTCGTCGGCGGCCTGCTCACCGGCCCGAAGGTGCTCGACCGGCTGCGCACGGCGCCGGCGTCCGAGACCCACCACGACTACGCCGGCGGCCTGCTGGAGCACACGGTCGCCGTCGCGACGCTCTGCCGCGAGGCCGCCCAGCTCCACCCCCGGCTGAACGCCGACATCCTCCTGGCCGCGGCGCTCCTGCACGACATCGGCCGCACCGAGACGTTCCGGCCCGGCGTGACGATCGCGGTCTCCGACGAGGGCCGGCTGCTCGGGCACGTCCTCGCCGGTGTGCGCATGATCGACGCCGCCGCCCGGACGGCCCGGCTCCCCGACGACGTGCTGCTTCCCCTGCTGAACGCGGTCGCCGGCCACCACGGCCCGCTGGAGGGCCGCCGGCTCGAGACGCCCGAGGCGGTCGCGCTCCACCACGCCAACTCGCTCGACGCCCGCCTCGGCGAGGCCTTCTCGGGCTGACCCCACGGCCGCCCGCGGCCCCGTGTCCGAGCGGCGTCACACGTTGAAGCGGACGTTCAGGACGTCGCCGTCGGAGACGGTGTAGTCGCGGCCCTCGACCCGCACCCAGCCGCGCCGCTTGGCCTCGACCTCCGACCCCGCCTCGAGCAGCCGGTCCCACTCGATCACCTCGGCGCGGATGAACCCGCGGGCCAGGTCGGTGTGGATGCGGCCCGCCGCCGTCTGCGCGTTCTGGCCGCGCCGGATCGTCCAGGCCCGGGTCTCCTTCGGGCCCGTGGTGAAGAACGGGATCAGGTCGAGGAGCGCGTAGGCGGCCAGCGTCACCCGGTCGAGCGCGGGCGACTCGATCCCGAGGTCGTCGAGGAACGCGCCGGCCTCGTCCTCGGGCAGCTCGCGCAGCTCGGCCTCGATCTTGGCGTTCACGGCGACGCAGGCGGCGCCGCGCTCCCCGGCAAACGCCTCGACCGCGGCGACGTCCGCGGCGTTCCCGGAGTCGTCGACGTTCACGAGATAGAGCGTCGGCTTGGCCGTGAGCAGATCGAGCGTGGCGGGGATCGCGACGCCGGCCGAGCGGGCCGGCCGGCCGGCCTCGAGCGTCCCCCGCAGCGCCTCGAGCGCCTCGGCCTCCGCGACGGCGTCGCGATCGCCGCTCTTGGCCGTCTTCGCGACCCGCTCGTGGCGGCGCTCGATCGCGGCCAGGTCCGCGAAGGCCAGCTCGAGCTCGACGGTCTCGACATCGCCCACCGAGTCGACGCTCCCGCCCGGGTGGGCCACGGTCTCGTCCCGGAACGCGCGCACGACATGGATCACGGCGTCGGTGGTCCGGATCTGCCCCAGGAACTGGTTGCCCAGGCCCTCGCCGTGGGAGGCGCCGCGGACGAGCCCGGCGATGTCGACGACCCGCAGCGTCGCCGGGACGATCCTGGCCGACGCCGAGAGCCGGGCCAGATCGGCCAGCCGCGAGTCGCGCACGTCGGCCTCGCCGTGGTTCGTCTCGACCGTCGAGAACAGATGCGGGGCAACGGCCGCGCCGGCGCCGGTGAGCGCGTTGAAGACGGTCGACTTGCCGCTGTTGGGGAGCCCGACCAGGCCCACCTCGAGGCTCGACATCAAACGGCCCCCGCCGCCGCGCCGGTCACGGCGCCGAGGGCCGCGCCCGCGACGACGTCGCCGGCCCGGTGCGCGCCGACGTAGACGCGGCTGGCCGCCATCGCGGCGGCCGCCGTCCACCAGATCGCGGCCAGCTCCGGACGGGCGCGGGTGAGCGCGAACGCGGCGGCCACCGACATCGCCGCGTGGCTCGACGGGAACGAGCTCGACGACGGCAGGCCGATCAGCGCGTCGGCCGCCGCCGGCCGCTCCCGGCCCACCGCCAGCTTGACGGCGTAGTTCACGCCCAGCGTCCCCCACACGGTCGCCGCGACCCGCGCCGGAGCCCCGGCGAGCGCTCCGGCGACGACCCACCCGATCCCGTAGTTGCCGGCGGTGGTGTAGGCGACGACCGCCCGGTCGAGCAAACGTGTCCTCACTGCGTCAGAAGCCGACGCGGCCGACGTGCGCCTCGTGCTTCACGTAGCCGATCTTCGAGACGTCGACGTGGTACGTGGTGGCATCCGGCGCCGCGATCTTGACGACGCCCGTGCCGGCGTCGAGCGCCGCCTCGAGCTTCGCCCACTCGCCGCCTTCCAGCTTGGTGATCACGATCAGCCCGCTGTCGAAGCCGAGCTCGACCCGGGACACATCATCAGCCATGGATCGCTCCTTCGACTTGCACGTATTCGACCAGCACGCCGGCCACGCTGGAGGGATGGATGAACGCCACCTGGAGCCCGAAGAGGCCGGCGTGCGGCTCCTCGTCGATCAGCTCGGCGCCCGCCGCCGACGCGTCGCGCAGGGCGGCACGGATGTCGTCGACGCTGTAGGCGACGTGGTGCATGCCGGGGCCGCGGCTCGCCACGAACCGGCCCACGGGCGTGTCCTCGCCGAGCGGCCGCAGGAGCTCGATGCGGCCGCTGCCCACCCGCAGCGACACCGCCTCGACGCCCTGCTCGGGCACGGTCTCGTGGTGCTCGGCGACCGCGCCGAACAGCCGCTCGTACGTCTCGACGGCGCCCGTGATGTCCTCGACGGCGTGGCCGATATGATGGATCTCGCGTGGCTGCATCGAGGCCCGCATCCTAGGAGACACCAACCCTCAGGGGGCACCGATGGGGTTTCTCGACAAGATCAAACAGCAGGCGACCGACGTCGCGTCGACCGTCGCCGAGAAGACGCAGGAGACGGCCAAGGCCGGCCAGCTGCAGATGCAGCTACGCGGCCTGAAGGGCGAGGAGAAGGACGCGTACGCCGACTTCGGCCGCCAGGCCTACGGCCTGCATCGAGACGGCGCGCTGGCCGAGCGATCGGGCGAGCTCGCGTCCGGGGCGGCGCGGATCGCCGACCTCCAGCAGCAGATCGCCGCGAAGGAGCAGGAGATCGCCGACGTGAAGGGCGAGGAGGCCTCCGATACCCTGGAGGGCTCCGCGGAGGAGGTCGCGGAGCCGGCCCCGCCGCCGCCGCCCCCGCCCCCGTCGACGCCTCCCCCGCCGCCCGGGGAGTAGCCGAGCTACGGACCTCGGCCGGAATCCTCGCCGCGCGCACGACATCCGCCCAACGCATGCACCCAACGGTCGTGGCTCCGACGAAGACCGCGCTCTTCGCCGGAGCGCGGCGAACGCCGGCTAGCCCGTGAGGAGGGGGCTCGCGGGGGAACCCTGGGTGCCCCCGCGGTAGCGGCCGTTGGGCTCGGGCGTCAGCTCGACGCCGACCTCGAGCGACGAGTTCGACTCCGGCTCGAGGCCGTCGAGCAGCCGGTCGATCTCGGGCCGCTCGAGCGTCTCCTGGGCGAGAAGGGCCTGCGCCAGCTTGTCGAGGTACGTGCGGTGGCGCTCGACCAGCGCGAGCGCGTCGCGGTAGGCGGCGTCCGTGAGCGCGCGCTGCTCGCCGTCGCGGAGGCGCTTGGTCTCCTCCGAGAGCGCGTAGTCGTCGGCCCGCACCTGGAGGTGCGGCACGCTCGCCCCCATGCCCCATTCGAACACCATGGCGCGCGCGATCTGGGTCGCTCGGTCGAGGTCGTTCGCGGCGCCGTTCGTGATCCGGCCGAAGACGACCTGCTCGGCCGCCCGGCCGGCGAGGATCACCTTGAGCCAGTCGCGCAGCTCCTCCGTCGACTGGAGGTAGCGGTCCTCCTCGGGCAGGTTGAGGGTGTAGCCGAGCGCCTGGCCGCGAGGCACGATGGTGACCTTGTGGAGCTGCATGGCGTCGCCCATCAGGCGGGCGACGAGCGCATGCCCGGCCTCGTGGTAGGCGATGACGCGCTTCTCCTTGTCGGTGATGAGCTTGCGCTGCTGGAGGCCGGCAACGACCCGCTCGAGTGCGTCGTCGAAGTCCACCCGCGTGACCTCCTCGCGTCCCGCCCGGCCGGCGAAGATCGCCGCCTCGTTGGCGAGATTCGCGAGATCGGCACCTGTCAGCCCGGAGGTGCGCCGCGCGATCTCGTGCAGGTCGACCTCGCTCCCGAGCGGCTTCTTGCGCGTGTGCACCGCGAGGATCTGCTCGCGCCCCCGAAGGTCGGGCGGCGAGACGCCCACGTGGCGGTCGAAGCGGCCCGGGCGAAGGAGCGCCGGGTCGAGGTCCTGGAGCCGGTTCGAGGCGCCGATGACCACCAGCCGCTCGCTCTCGTCGAAGCCGTCCAGCTCGACCAGGAGCTGGTTCAGCGTCTGGTTGTGCTCCTGGGCCGACGGCCCGCCCGAGCGCTGGCTGCCGACGGCGTCGAGCTCGTCGATGAAGATGATGGCCGGCTGGTGCTTGCGCGCTGCCGAGAAGAGCCGGCGGATGCGGGCGGCCCCCACGCCGACGAACATCTCGACGAACGCCGACGCGCTCTGGAAGTAGAACGTCGCGCCCGACTCGTGGGCGATCGCCTTGGCAAGGAGCGTCTTCCCGGTGCCCGGCGGGCCGTAGAGCAGGACGCCGTGCGGCACGCGGGCGCCGAGCTTCTCGAAGCGGCCGGGATGGCGCAGGAACTCCACCACCTCCTGGAGCTCGGCTCGGGCCTCGTCGACGCCGGCGACGTCGTCCCACGCAACGGCGGAGTCGGAGCGGGGCGCGATCTCCACCGGCTTCGTGTTCGGCATCATCCGCAGCATCCGCCAGCTGATGTAGACGAGCACCGCGAAGAGGATCGGGATGATCCACGCGATCACGAGCTGCGGCAGCGCGAAGAGCAGGTCCCGGACGGTGTCCAGGAGCGCATGCGCCGACGGCATCGTGAAGAGGACGTCCACCGTCCCAGGGTACTCGCCGCGAGGTCGTCTGCCTAGGCCGCGGCGCCCTCGAGGCGCAGCACCTCGTGGAGCGCGGCCTCGGCGACCTCGAGCTCGGCGGCCGTCGGCTCGCGGGTCGCGGCGACCCGCTGGAGCTCGAAGCCGGGCCGGCGCAGGGCGCGCGACACCGGGTGGTCGCGGTGACGCCCCATCCAGCCGAACGCCTCCGTCGCCGCACCGAGCGCGGCCAGGCCGACCGCGAGCCGGGCCGGCCCGCGGCGCGACTCGGGAAGCCGGTTCGCGAGTGCGTTCCCGGCGGCGGTCAGGGCGACGATCGGCCCGACCATGTGCGAGCCGCACCGCTCGTGCTCCTTGGCGACGTCGACGGCGTCTGCGCCCTTCTCGTAGCCTCCGATCGCCTTGTGCTCGGCGCCGTGGTAGCCGGCGATCTCCGAGCCGCGCAGCGCCATCAGCGCGGGTGCGAGCGCCGCCGCGGCGGCCAGCGACTCGGCGAAGAGCGGGTTCAGGCGGCTGCGGCGCGCCGCCTGGGCGAGGAGCGCCGATCCGGCCAGCGCCGCGCCCATCCCCGGCCCCTCGATGGGAAGCCGGGCCTCGGGCAGCCGCCGGCGGACGACGGGCAGGAGCCAGGCCGCCTCGGCCATCCGGGCCACGCCGCGCACGAGCGGTGTGCGCGTGAGCGCCTCGGGCATGTCGGGCTTCCGGCCGGAGGCGACCTTCACCTCGCCGTCGCCGGTGCGGACCGCCGCCGCCCAGTGGTCGAGGCTGTGGACGAGGATGCCGTTTCGGAGCGCCATCCCGCCGAGCCGGACCGGCGGAGCCGTCACGCCGGCTCCCCCATCGCGCGCGCGACGTGCAGGAAGAAGCGCGTCGCGAGCTCGAGGTCGTCCATCGATGCGCGCTCGTCGGCGGAGTGGACGAGCGACCCCGCGAGCAGCGGGTCCATCCGCATCGGCATGAACCCGTAGGCGACCGATCCGAACGCCTCGCGCATGAAGTGGCTGTCGGTGAACCCGGCGTTGACGAAGGGCGCGAGGGACGCTCCGGGCTCGATCTCCGGCGCGAACTCCTCGAGCACGCGGTACAACGGCGTGTCGGGGGGCGAGAGCGTGCCGCCGACGTTCTCGACGAGCTCGAACTCGTGCTCGATCCCGGCCAGCTCGGCGCGGACGGCCTGCTCGATCTCCGCCGTCGTCATGCCGGGCAGGATCCGGCAGTCGCACACGAGCCGGGCCCGGCCGGGGATGATGTTGACGGCCGTCGACGCCTGGCTGATGGTCGGCGCGATCGTGGCGCCGAGCATCGGCTCGACCGCGGCGGCGAGGATGGGGTTCTCCGCCCGGCAGCGGGCCACGACCTCGGCGGGGTCGGCCCCGTCCTCGCCCACCGCCGCGAGGAACGTGTGCAGCGCGGGCAGCTCGGCGACCGGAGGCCGCATCCGCTGCATCCTGTCGATCACCGGCGCCAGCTTCACGAGCGCGTTGTCGGCGGCGCTCGGCGTGGACGCGTGGCCGCTCTTGCCGCGAACCGTGATCGCGAAGGCGGAGCAGCGCTTCTCGCCGATCCCGACGGTGTAGGCCACGCGACCCCGGTGCTCGAGCCGCTCGCCGCCGCCCTCGTTCACGACGTAGTCGGCGCGGACCAGGTCGGGGTGGGCCTCGACGAGCCAGGAGAGCCCCCAGCCGTTGCCGACCTCCTCGTCGGCCACCGCGCACAGGATCAGATCGCCCGCCCCGCGCCACCCCTCGCGGGCGAGCATCGCCACGGCGACGGTCTCCGCAGCGACCTGGCCCTTCATGTCGAGCGCCCCGCGGCCCCAGACGAAGCCGTCGCGCTCCAGCCCCGAGTGCGGCGCGACCGACCACTCCTCGGGGTCGGCGCCGACCGTGTCGGTGTGGCCGAGCAGCATGAGCGAGGGCCCGTCACCGGTGCCCGGGATGCGGGCGACGAGGCAGCCCCGGCCCGGCTCGCGGCCGACGATCTGCGACTCGACGCCGGCGGCCGCCAGGTAGGCGGCGAGGTGCTCCGCCGCGGCGGTCTCGTTGCCGGGCGGGTTCGTGGTGTCGATGCGGATCAGCTCGGCCAGGAGGCGGCTGGTCTCGGTGCGCACGTCGGCCGCGATCATCGCCCGCACGGTACACGATGGTGCCAAGTAGGCTGCTCAGGGATGGCCGGGGATCTCTTCTCGCACTCCGCCGAGTCGCAGCTCGAGACGGTGGCGCCGCTCGCGCAGCGGCTGCGCCCGGGGACGATCGACGAGTTCGTCGGCCAGGAGAGCGTCGTCGGGGAGGGCAGCGCGCTGCGGCGGGCGATCGCCAAGGACCGCGTCCCCTCCATGATCTTCTACGGCCCGCCCGGCAGCGGCAAGACCACGCTGGCACGGATCGTGGCCCACACGACCCAGGCGCACTTCGAGGAGCTGTCGGCGGTCCAGGTCGGCGTGGCGGACGTCCGCCGCGTGCTCGCCGAGGCGCGCGACCGGCTGGGCGGAAACGGCCAGCGCACGATCCTCTTCCTCGACGAGATCCACCGCTTCAACAAGGGCCAGCAGGACGCGCTCCTGCCGGCCGTCGAGTCGGGGCTCGTGACGCTGATCGGCGCGACCACCGAGAACCCCTACTTCGAGGTGAACTCCGCCCTCCTCTCGCGCTGCCAGCTCTTCCAGCTCG
>JAICKX010000102.1 GCA_025927685.1 Thermoleophilia bacterium | reverse complement strand
GGCGAGCGAGCGCGCGGCCGCTGCCGCGGCCGCGCATCCGAGCGCCGGGATCAGGAGCCGCGCGTAGGCCGCGTCGAACGGCTGGATCCCGACCCGCCGCCACACCTGCCAGAGCCGGAACGCGTTCACCCCGCCCAGCGCCACCGCCGAGGCGACCGCGGCGCCGGTCGGCCCTTCGGCCGAGGCCAGCGGCGCGGCCAGGGCGACGAGGACGACCGCCGCGATGAGGTTGTCGACCAGGTCGAGGCCGGTGAGCCCGACCATGATCAGGACGAACGCCACGCCGCCGGTTGCGACGTTCACGGTCTGGCCGGCGAGCATGATGCGAAGCGGCGTCGCGCCCTGGTCGTAGCCGGGCCCGAAGGCTCGCAGCGCCTCGGGGGCCGCCACGGCGAGCACGATCGCGGCGGGCAGCGTGCCCGCCAGCGCCCACCGCGTCGCCCGCTTGAAGAGCGCGTCGAGCCGCGCCCGCTCGCCGCGGGCGTGCAGGTCGGCCGCGAACGGGGCGAAGATCAGGTTGGCGGAGGTCAGGAAGAGCAGCACCAGCTGGGAGACGCGGCCCGCGGCGGCGTAGGCGTCGAGCGGGGCGCCGTGGCGGTAGTGGGCGAGCACGAAGAGGTCGGCCCAGAAGAGCGCCTGCGCCAGGAGCGCCGACGGCGCGCGGGGGAGGCCGTAGGCGATCGCGGCCCGCACCTCCTCGCGCGGCGCCGGGGAGCCGCCCATCGGCGTGGCGGCCGACCGCCACAGGCTGCGGGCCGCGATCGCGGCGACGACCCAGGAGCCGCCGTAGGCGGCCACCGCGGCGTCGGTCTCGCCGCCGGCCGCGAGGGCGGCAGCGGCGAGCAGGATCCACACCACCGGCTGCCCGATCCAGAAGACGGCCAGCGTCGGCCCCATCAGCTTCAGGCCGCGCGTCGCGCCGAGGTAGACGTTCGTGACCGCGATGAACGGCAGCCCGGCGGCCCCGATCGCGATCGCGCCGGCGCGGTCGCCGGTGAGCGGCGAGGCCGCGGCGATCGCGGCGGCGGCGACGACCGAGGCGACGGCGGCGACGCCGGCGCAGCGCTCGACGAGGCTGCGCAGCGTCTCCGGCTGTCCCGCCCCCTGCGCGATGGCGACCAGCCGCACGGCGGCCACGTCCATCCCGAACCGGGCTCCGGCCGAGGCCACGAACGCGACCTGGACGGCGATCGTGACGAGCGCCAGCCCGCCGGCCGGGAGCGCCCGGCCGAGGAGCACCTGCACGCCGAACGCCGCGGCCACCCCTGCGAGCAGCCCGGCGACGTTGGCGGCGGTGCCGCGCAGGAGCACGCGCTCGTCGGTCACGCTCATAGCCCCGCGAGCGTCACTCGAGGTAGCCGAGGCCGCGCAGGCGCTCCTCGACCTCGCGCTCCTCGTCCTCGCTGAAGACGTCGGGCGCCGCCTCGGCGACGCGATCGGCCGCCTCGCCCTCGAGCCCGGCCGCCGACTCGATCATCCCGGCGAAGTCGGCCAGCGAGATCTCCGAGCCGTCGGCCGCGGCGGCCCCCGGCCCGGCGGCGACGTAGATGCCCTCCGGGCGGTGGTCGCCGCTCAGCCAGTCGGCCTCCTCGACCATCCGGCGGGCGTGCGTCAGCGAGTAGAGCGGCGCCGCCTCGAGCAGCAGGTCGGGGGCCCGGTCGAGGTAGGGGCCGTCGAGCACCTCCTCCTTACGCCGCACGGCCCGGATCGGCCGCGCGCCGGTCTCGGGGTCGGCGAACTCGAGCAGCGACGCCGCCACCTCGTCGCGGACGCGGTCGTAGTCCTCGGGCGCGACCCGGCCCTCGGGCTCGCGGCCGCGCAGCGCGATCGAGACGCCCTCGCCCGTCGAGACGACGCTCGTGTAGGCGACGGTCCCGGTCCAGTCGACCGGCTGCGTGGGGACGGCGATGCGGCCGTGCAGGCCCAGCCTGTCGTAGGCGACGCGGGCGATCGAGCGCAGCCGGCCCCAGGCCAGGAGGCCGACGAGGCCGGAGCCGCGCCCCAGCCGCAGGTGGCCGAGGTGCTCGAGGACGCGGTTCATGTTGAGCGCGCGGGTGCAGGGCTGGTGGCCGTGGTCGGACATGAGGACGACGGTGTCGGCCTCGTCGGTGCGCTCGACGAGCGTCCCGAGCTCGCGGTCGAGCATGCGGTAGACGTCGACCACGCGCGCCGCGACCGGCGAGGCGGCCGCCTCGGCGTGGCGGGGATGCCCCGGATGGACGTACTCCAGCAGGCAGTGCTGGATGCGATCGGGTGAGACGAAGACCAGGCAGGCGGCGTCCCACTGCTCGGAGTCGAGGAGCCTGCGCATCGCCTCGGCCCGGGCGGCGGTCGTCCGCTCGACGTCCTCGACCAGCTCGACCGGCCGGCCGCGGAACGTCGTCCACGAGCCGCCGTTGATGGGCCACCCGAGGCCCGGCCCGATGCCGGCGGGATGGCTGAAGGCCGCGCCCCCCGGGATCACCCCGCCCGCGATCGCGACGCCGTTCACCTCGGGCGGCGGGTAGGTGAGCGGGATGTTCGCGATCACGACGCGCTTGCCGGCGGCCGAGACGCGCTCGGGCCACGTGGGGGCGAGGATCGACTTCGACGAGACCGGCATCCGCCGGCTGGCGCCGGGCTGGTGCTCGAGGATGTCGAAGACGCCGTGCCCGGCCGGGTCGCGGCCGGTCAGGAACGTGGGCCAGGCGGCCCAGGAGTGCGACGGCGTGCACGAGCGCGACACGCCGCGCCGCCCGCGCTCGACGAGTGCGGCGAGGTTCGGCAGCTCGCCGGCCGCGAGCAGGGGATCGAGGATGTCCCAGTCCGCGCCGTCCCATCCCACGACGAGTATCCGGTTGGCCACGGGCGGTGAGGATACTCGCGCGACTTGCGGCCGGCGGCGGGCTTTCGGGACCGCCCGCGATCCGAGCGCTGACGCGACTAGCCTTTCCCCGATGTCAGTGCTGCCCGACACGGCCGTCGTCGAGGACGGGCGGCTGTGCGTCGGCGGTACTGCGCTCGCGGACCTCGCGCGCGAGCACGGGACGCCGCTTCACGTCTACGACGAGGCCACCCTGCGGGCCCGGGCGCGGGCCTACCGCGAGGCGCTCGCCGCCTATCCCGGGAGTGCGCGCGCCGTCTACGCCTGCAAGGCCAACGCGACCGTCGGCCTCCTGCGCGTGCTGGTGCAGGAGGGGATGGGGATGGACGTCGCCTCCGAGGGCGAGCTGGCCCACGCGCTGGCGGCGGGCGCGCCTCCCGAAGGGCTCGTCGTCCACGGCAACAACAAGTCAGACGATGACGTCCGCGCAGCGGTCGCCGCCGGGGCTGGGCTGCTCGTCGTCGACCACCTGGAGGAGCTCGACCAGGTCGACGGGATCGCCGCCGCGGAGGGGCGCGAGCAGCCGGTCCTGCTCCGCGCCACGCCCGGCATCGAGGCCGACACCCACGCCAAGATCCAGACCGGCCATGCGGCCTCGAAGTTCGGGATGGCGCCCGGCGACCTCGAACGGGCGATCGCGCGCGCCGCCGCCTGCCGGCACCTGCGCCTCGACGGCCTGCACGTCCACCTGGGCTCGCAGATCCGCGACCTCGGCACGTACCTGGCCGCCGTGGAGTGGCTGGCCCGGTTCGAGCCCGCAGCCCGGCTGCCGGTGCTCGACCTGGGAGGCGGGCTCGCGATCCCGTACACGGACGAGGACGACGTGCCCGACCTGGACGCGGCGGTGACCGCCACCGCGACGGCCGTGGCGGGCCGGTTCGACCCGCTGCCGGAGCTCGTGCTGGAGCCGGGCCGCTCGGTCGTCGGCACCTGCGGCGTCACGCTCTACACCGTCGGGGCCGTGAAGCGGACGGCCGCCGGCATCACCTACGTCGCGGTGGACGGCGGCATGTCCGACAACCCGCGCCCCGTGCTCTACGGCGCTCGCTACCAGGCCTGGATCGCGGACCGGGCCGACGCCGAGCCGGACGGCGCCTACGCCGTCGCGGGCAAGCACTGCGAGTCGGGCGACGTCCTCATCGAGCGGGCCCCGCTGCCGGCGCCGCGCCCGGGCGACGTGCTCGTCGTCGCCGCCACCGGCGCCTATGCGGCGAGCATGGCGTCGACCTACAACGCGCTGCCGCGCGCGGCCGCGGTCCTCGTGGCCGCCGGTGGGGCACGCACGATCGTGCGCCGGGAGACGGTGGGCGACCTGCTGGCGCTCCAGGTGTGAAGGTCATCGCTCGATTCGCCGATATCCGGAGGGAATGAGCCGTGCGCTTTCACGCTCGCTCGCGGTGGTCGCCCTGCTCGCCGTGGTCTCGGCAGCGCTCGTCGTGGTCACGCCGTCGCTTGCCCGCATCGTGACCCGCGACCGCCCGCAGCGCGCGCCGCACCCGACCTGGCTGTGGGAGAGCCACGTCTACGGTGGCTCGCCGCCCCCGGTCCAGGCGGCGACGGTGCCCGCCAAGCACGGCCGGCGCCCGTGCGGGCCGCCGGTCGCCCGCTGGTCTCAGCCGTAGCGGACGAGGCCGACGTGGTGGGCGTGCGCGATGTCGGTCGCGTCCGCGAACCGGTACACGAGCAGGTTGCCGTTCTCGCGGCCCGGCGCCGGGAACACCAGCGATCCTGTGGCCGACTGCCCCGGCCCGAGCGACTTCCCCACCAGCGGGTGGCGGACCTGCGCCGCGGCCGCCGACAGGAACGCATGGTTCTTGGAGTCGAGGAGCCAGATCTGGGTCGGCGCGAGCGTCTGCGTGGCGTCCGACGTGTTGGTGACCGTCACCCGGACGACCCCGAAGATCGTCGTGCCGGGCGGGAGCGGCGCGCTGATCGCCTTCGTCCACTCGATCCCCGCGACCGCCACCGAGATGTCGTCGAGGACGAGCTTCGCTCCAAGCGGGGCCACCGTGTAGACCTTCCCGTCGGTGTAGGTGACCGTGCCCGACCGCGGCAGGGTCGAGGAGGGCGGGGCGGTGTTCGACCCGGCTGACCCGCCGGAGCCGCCGCCGGAGCACCCTGCCCCCAGAATGGCGGCGAGGAGGATCGCGGCCCATCTCATGTCGCCTCGTCCGCCTCGTCCTCGACCTGGCGCCGCAGCTCCGCCACGGACAGGCCCTCGAGCGACAGGAAGACGAACCCGATCCCGACCCCCAGCGCCGCCTCGATCAACTGGAGCCCGATCGAGAACGTGAGCGCCAGGTCGCTCGACACCGGGTAGAGCACGCTCAGCCCACCGGCCGTGGCGCCCTGGAACACGCCCAGGTTGCCGGGCGTGATCGGGAAGAGCTGCACGAGGTTCGACGCCAGGAAGACGACGCCGGCGGCGCCCAGGCCCTCGTCGATCCCGTACGCCTTGAGCGCCCAGTAGATGCCGGCGAGCTGCATCACCCAGCTCACCGCCGCCATCACGAGGCCCCACGCCAGGAGCCGCGGGCGGCCGAAGATCGCCTGGCCCTCCCGCAGCGCGCGCATCGTCGAGGTGAAGCTGATGCCGAGCAGGTGCCACCAGCGCTCGACGTAGTCGGCCGTCGGCACCATCCGCCGGCGCTGGATCCGGATCGCGATCTCGATGCCGGCCGCCACGAGCCCGATGAAGAGCACGACGCCCGAGAGCACGGCCAGCAGGCGGACCGCCTGCTGGGGCACCGGCGTGAAGGCGACCACGCCGACCAGCACGCCCACCAGCATGATGCCGCTCAGGATCTGCTCGGTGACGAGCGTGCCGACGAGCGTCGACACCGGCACCGCCTGGCCGCGGGCCACGAGCTTGCGCCGCAGCACCGACACCCGGGCCACCTCGCCGAGGCGCGCGATCAGGACCGTGTTCAGGAGGAAGCCGATGAAGATGGGCGGGACGACGTCGCGGACCGGCACGTCCAGCCGGCCGCCGTTCGCGTCGGCCGGGACCGCGTCGATGGCGGCCTTCCAGATGAGCGACTTGGCCGCGACCGAGCCCAGGTTGGCGAGCAGCGCCGCGAGGACGAAGACCGGGTCGGCCTCGGTGAAGACGTCGGCGATGACCTGGAGCGAGTAGCGCTGCGAGACGAGCAGCACCAGGGCGGCGACGACGAGCGCGAACCCGGCAGCCTTGAGCACCGTCCGCTTCTCCGGCCGCAGCTCCTCCGCGAGCTGCGACACGGTCACCGGCTCGAGACCGCGCTCGCGCGCGGACGCGAGGATGTGCGGGACGGCCTCGACTGTCTGGCGGCGGTCGCCGCCCCGGCCCGAGCCGTCACCGTCGTGCAGGAGCAGGATCGCCCCGGGCCGAAGCACGCTGCGACAGCGCGCGACGATCGCGTCGACGCCCGGCCGGGCCGTGTCGAACACCGCCCCGTGCCAGCCGACCATGCGGTAGCCCTGCTGGCCGGCGATGGCCGACACGAAGGGGTTCCGGAAGCCGTGCGGTGCCCGGAAGAGCTTCGAGGCCCTGCCGCCGACGGCCTCGCCGAGGGCGGTCTCGGCGGCCCGGAACTGGTGCACGATCGCCCGCGGCCCGGCGAAGACGAGCAGCGAGTGGTCGTCGCCGTGGCTTGCGAGCTCGTGGCCCTCCTCCACGATCCGGCGGGCGATGTCGGGGTGCGCCCGCACCTGGCGGCCGAGCGCGAAGAACGTGGCCCGGGCGCCCGCGTCGCGGAGCGCGTCGAGCACGCCGGGCGTCCACTCCGGGCTGGGGCCGTCGTCGAACGTGATGGCGACCATCGGCAGGGGCGTGGTGCCGACGCCGACCACCTTGCCGAAGAGGCGGGCATTGGGCATGAAGGTCGCCCAGGCGACCGCCATCAGGAGCAGCACCGCGACCGCCACCACGACCTCGCCGGGCCGGCCCCCGATCTCCTTCCCGATGACCGCCGCCGCCGTCAGCCAGACGGCGGACGCGATCACGAAGCGTACGATGACGTCGCGCTTGCCCATGCAGGTCGAACTCCGGCGAGCAGGTCGTCGTAATAGGCCTCGAGCTTGGCGGCCACCCGCGGCCACGCGTAGTGCTCGAGGGCGGTGCGGCGGCCGGCCTCGCCCATCCGGTTCCGCCCGCCGGGGTCGTCGAGGAGCCGGCCGAGCGCCGACGCGAACCGGGCGGCGTCGTCGGCGGGGTGCACGAGCCGGCCCTGGACGCCGTCCTGCATCAGGAGCTGGAAGCCCGAGATGCGGCTCGCGACCACCGGCACGCCGCAGCTCATCGCCTCGAGCAGCACCATCCCGAACGACGCCCGGTTGCACGGCGTGCAGAAGACGTCGCCGGCCACGAGGTGGTTGGGGCGGCTGCGGTTGAGCCGGCCGGCGAAGTGGACGTGCGGCCGCTGCCGGTCGGTGATCTGGTGCTCGTACCTGGAGCGGAGCGGACCGTCGCCGACCACGACGAGGCTCACGCCGCCGCGCTCCTCCTGAAGGATGCGATGGGCCTCGATCATCGTGCCGAGCCCGTTTCGGGGGTCGAACCGGCCGATGAAGACGATCGTCCCGTCGTCGCCCCGGAGCCCCGCCGCCGGTTCGGCGCCGGGCGAGAAGTGGTCGGCGTCGATGCCGTTCGGGATCACGTCGTAGGCGTAGGGGTAGTAGGGGACGAGCGACCCGATGCAGGCCTCGGACACGCAGATCCGCCCGTCGAGCCGCTCGATCCAGGGCCGCGTCCACTCCGCCAGGATGTCCATGCCGACGGTCTGCGGGAAGACGCTGTGGAAGGTGGCGACCACCACCGCGTCGTCGGGCGCGTTGGCGATCGCCCAGGCCGGGAACGGCGGGTTGTAGGGGGCGTGGACGTGGATGACGTCGAAGCCGCGGTCGCGGAAGAAGTCGCGCAGCTTCCGGCCCAGCCGGGGCCCCAGCGTGTGCAGCGTCTGCGCGTTGTTGCCCCACCGCGGCACGTACAGCGGCAGGGCCGAGCCGAGGCGCACGATCTCGAACGTCGGGTCGGGGACGGGCATGGCGTCGTCCTGCACCGGCGGCGTGCGCAGGATACGGCCCGTGACGACGGTGACGTCGTGCCCGAGAGCCTGAAGGCCGCGGGCCTGGCCGTCGACGTGCTCGGTGATCCCGCCCAGCGACGGGTAGTAGAAGTCGGTGACGATGGCGATCCGCACGGCGGTTGATCGTAACCCAGGGCCCTTCGCTGGCACTCTCGGGCCCAGTGCGCCAGGGTGCGGTCGGTATACTGGATTTGGATGCCGATCTACGAGTACCGATGCCAGAACGACCATCGCTTCGAGGTGCTCCAGAAGTTCTCCGACGAGCCCTTGGCCGAATGTGAGGTGTGCGGCGCGCCCGCCTCGCGCGTGCTGCATCCGGTCGCGATCCACTTCAAGGGCTCGGGGTTCTACTCGACCGACTACGGACGCAAGTCGAAGGCGGCGTCGGACGGCAAGTCCGAGAGCTCCGGCGACTCGAAGTCGTCGGAGAAGAAGTCCGAGAGCTCCGGTTCCGGCGAGTCGAGCGAGCCAAAGAAGGCCGCAGAGGCGTAGATCAGGCCCACTGGTGGGCCTCCCCCTCGTGGATGGCCGCATACACCGCGTTCCGTGTGCGGTTCGCCTCCTCGGCCGTGAGCGTTCGGGTCGGATGGCGCAGGACGAGGCGGACGAGCATGTTCTTCTGCCCGGGCCGAAGGCCGATCCGCGCGATCGCCTCCGGCGGGAGCTCCGAAGCCGGCGTCTCGGCCACGACCGCGAGCTCCTCGACGGCCTCGAGCGCGGCCGGCTCGACGCTCGGGCGGATGCGGTCTCCCAGCTCCTCGGCCGACGGGTCGGCGGCCACGGCGATCGAGAGGTCGCGCCGCATGGGCGGCATCGCGCTCACCGGCCGGTAGGGCTCGAGGTCGAGCATCTGGCGGGCCACCGTCGGGTCGGCCGACCGTAGCAGGCGGATGTCGGCCACGCCCTTCCGCAGCATGAGCGCGCGGTCGAGGCCGACGCCGAGCGCGAGACCCGACCACTCGCCCGGGTCGAGCCCGCCGGCGCGCAGGACGTGGCGGCCGGCCAGGCCGCACTCGAGCAGCTCGACCCACTGCCCGTCGACGGCGACCTGCACCTCGCGGCCCGCCGTCGTGTACGGGTGCTCCGCCGGCAGCGTGCGATGGCGGGCGCCGGGCAGGACGGCCGCGACGACGGCCGCGACCATCTCGTCGAGGTCGGCGGCCGCGAGCGGCGGGCCGCGCCGCACGCGCCACACGTCGAGCTGGTGCGGCTCGCCGACGTGCAGGCGGTCGACGACGTCGCGCCGGTAGACCAGGACGGGACAGGCGACGACGAGATCGGGCGGCCCGCTGCCACCGGCCAGCTCACGCAGCGCACCGGGGACGGCCGCGGTCATGTGCGTTCTGAGCAGGCGGCGGCCGTCGAGGTAGCGCGTGTAGCGGGCTTCTCGGGCCGGCGCATCGGGGGGATACCCGAGCACCTCGTAGTTGGTGTGGACGGTGACGACCGGGCTCGACCGGTGGACGAGCACCGGGCAGCTCCATGCGTTCTCGAGTCCCGCGCGGATCGCGCCGGCGACGAGCTGGACGGCGTGCCGGCCCGCGCCCGGGTCGGACAGGTCTCTCAGCGAAAGGGCGCGGTCGAGCTGCTCCTGGGTGATGACGGAGTGCATCGCAGATCCTCCTGGGGACGTGCTGACGGGAACCCGGGGAAGCCCCGGCCGCCGTCGGGCTGGGAGGAGCGCGATTGCGTCCGGCTACGAGCGCCGTGCCAGCGCAGCCCCAGCCTGCGGCCCGGGCGGGGTAAAGCATCTGGCGCTCGTGGTCATCACGAGGCGAAGTCTAGCCCGGGGACAGTCCCCGAACGCACGCCGTGACCACGCCGCCGCACCTCCGTGACCCACACCGAGTCGGGGATCGCCGGGGACGTCACGCCGCTGTCACAGTTGTCGGACGCGGAATGTTCAGGGACTGTCCCCGGTCTCGCCCCCCGCGTTACTGCACCGTGCAGCCCGGCGCGTACAGCTGGCCCTTGGGCGCGGGCTGGGGGGCCGACTGGCCGAGGAACATCTGCACCACGGCCGCGTTCTGCTCGCTCGACTGGAGGACGTCCTGGCCGCCGAGCACGAGCGGCGTCCCGCCGAGGTGGCATTCCAGCGTGCGTCCCGCCCGGAACTTGATCCAGCCCATGCCGATGAGCTCGTTGGCCGACAGGTCGGTGGCGAGCGGCTTGGCGACCGCGCGGCCGATCGACGGCAGGTGCAACAGGCTCGACGGCTTCACGACCTCGTGCATGAGCGACTGGAGCACGCGCTGCTGGCGCTCGGTGCGCGAGATGTCGGAGTCCGCCGCGTTCGTCGTGTGCCGGATGCGCGCGTAGGCCAGGGCCCGGCGCCCGTCGAGGTGGATGGGCCCCTTCCCGAACTGCCAGCCGTGCCCGTCGAAGTCCTCCGACGACACGATCTTCGTCGGGTTCACGATGCTGATCCCGCCCAGCTGGTCGATGAGGTCGCGGAAGCCGGTGAAGTCGACGAGGACGACGTGGTTCACGTCGAGGGACGTGAGCCGGTTCACCGTCCGGATCAGGAGCGGCGGGCCGCCGAAGGCGAACGCGGCGTTGATCTTGTTCGTGCCGTGCCCCGGGATCGGCACGTACAGGTCGCGCGGGATCGAGAGCATCGAGATCAGGTGCGCGCCCGGGTCGGTGCGGACGAGCAGGATGGAGTCGGCCCGGGCGCCGGCGGTGGCGCTCTTGCCCCGGCTGTCCGACCCCATGACCAGGCTGATCTGGGGGCTCCGCAGGATGTTCCCGGCGGGCGCGAGCGCGGCCTTCGTCCGCTTGTCGATGCGCTTGTTGGCCTTCGCCACCTCGTCCGAGAAGGCCCGGTAGCCGAGGTAGAGCCAGAAGGCGAAGAGCAGGACCAGCACGGGGATCCCGATCGCGAGGATCCGCCGCCACCGGCGCCGGAAGAACCCTGGCCGCGTCGTCGGGCCGCCGGGCGGAGGCGGCTCGGCGACCCGCCGGCCGGGCAGGGGCTCGTGCCGCGGGCGCATGTCGGGCGCGGGCAGGCCCTCGGGCGTCCGATCGCGGGCGGGCGCGGACGCGGCCGCCGACCGTCCGGTGAAGTCGAAGCGCGCGGCGTCGGCGTCGTCGCTCCCTCCGGATCGGCCCCCGCGATATGTCCGGTACGGCTTTCGGGGCTTCGACTCGGGCGCCATCTCGCCGTTTTATGGTACCCACGACTGTGAATTCCTCCTTGGAACCCGTCGTCGGCGTCGACCTGGGCGGCACCTCCGTCAAGGCGGCGCTGGTCTCGCCCGAGCTCGAGCTCCTGGCGCGCGACTCCGCGCCGACCGACGTCTCCGACGAGGATCGCCTGCTCACGGAGATCGAGCAGCTGGTGCGCCGGGTCGCGGGCGGCCGCGACGTGGCCGGCGTCGGCTTCGGCCTGCCGTCGCAGATCGACCAGCGCCGCGGCGTGGTCGCGGACTCGATCAACGTGCCGATCACCGACGTCCCGTTCCTGGCCGAGATGGAACGCCGCCTCGGGCTGCCGGTGAAGATCGACAACGACGCGAACGTCGCCTGCCTGGCGGAGGCCCGGATCGGCGCCGCCAAGGGCCGCGCCAACGTGATCATGCTCACGCTCGGGACCGGGGTGGGCGGCGGGATCGTCCTCGACGGGCAGCTCTATCACGGCGCCACCGGCTACGGCGGCGAGCTCGGGCACATGGTGGTCGACGAGAACGGCCCGCCCTGCCAGGGCCATTGCCCCAACCACGGCTGCCTCGAGAGCCTGGCCTCCGCGACGGGCGTGCGCCTGGCGGCCCAGGAGATCGCGGCCGAGCGTCCCAGCGGGACGCTCGCGCGGGCGATCGCGGAGGGCGGCGCCGCCGAGGTGCGGGTCGTGATCGACAGCGCCCTCGAGGGCGACGAGGACTGCGTGGCGGCGCTCGGGATCGT
>JAICKX010000084.1 GCA_025927685.1 Thermoleophilia bacterium | reverse complement strand
GTGGGGACCGTCGCGAGCTCAGCAGCCAGCACGCGCATCTCGGTGTCGAGCCGGTCGACTGGCAGATCGCCGAGCGCATGGCAGACTGCGTCGAGAAACATGCGTATCTCGTCGGCCTCGCCGCGCACGTGGAAGGCGGTGAGCTCGAGACCGACGTAGGCGTTCGCGTCGAGTCGCGAGATGCCCGCACGGTCGGCGGCCAGGTGCTCGACGAGGTGCGTGATGCCCGTCGTGGTAAGGCGTTCGTCGACGCGACCGACGCGGAAGACGATCCCGGCCGAGACCGGCCCGTCGGCTTCGCACCACCGCACGGGCACGCGACCCAGCCATCCCTCACGGATCCAGTTCGGAAAGCCCATCCTGTGGGTGATCGGCACCGCGGCGCCGTCACTTCACAGGCAGCGAAATGCCCCGGTCGTCAGGCGAGCCGGCTCTGGACCCGGATCGAGGAGAGAAGCAGCACGAGCCCGGCCGTCGCCGCGCCCGCTCCGAGGACGAAGACCGCCCCCGGCGCCACGCTCGACCAGAGGATGCCGGCCACGATGCTCGCGATCACCTCCGACCCGCCGGTGACGAGCCGGAACGTGCCCTGTGCGGTTGCCCGCAGCGGCGCGGGCGACAGGTCGGCCACGAGCGCACGGGCGACGCCGTCGGTCGCGCCCATGTAGCAGCCGTAGAGGGCGAAGAGCGGCCACACCACGATCGAGTCGGTCGCGAGGCCGAAGCCGGCGTAGACCGCGGCGAAGACCACGAGCCCCGCCGCGAGCACCCGACGGCGGCCGATCCGGTCGGACGCGTGGCCGAGTGGCCAGGAGAGGCCCGAGTAGAGCGTGTTGTAGACGGCGTAGGCCACGACGACCGCGGTCGCCGACAGGCCCAGGTCGCGGGACCGGAGGAGGAGGAAGACGTCGGCCGAGTTCCCGAGCGAGAAGACCACCCACGCGCCCGCGAAGGCCCAGAAGGCCCGCGGCAGATCGCGCGTCACGGGCGGCGCGGCGGTCGGGTCGGATTGCGGGGCCGCCTCGTGGACGGCGCGCAGCACGAACATCGTGAGGATGGCGGGGATGATCGACGCCGCGATCACCTGGCGCAGCGAGAGCCCGGCGGCGAGGAGCGCGAGCGCCAGGAGCGGGCCGACGGTCGCGCCGGCCGAGTCCATGAAGCGGTGATAGCCGAAGGTGGTGCCGACGCGGTCCGGGTCGGAGGAGTCGCGCAGGAGCGCATCGCGCGGGGCGGTCCTGATGCCCTTGCCGGCCCGGTCGAGCACGCGTGCCCCGAGCACCCAGCCCCATGCGGTCGCGAGGGCGACGAGCGGCTTGGCGATGTTCGAGAGCGTGTAGCCCGCCCATACGAACGGCAGGCGGCGGTGGATCCGGTCGGAGCGCCGCCCGACGACGTAGCCGACGATCTGCGCGGCGGCGCCCGCGGCCCCTTCGACGAGGCCGACGGCGGCCGCCGGGGCGTGCAGCGTGACCACGAGGTAGAGCGGCAGGACCGGGTAGAGCAGCTCCGACGCAGCGTCGTTCACGAGGCTCGTCCAGCCCATTGCGCGCACGTTCGAGGGAATTCGGCGACGGCCTTCGCGGGGACCGCGAGCGGGGCGGGGGATCATCCGGGGCACGCTATACACTGGCCGCGGCCGGGACACCGAAGCGGAAGGGAATCAGGGCTATGACACTCGCTCCGGAATACAGGGGAAGGACTGCCATGGACAAGCAGGAGGTCTTGGAGCGGTGCGCGCGCGACAGCGTCGCCTTCGTGCGCTTGCAGTTCACCGAGCCGTACGGCGCGGTCAAGAACGTGTCGATCCCCGTGGACGAGCTCGAGAAGGCGCTCGACAACGAGCTCATGTTCGACGGCTCCTCGATCCGGGGCTTCAAGCGGATCGAGCAGTCCGACATGTACTTTCTGCCCGACCCCGCGACCTACGCGGTCCTGCCCTGGCGCGGCACCGAGTCCGCCCGCACCGCCCGGCTCATCTGCGACGTGGCCGACCCGGACGGCCGGCCGTTCGCGGGCGACCCGCGCACCAATCTCCGGCGCGTGCTCAGGGAGGCGGCCGACCTCGGCTACACCATGCACGTCGGCCCGGAAGCCGAGTTCTTCCTCTTCAAGCTCGACGCCGACGGCAACCCGACCGTCGATCCGCACGACGCCGCCTCGTACTTCGACGTCGCCCCGATCGACCGCGGCGAGGATTGCCGCCGTGACATCGAGGTGACGCTCCAGCAGATGGGATTCGAGATCGAGGCCGCCCACCACGAGGTGGCGATCGGCCAGCACGAGATCGACTTCCGCCACGCCGACGCGCTCGCGACCGCCGACAACCTGATCACGTTCCGGATGGTCGTGAAGACGATCGCCGCGCGCCATGGCATGCACGCCACGTTCATGGCCAAGCCGATCCACGGCGAGAACGGCTCGGGTATGCACGTCAACCAGTCGCTGGCGCGCGGCGAGGAGAACGCGTTCCTCGACGAGGGCGACGAGCTCCAGCTCTCGCCCGAGTGCCGGGCGTACATCGCCGGCATCCTCGACCACCTGCCGGCGATCACCGCCGTCGCCAACCCGACCGTCAACTCGTACAAGCGGCTCCTGCCCGGCTACGAGGCGCCGGTCTACATCGCCTGGTCTCCCGGCAACCGCTCGGCGGCGATCCGCGTCCCCGCCAAGCGCGGCCGCTCCACCCGGATCGAGCTGCGGACGCCGGACCCGACGGCCAACCCGTACCTGGCCCTGGCGTGCATGCTCGCCGCCGGCCTGGACGGCGTCAAGCGCGGGCTCACGCCGCCGGAGCCGGTCAACCGCAACATCTACCACCTCACCGAGGAGGAGTCGGCCGGGCTCGGGATCCGCAGCCTCCCGCACGACCTGTCGCACGCCCTCGACGCCCTCGAGGCCGACGACGTCATGCGCCAGGCGCTGGGCGACCACATCTTCACCGAGTACGTGGCGCTGAAGCGGGAGGAGTGGGCCGCCTACAACGAGCAGGTCCACGACTGGGAGATCCGCCAGTACATGGATCGCTACTGAGCCTGCGGGCTCAGGCCGAAGGCGGCTGAAGGACGACCACCCGCGGCGCGGGTGGTCGTTCCGACGGCAGGGTCCATTCGGGGCCATCGGCGTGCTCCACGTCGTCGAAGAGCGCCAGGAATGCGTCGGCCGGCTCGAGGAAGTCGATCGCCGGCGTGTGGTAGTGCATCGGCACGGCGTACGCCGGGGCGAGGTCGCGCACGATCGCGGCGGCGGCCTCGGCGCCGATCGTCGGCCCGCCGCCCACGGGCACGAACACGAGATCGACGTCACCGATCGCCGCCCGCTGCTCGGGGCGCAGGCCGGCCTGGCCGAAGTCGCCGAAATGCGCGATGACGAGGCCGTCGAGCGAGAAGACGAAGATGGTGTTCGGGCCGCGGGCGGTGCCGGCGTACGGGTCGTGCTCCGACGCGATCGCGACCACCTCGCCGATCGGCGAGTCGAGGCGGCCGGCCGTCGAGCGGATGACGTGCGGATCGCCCGTTACGGCCTCGACGCCGTTGTGATCCCGGTGCTCGTGGGTGACGAGCAGCAGGTGGGCGGGGTGGGGCGCGATCGGCGGGTAGGCGAACGTGATCCGGGCGGCGGTCTCCGGCGGGAGCACGCCGAACGGGTCGATCGTGACGGTGTGCTCCGCGCCGGTGAGCGTGTAGGCGGACTGTCCGTGCCAGCGGATGATCATGACGTGAAGATCAGGTTCTCGAGCCTGAATCGGCGCTGATAATATAACGCGGACGGAAGATTCATGGCAGCGACCGCCCCCGACACCCGCATTCGAATCGGTGAGCTGGCCCGCCGGGTCGGCGCCACGCCGCGCACGGTGAGGTACTACGAGGAGCTGGGCCTGCTCCCCGAGCGCGGGCGCCGCCAGGGCCGCCACCGGCTCTACGACGCGGCGGACGAGGCCCGGCTCGCGGAGCTGATCCGGATCCGCGACCTGCTCGGGCTGTCGCTCGCCGAGCTGCGCGCGTGGGACGCGGCCGAGCAGGCCCGGGCCGTGCTGCGCGAGCGCTGGGCGGCCGACCCCAGCGAGCGCGAGCGCGCCCAGATCGCGGCCGAGGCCCGCGAGCCGCTCGAGACGCAGCTCGCGCTCGTGCGCGCCCGCCGGGAGGCGCTCGAGGAGCTCGAGGACGAGCTGGTCGCCAAGCGGCGGCGGATGCGCGAGATCCTGCACGGCCTCGACGAGCGGGCCGGCTCGTGACGGCGCATTCCGACCGCTACAAGTGGGTCGCCCTCTCGAACACGACCATCGGGATGCTGATGGCGACGATCAACTCGTCGATCGTCCTCATCGCGCTCCCGGACATCTTCCGCGGCATCCACCTCGACCCGCTCGAGCCGGGGAACTCCGGCTACCTGCTCTGGATGCTAATGGGCTTCCTGGTCGCGACCGCCGTCCTGGTCGTGAGCTTCGGCCGGATCGGCGACATGTACGGCCGCGTGAGGATGTTCAACGTCGGCTTCGCGGTGTTCACGGCGGGATCGGCGCTGCTCTCGCTCACGTGGATGGACGGCTCGGCGGCGGCCCGGTGGCTGATCGCGATGCGGATCGTCCAGGGCGTCGGCGGCGCGCTCCTCATGGCCAACTCGTCGGCGATCCTGACCGACGCCTTCTCGCACGACGAGCGCGGTCTCGCCCTCGGCATCAACGCCGTTTCGGCCATCGCCGGCTCGTTCATCGGCCTCGTGCTGGGCGGGGTGCTCGCGCCGGTCGCGTGGCGGCTGGTCTTCCTGGTCTCGGTGCCCGTGGGCATCCTGGGGACGCTCTGGTCGCTGTGGAAGCTCGAGGAGCGCGGCGAGCGGCACCCGGCCAAGGTCGACTGGTGGGGCAATCTCACGTTCGCGATCGGTCTCATCTCCGTGCTCGTCGGCATCACCTACGGCATCCAGCCGTACGGCGGCCACACGATGGGGTGGACGAACCCGTCCGTGCTGGCCGAGCTCTTCGGCGGCCTGGCGGTGCTCGGGATCTTCGTCCTGATCGAGCTGCGCGTGGAGGAGCCGATGTTCCGGCTGGGGCTGTTCCGGATCCGGGCCTTCACCGCCGGCAGCGTCGCCAGCCTGCTCGCGTCGCTGGGCCGGGGTGGGCTCATGTTCATGCTGATCATCTGGCTCCAGGGCATCTGGCTCCCGCTCCACGGCTACTCGTTCTCCGAAACGCCCCTCTGGGCGGGGATCTACATGCTCCCGCTGACGGTCGGCTTCCTCGTCGCCGGCCCGCTCTCCGGGTGGCTGTCCGACCGCTTCGGGGCGCGGCCGTTCGCCACCGGCGGCATGCTGCTCGCGGCGCTCGCGTTCTTCCTGCTCGAGCTCCTGCCGGTCGACTTCGCCTACTGGATGTTCGCGGCGCTCCTGCTCTTGATCGGGCTCGCGATGGGCCTCTTCGCGTCGCCGAACCAGACCGGGATCATGAACAGCCTGCCGCCGCACCGGCGCGGCGTCGGCGCCGGGATGAGCGCCACGTTCCAGAACTCGGCCATGGTGCTCTCGATCGGCGTCTTCTTCACGCTGATGGTCATCGGCCTCGCGGCGAGCCTGCCCGCGACGCTGAGCCACGGCCTCGTCGCCCAGGGCGTGCCGGCGGCCGACGCGCACCGGGTGTCGCAGCTCCCGCCGGTCGGCCTCTTGTTCGCGTCCTTCCTGGGCCTGAACCCGATCGGCGAGCTGCTCGGCCCGGCCGTCCACCATCTGCCGGCGGCGAACGCCGCCTACCTCACGGGTCGCACGTTCTTCCCGAGCCTCATCTCCGGCCCGTTCGCGTCGGGCCTCGACGAGGCGTTCGACTTCGCCATCGTCGCCTGCCTGATCGCCGCGGCGGCCTCGTGGATGCGCGGCGGGCGCTACGTGCACGGCGCCGAGCCGCGCGCCGTTCCGGCCGAGTCGGTGGACGGCGAGCTCGCGCTCCCCGCGGAAGGCGACTGAGACCGGCTACGGGGGCGGCGGCGGCCCGCCTCGAAACCATCGGGGCGGTCCATCCGTTCGCCGGCCCCCGACGATGCACCGAGCCCTCACCGCGCCGGGAGCAATACAGTTCGTATTACGATGCATCACCCCGCACGGCTGCCGGAACCCGTAGCACGGAGTCGATCAGCGGCCCCGGCCTCGGGTTCCCGTCCGCCGCAACCGCCCGGGCCGCCGCGCATCCTCGGCGTCTACGCGGTGGTGATGGCGACGGGGATCGCCTCGACGGCGGCGCGGGGTGAGGCGCCGCGCCTCTCGTCGGCGCTGCTCGTCGTCGCGGGAACGGCGTTCCTCCTGCTCTCCGCCAGGGCAGCGGTCGCCGCCGTCCGCCGGCCCGGCGCCATCGCGGCGGAGCTCGGCTCGCTCCCCGAAGTGTTCGACGTGCTCACGCTCGTCGCCGCGGCCGGCGTCCTGAGCGTGCGCCTGCACGCCGCCGGGGACGACGTCGCCGCCGCCGCCGCCGGCGCCGTCGCCGTGGCGGCCTGGCCGGTCCTGACCGCCGCTGTCGCTGTGACGGTCATCCGCCGCCGGTTGACGACCGCCCGCGCGATCTCGGGCAACTGGCTCCTGGCCGTGGTCGCCACGCAGTCGGTCGCGACGACAGCCGCCGTCGCCGCGCTGGCGCGCGACTCGCCCGCGCTGGCCAGGGCCGCGTTCGCCGCATGGTGCGCCGGCCTCGCGCTCTACGCGGTGCTGATCGGCCCCGTCACCCGCCGGCTCGTCCGCCTCGCCGCCCGCCGCGGCTTCACCCCCGACTTCTGGATCGCGATGGGCGCGCTCGCCATCTCGACGCTCGCCGCCGCCGCCCTGCTGCGAGCGCCCGGGTTGCCGGCGCGGTCGTTCGTCCAGGCGACCGGGATCGCGATCTTCCTGGCCGCCCTCGCCTGGGTCCCGGCGCTCGCGGCGATCGACCTCAGGGCCACGAGGTCACCCGGACGCCCACCGGCATCCGGGCGATGGGCCATGGTCTTCCCGCTCGCCATGCTCTCGGCCGCGGCACAGGCCGACGGCCACGCCGCCGGATGGCCGGCGCTGACCACGCTCGGCGACTGGTCGACGTGGGTGGCGCTCGTTGCCTGGCTGGCGGTCGCGACCGCGACCGCGCGCGCCGTCGCTACCGGTAGATGGCCGACGCGTCGGTCGCCGGCGCCGTGACCCGCTGGGCGACGCCCGTCTCGATCACCGCCTCCTGCACCGCGTGGGCGACCGCGTCGACGACGGCCTTGTTGAAGACGCTTGGGATGACGTACTCCTCGAAGAGCTCGTCCTCGGAGATGACGGCGGCGATGGCGCGGGCCGCGGCCAGGTTCATCTGCTCGTTGATCGATGTCGCCTGCGCCGCCAGCGCGCCGCGGAAGATCCCCGGGAACGCCAGCACGTTGTTGATCTGGTTGGGGTAGTCGGAGCGCCCGGTCGCGATCACCCGCACGTCGCCCTCCACGTCCTCGGGCCGTACCTCGGGGTCGGGGTTCGCCATCGCGAAGACGATCGCCTCGTCGGCCATCGACCGGATCGCCTGCACCGAGACCGCCCCCGGCCCCGACAGGCCGAGGAAGACGTCGGCTCCCTCCAGCGCCTCGTCGGCGGTGCCTTCGAAGCCGCGCGGGTTCGTGTTCCTTGCGTACCACTTCTTGATCGCGGTCAGGCCCTTCTTGGTCGGATTGAGCGCGCCCTCGCGGTCGCAGCCGACGATGTCCTTCACGCCGGCCTCCATCAGGAGCTTCGACACCGCCACGCCGGCGGCGCCGACGCCGACCAGGACGACGCGCAGCTCGTCGAGCCGCTTTCGCACCAGCTTCGCCGAGTTCAGCAGCCCCGCCAGCACCACGACCGCCGTGCCGTGCTGGTCGTCGTGGAAGACGGGGATGTCGAGCTCGCGCCGCAGCCGGCCCTCGATCTCGAAGCAGCGCGGCGCGGCGATGTCCTCCAGGTTGATGCCGCCGAACCCGGGGGCGATCGCCTTCACGATCGCGATGATCTCGTCGGTGTCGGTCGTGTCGAGGCAGATCGGCCACGCGTCGATCCCGGCGAACTCCTTGAAGAGCATGGCCTTGCCCTCCATGACCGGCATCGCCGCTCGCGGCCCGATGTCGCCGAGGCCGAGGACGGCCGTGCCGTCGGTGACGACTGCGACCGCGTTCTGCTTGATCGTGAGCGCCCGCACCTTGTCGGGGTCGGACGCGATCGCCAGGCAGACGCGGGCGACGCCCGGCGTGTAGGCCATCGACAGGTCGTCACGCGTCTTCACCGGCACCTTGTTCTGCACCTCGATCTTGCCGCCGAGGTGCATGAGGAAGGTCCGGTCGGAGACGTTCACGATCTTGACGCCGGGCACGGCGCGCACCGCGTCCACGATCCGCTGGCCGTGGTCGGAGTCCGCCGCCGACACCGTCACGTCCCGCACGCGCGTCTCGCGGGACACGCGGACGAGGTCGATCGCGCCCAGGTCGCCGTCCGCCTCGCCGATCGCCTGGGCGACCTTCGCGAACGACCCGGCCACCGCCGGGATCTCGACGCGAATCGTCAGGCTGTACGACGCGGACGGGTTGGGGGGCGCCATTCGCGGCGAAGCCTATCGCCGCCCGACCACCCGCTCCGATACCCTACTCGGAGTGGCGACCGTCAAGCAGATCCAGCCCAAGGACCTGAATCTCGACGACGCGCCCGCCAAGGACTGCGACGTCTTCCTGGTCGACGGGAACGGGCTCGCCTACCGGGCGTTCTACGCCCTTCCGGAGGAGCTCCAGACCGTCGAGGGCTTCCCCACGAACGCCCTGCTCGGCATGGCGAACATGTTCATGCGCATGCTCATGGACTACCGGCCGCGGACCGTGCTCGTCGCCTGGGACTCGAAGCCGACCGGCCGGCTCGAGATCGCCGCCGACTACAAGGCGCACCGCAAGCCCATGCCCGAGCTGCTGCGCCAGCAGCAGCCGTGGTTCGAGCCCGTGGTCGAGGCGTTCGGCTACCGCAACCTGAAGGTCGAGGGCAAGGAGGCCGACGACGTCATCGGCACGCTGGCCCTGATGGCGGAGGAGGCGGGCCACAAGGTCTGCGTCGTCTCGACCGACCGCGACGCGTTCCAGCTCGCCTCCGACTCGGTCTGCATCATGATGACGCCGCGCGGCGTGCAGGACGTCGTCGTCTACACGCCCGAGCGCATCACCCAGCGCTACGGGATCCAGCCGGAGCAGATCCCCGATTTCATCGGGCTGAAGGGCGACACCTCCGACAACATCGTGGGCGTGCCCGGGATCGGCGACAAGACCGCCGCCGAGCTCCTGATCCAGTTCGGCAGCATGGAGGGGATCTACGCGAACCTCGACGCGGTGCCGGGCGCCAAGCGGCGCCAGTCGCTGGCCGACGCGACGAAGGACGCCGCCGACTCGAAGCGGCTCGCGACCATCGACCGCGAGATCCCGCTCGACGTCGACTTCGACGCCCTGGTCGTCGCGCCGCCCGACCGCTCGACGATGAAGGACCTGTTCCGCAAGCTCGAGTTCCGGGCGCTCCTGAAGCGGGTCGACGAGCTGGAGGAGGCGCTCCCCGGAGCGCCGCCGGCCGAGCCGTCCGAGTCCGTGGAGGTCGACTGGCGGGAGGGCGGGGCGGACGAGCTGCGCACGCTCGGCACGGAGGTCGGCCTGGCGGCCGGCGGCGACCGCCTGGCCGCATCGGACGGCGAGCGCGCGATCGTCGTCTCCGAGCCGGCGGCCCGCGTGATCGAGGTCCTTCGCGGCGCGCGCGTCATCACCCACGGCCTGAAGCACCCGGCGCTCGAGCCCGCGGGCGACACCGCGATCGCGGCGTACCTGATCGACCCGGGACGCGCAGGCTACGAGATCGACGAGCTGGCCGAGGAGTCGGGCGTGGGCGTCCAGGTCGGCGCCGAGGAGGAGACCGCCGCGCTGGTGCGGGCGGCCGCCGCCGCCCGCCGGCTGCATCCCGTCTTCTACGAGAAGCTGGCCGTCCGCGACCTGGTGGGGCTCTACGAGAGCATCGAGCTCCCGCTGGCGCCCGTGCTGGGGGCCATGGAGACGGTCGGCATCAAGGTCGACACCTACCGGCTCGCCGAGATCGCCGCGAAGCTGGCGGACCAGGTGGAGGAGCTCGAGGCCCGCTGCCACGAGCTGGCGGGCGGCCCCTTCGTGATCGGCTCGCCGAAGCAGCTGGGCGAGGTGCTCTTCGAGCGCCTCGGGCTTCCGGCCGACCGCAAGGGCAAGACCGGCTACTCGACCGACGCCCGCGTGCTGGCGAAGATCCGCGAGCTGCATCCGATCGTCGACGTCGTCGAGCAGTGGCGTGAGCAGTCCAAGCTCCTGAACACCTATCTCCAGCCGCTGCCCGACCTGATCGATCCCGAGGACGGCCGCCTGCACACCACGTTCAGCCAGACGACCGCGTCCACCGGGCGGCTGTCGTCGATCCGGCCGAACCTCCAGAACATCCCGATCCGAACGCCGCTCGGGCGGGAGATCCGAAGCGCCTTCGTCGCCGGCGAGGGCTCCACGCTGCTCTCGGCCGACTACTCGCAGGTCGAGCTTCGCATCCTCGCGCACCTGTCCGAGGAGCCGGCCCTGAAGGATGCGTTCGCCCGCGGCGAGGACATCCACCGCGTGACCGCCGCCGAGGTGCTCGGAAAGCCGGCCGCGACCCTCACCCGCGACGAGCGAAACCGGGCCAAGGCCGTCAACTTCGGGATCATCTACGGCATCAGCTCTTTCGGCCTCTCGGAGCAGCTCGGCATCTCGCGCGAGGAGGCCCAGGCCTACATCGACACGTACCTGGCCCGGTTCCCGCACGTGAACGAGTTCATCGCCCGGACGATCGCCTCGGCCAAGGAGCTCGGCTACGTGACGACCCTGTTCGGGCGCCGCCGCCCGGTCCCGGAGCTGCGCGCCTCGAACTACCAGACCCGGAGCCTGGGCGAGCGGCTGGCGGTGAACACCGTGATGCAGGGGAGCGCCGCCGACATCATCAAGGTGGCGATGATCGCCTGCCACGCGCGCCTGCGCGACGAGGGCCGCCGCTCGCGGCTCGTGCTCCAGATCCACGACGAGCTGCTCTTCGAGGCGGCCGACGGCGAGATGACGGCGCTCAGAGCGCTCGTGACCGACGCGATGGTATCCGCGTATCCGCTCGACCCGCCGCTCGAGATCGACATCGGGACCGGCTCGACCTGGCTGGAGGCGAAGTGACCTGGACGCAGGTGGACGGAGAGCTGAGCGCCCTCCCGGCGCGGCGCGGGGACGAGCCGGGCGCCTACCTGTGGCTCACCGCCGGCGAACGCCACGAGCAGGTCACCGCCGAGCTCTTCCTCCCGGCGGTCGCCGCCGACGAGCTGGACTCCGCGCTCGGCATCGCGATCGGGACGATCCACGCCGCGGACGGCGAGTGGACCGGCGAGGTCCGGCTTCAGTTCGGGAGGGTGAAGGACGGGCGCGGGATCGTGTCGGCGTCCGGCCCCGGGATCGACGCCGACATCCGCTTCACCCTGAGCAGCCACCCGCGCGACGGCGGGTTCTGCCGCCACTGCGGCGCCGAGCTCGAGGTCGCCGTCGTCTCGGTCATCACGCCTCCCGACGGCGGCGTGATCGGCACCCCTCAGACGCGCTGCGGGGCGTGCGGCAAGGACTGATCGTCGTGGTGCTGGCGGCGCTGCTCGCGGCCTGCGGCGGAGGGGGGAGCGCGGGGCCGGAATCGGCGGCTCCCGGGTGCAGCGGCGCCCCCGCCGACAGCCTCCCGCTTGCCGTCAGGCTGTCAGCCGGCGCCCCCGCCGGGACTCCGTCGATCTGCGCGCTGGCCCGGTACCGGGCCGTGATCGCCACCTCCGCATGGGGCACGATGCCGAGGAAGCTGCGCGGGGAGGAGGCGGGCACCCAGGTCTGGCAGGAGCGCTCGCTCCTCTACAGCTGCGAGCGCTGCGACCTGGCCGCCTTCCAGCTCCCGTGGATCCGCGAGCACCATCCGGAGTGGATCCTGCACGCGGAGGACGGCGCCGAGATCCATCCCGTCGACCACCCGGGGTGGGTGCTGCTCGACTTCGGCGACCCCGACTACCAGGGGGCATGGTCCCTGCGGATCCAGCAGAGCCTGGGCCGGGGTGGCTGGACCGGCGTCGAGGTGGTGGACGCGGGGAACGCGCCCGACTGGTCGGCGACGCCGGTCGACCCGCGCACCGGGGACGAGCTCGACGCCGGCGACCGGGTCACGTACCTGGCCCAGGCTCTGAGCCTGGTGCGCGCGGCGATGCGCACGCACGGGTTCTTCCTGCTCGCCCAGAACGGGCCGCCCGGGATCGTCGAGCCCGCCCAGATCAACTCCGCCGATGCCCTCGACGCCGGCGGCGGGTTCGCCCGCCTGCGGGGCCCGGCCTGGCTCACGCTGTTTCGCTACTACCGGCAGGTGCAGCGCGAGCGCGCCGCGGCGTACGTGTTCGAGTCCGGGCCCGATCCGAGCCCGAAGCGGCAGGTGTACGGGCTCGCCGCCTACCTGCTCGTCGCGACGCCGCAGGGCGCCTACGGCCCCGCGCCGGGCGCGGCGCCGACGCCGCTCTACGACGTCGACCTCGGCGCACCGGACCCGGACGTCCTGGCCGAGCAGGTCGGCGAAGCGTGGAGACGGACGTATCCGAACGGCGCCGTCGCCGTGAACCCGTCCGACCTGCCGACGGAGCTGACGCTGGGCGATGCGGGCCGCGTCACGCTGCCGCCCGGCGGGGCGGCGGTGGCCGTCGGGAGCCGGCTGGTCACGAGCTTTTGACCGGGCGCGCCGCCTGCTCACCCGGTGTTGCGGGCACGGCGTTTGTATACTACCGGCCGGCCGACCGAGGTCGGCTGCCGCATGACCTCGTGTGAGAGGATCCGATCCTGACGGACATGGCTTCAACGGACGACACATGGATGATCGAGGTGGACGGGGTGCTCGTCCCCGACTACGACCGCACGCTGACCGACTTCAGCGAGGGCGACGTAGTCACCGGCACCGTGGTCCGGGTCGACAAGGACGAGATCCTCGTCGACATCGGCTACAAGTCGGAGGGGGTCATCCCGGTCGCGGAGCTCAGCATCCGGCGTTCGGTGAACCCCGACGAGGAGGTCGCGCTCGGTGACGAGATCGACGCCCTCGTGCTCCAGAAGGAAGACGCCGACGGCCGCCTGATCCTCTCCAAGAAGCGGGCCCGGTTCGAGAAGGCGTGGAAGCGCATCGAGGCCGCCGCGGAGAGCGGCGAGCCGGTCGAGGGCCACGTGATCGAGGTCGTGAAGGGCGGGCTCATCATCGACCTCGGCGTGCGTGGATTCCTGCCGGCGTCGCTGGTCGACATCCGCCGCGTGCAGGACCTCGAGGAGTACCGCGACCAGGTGCTGCTGTGCAAGGTCATCGAGCTCAACCGCAGCCGCAACAACGTCGTCCTCTCGCGCCGCGCCGTGCTCGAGGAGGAGCGCAAGGAGGCCCGCCAGCAGATCCTCGACCGGCTCAGCCCGGGCGTCGAGGTCGAAGGCCAGATCTCGAACATCGTCGACTTCGGCGCGTTCGTCGATCTCGACGGCATCGACGGCCTGATCCACATCTCGGAGCTCTCCTGGAGCCACGTCAACCACCCGTCGGAGATCCTCTCGGTTGGCGAGACGGTTCGCGTGAAGGTCCTCGACATCGATCGCGACCGTCAGCGCATTTCGCTCGGCCTCAAGCAG
>JAICKX010000032.1 GCA_025927685.1 Thermoleophilia bacterium | reverse complement strand
TGTAGTGCTCGGGCGAGAGGCCGACCAGGTCGAGCAGCTCCTGCACCCGCGCCCTGATCTCCTTGCCGTCGCCCAGCCCGTGGATGCGAAGCGGCGCGGCGATGATGGAGCCGACCCGCTTGCGCGGGTTGAGCGACGCGTACGGATCCTGGAAGACCATCTGCATCTCGCGCCGGATCGGGCGCAGCTCGCTGCGCGAGAGGTGGGAGATGTCGCGGCCCTCGAACTCGACCCGGCCGTCCGTGAGCTCGTGCAGCCGCACGATGCAGCGGCCCAGCGTCGACTTGCCGCAGCCCGACTCGCCCACGAGCCCGAGCGTCTCGCCGGCGCGCACATCGAAGGAGACGTCGTCGACTGCGTGGACGCGGGCGACCTCCCGCTGGATGATGACGCCCTGCTTGATCGGGAAGTACTTGCGCACGTTCTCGGCGCGGACGAGCGGGGTGCCGTTCGAGCTCACGCCGACTCCGCCTCCAGCTCGGGATGGATCGTCGTCTCGCGCCGGTCACGCTTGGCCTCGGGCTCGAGGAAGCAGGCGTCGACGTGGCCGTTTCCGAGCCTGTCCTCGAGCGGCGGCACCTGCGAGCACTTCTCGAAGCGGTGCGGGCAGCGCGGGCCGAACGCGCACCCCTCGGGCAGGTGGAGGAGCGACGGCGGCATCCCGCGGATGGCGGTCAGCCGATCCGGCTTGGGCCGGTCGAGCCGCGGGATCGAGCCGAGCAGGCCCCACGTGTACGGGTGCTGCGCGTCGTAGAAGAGGTCGTGCTTCACGCCTCGCTCGACGACCCGCCCGGCGTACATCACCATCACCCGGTCGGCGACGTCGGCGACGACGCCCATGTCGTGGGTGATGAGGACGACGGCGGAGTCGAAGTCGCGCTTGAGCCGGCCGATCAACTCGAGGATCTGGGCCTGGATGGTGACGTCCAACGCGGTGGTGGGCTCGTCGGCGATCAGGAGGTCGGGGTTGCACGAGAGCGCCATCGCGATCATGACCCGCTGGCGCATGCCGCCGGAGAACTGGTGCGGGTAGTCGTCGACCCGCTGGCGGGCGTTCGGGATCCCGACGGCGCCGAGCAGGTCGACCGCCCGGCCGCGGGCCTCGGACTTCGAGACGCCCTCGTGCGCCAGGATCTGCTCGGCGATCTGGTGCCCCACCCGGTAGACCGGGTTGAGCGAGGTCATCGGATCCTGGAAGATCATCGCGATCTCGGACCCGCGCACCTCGCGCATGGCGTCCTGGCCGAGCGTCATGAGGTCGCGCCCCTTGTAGACCACCTGGCCCGAGAACACGGCGTTCGGGTCGATGATGAGCCGCATCACGGTCATCATCGTGACGCTCTTGCCCGAGCCGGACTCGCCCACGATCCCCAGCACCTCGCCCTTCTGGAGGTCGAAGCTCACGCCGTCGACGGCCTTCACCAGGCCGTCCTCGGTGCGGAACGAGACCTTGAGGTCTCTGACCTCGAGCAGCGGCTCCGGCATCAGGCGAGCCGGATCCGGGGGTCGAGCCAGGCGTAGGCAATGTCGACGACGGCGTTCGCGAGCACGATGAAGAACGCGCCGTAGACGACGGTCGCCATGATGACCGGCAGGTCGAGGTTGGTGAGCGACTGGTAGGTCAGGAAGCCCACGCCGTGGATGCCGAACACGACCTCGGTGAGGAGCACGCCGCCCGCGACGAGCACGCCGAAGTCGAGCCCGAAAAGGCTCACGAACGTGATCATCGACGTGCGCAGCGTGTGCCGCACGAGCACCTGCCGCTCGGACAGGCCCTTGGCCCGCGCCGTGCGGACGTAGTCCTCGTTCTGCACCTCGAGCACGCTGGCGCGGAGCACCCGCGCGTAGAGGCCGATGTAGAGCACCGAGAGCGTGATCCAGGGAATCACGAGCCCCTCGAACCAGAGCAGCGGATCCTGCGTGAGCGGCGTATAGCCCAGCCCGGGCACCCAGCTGAAGATGAACGAGTCGTGGAACTGGTGCTGGGTGAAGAGGTTCATCACCTCGCCCAGCCAGAACACCGGCATCGAGATCCCGATCAGCGCGAGGATCATGAGCAACGGGTCGAAGACGGTGCCGCGGAGCACCGCCGCCGCCACCCCCATGACGATCGCCATCACCACCCAGATGATGGCCGCTCCGACGACGAGCGACAGCGTCGCCGGCGCGGCCGAGACGATCTCCGGGACCACCGACTGGCCCTGGTTGGAGTACGAGACCAGGTCGCGGGTGACGAAGAGCTTCTTCATCATGATGACGTAGCGGACGGGCACCGGCCGGTCGAGCCCGAACTGGTGGCGGATCTCCTTGAGCGCCGACGCGGACGGGTTGCGCCCGGCGATCTGACGGGCCGGGTCGACGCCCGGCGTCTCGAAGAAGATCAGGAAGACGAGCACCGTGATCACGAACATCACGAGGATCGTCCAGAGGATCCGGCGGATGATGAAGGTCCCCACGCCGGCTCCCCCTTACCCTTCGACGCGGAGCTTGGCCCGCGGGTCGAGGGCGTCCCGGATCCCGTCGCCCAGCACGTTCAGCGCCAGCACCGTGAGGACGATCATGATGCCCGGCGCGATGGCCACCCACGGCCGGGTGTAGAGCAGGTTCTGGCCGTCGGCGATGATCGTGCCCCAGCTCGCCCCCGGCGGCTGCACGCCGACGCCGAGGAACGAGAGCGCCGCCTCGGTCAGGATCGTCGTCGCGATCATGAGCGGCAGGAGCACGATCACGACGGTGATGACGTTCGGGAGGATCTCGGAGAAGATCAGCCGCCGGTTGGATGCGCCCTGCGCGACCGCCGCCTCGACGAACTCCTTCTCGGCGACCGACAGCACCGAGCCGCGCACCGGCCGGTAGACGTACGGGACGTAGATGAGCCCGATGATGAGCGTCGGCAGCCACAGGCTGGACGCCACGACGTGGATCGGGCCCACCTCGAGCCCGTTGGGCGCCGTGAGGAGCACGGTCGCGATGCAGATGGCGAGCAGGTAGACGGGGAAGGCCCAGATCACGTCCATGAGCCGCGAGAGCAGCGCGTCGACGAGCCCCGAGTAGAAGCCGGCGATCAGCGCGAGGACGGTCGCGATCAGGCACGCGATGAGGGCCGAGCCGATGCCGATCTCGAGCGAGCTGCGGCCGCCGTAGAGCATGCGGGCGGCGACGTCGCGGCCCTGGGTGTCGGAGCCCAGGAAGTAGTGGCGGATGTCCCAGGTCGGCCCGATCGGCGTCACGCCGAGCTTGAGCACGCCGCCGCCCTGCTGCATGAGCGGCACCTTCTTCCCGTTCACGATCGTCGTCCCGTTGACGTCGTTCACGAACGGGTCGGTGTGGGCGACGTGGTCGGCGTAGAGCGGGGCGGCGAAGCTCGTAGCGACGATGACGACGAAGAGGACGAGCGAGGCGAGCGCGAGCCGGTTTCGGCCCAGGCGGCGCAGGGCGAGCGCCCAGGGGCTGCGGCCCGCGACCCGGTCCGGGCCCTGCTCGGGCGTGCCGGCCTGCGGCTCGAGCGCGACTTCAGCCATCCGGAATCACCTTACCATCGGGGCGGGGCCGCCCCGTGCGAGCGGCCCCGCCCCGCGGGGGCGTTACTGCTCCAGCCAGAGCTGGTCGTAGAGGATGTACCACTGCGGGCTCCACTGGTACCCCTTGACCCGCTTCGACAGGAAGTCGATCTGCTTCGGGTTGTACATGTTGACCCACGGCGCCTGGTCGGTGACCTCATGGTCGACCTCGGCCCAGAGCTGGTTGGCCGCGTCGGGGTCGGTGACGCCCGTCGTGAGCGCCTTGTCCATCTTGGACTGGATGCCCTGGTCGCAGAACTCCGCGATGTTCGGGCTGGCGTCGCTGTTCGGGTGGATCGAGCCGCACCCCAGCAGCACGTTCAGGAAGTCCGACGGGGCCGGGTAGTCCTGGTACCAGGCCGACCAGCCCACGTTCCACTTGTCCAGGTTCTTCGAGTTCTGGAGGAACGGGTACTGGATCGATCCTGCCAGCACGACGAGCTTGGCCTTGTAGCCGATCTTGTTCAGGTCGGCGACCATCTGCTCGCCGAAGGGCTTGTCGGGGCCGTCGGTGTTCACCACGACGCTCTGTCCGGCCGTGCCCGACTGCTGCACGAGCTGCTTGGCCTTCGCGATGTCGGGCGCCGTCCAGGGGCCCGCGCCGTTCGCGGCCGGGTTGGCCGTGTACGGGCAGTACTCCTGGTAGCCGGGGAAGTTCGGCGGCAGGATCTGGCAGCTCGGCACCGCCAGCGACGAGCCACCCGCCAGCTGCACGGCCGCCTTGCGGTCGAACGCGTAGTTGATCGCCTGCCGGGCCTGGAGGTTGTCGAACGGCGGCCGCTTCGTGTTGAGCGCGAAGTACCAGTCCGCGGTCAGCGCGTTCACGTGCGTCTGGCTGGCGTACTGGGTGCCGAGCTCGTTCAGGCGGTCGGACGGGATCGTGTCGCCCGCGAACACCACGTCGGCCTGGCCGTTCTCGACGGCCGTGACCTCGTCGGACACCTGGAGGCCGTACTTCTCGACGATCTTGTCCGGGTATCCCTCGGGCTGCGCGTCGGGGTTCCACACCTTGAAGTTCGGGTTGCGGACGAGCACGGCTTCCTTGTTCGGGTCATACGACTGCCACATGTACGGCCCGGTGCCCGGCGGCACGTTGTTACCGGTCAGCTTCGGGGTCGTGTTCCCGGGAACCACGTACGCGAACGGCAGCGCCAGCTTGTCCAGGAACTCCGGATCGGACGCCGTCAGGTGGATCGTGAGCGTGTAGGCGTTGTCGTCGGCCACCACGCCCTGGGAGAGGTCGCAGCTCTTGGCCGTGCACTTGTCGGCCCCGACGATGCCCGAGTAGAAGGAGGTCGGCCCCGGGACGGTGAACTGGCGCTCGAACGTCGTCACGAAGTCGCTCGGCTTCATCGTGGTGCCGTCGGAGAACTTGATGCCCTTCCGGATCTGGAAGGTGTAGGTCTTCCCGCCGTCGGTCGGCTGCGGGATCTCCTCGGCGAGGTCGGGCACGATCTGCGTGCCCTCCGAGCCGCCGACGCGCTTGAACTGCACGAGGCCGTCGTGGGTGTCGATCAGGAGCGCCCACTGCTGGAGCGTGTAGTTCTGGGCCGGGTCGGCGACGCCGAACGCCGAGCTCGCGAGGATGGTGAGGGTGCCGCCCTTCTGCGGGGTCCCGGCGGCCGGAGTGCCGCCGCCGCTCGAGCCGCCGGACGAGCTCGATCCTCCGCCGCAGCCGGCGGCGACGGCGATCGCCGCGATCGGGATCGTGAGCTTGAACACCCTTCTGAGCAGTTCGCGCATGCCCCCTCCTCGGGAGAAACTGGTTCCGGAAGACCGTGACTATGACGCCCGCAGGTACTGGATGTTAGGGAGTGGTGACCGCCGAGACCGCCGCATGGACGCGCGCGGCCACCCGCGCCAGGCCCTCCGCGGCGGCCGGCGGCGACGAGAGCACGGCCAGGGCCACGCGGCCGCCGCCGTCCTCGACGAGCGCCACGTCGTGAAGGACGGTGTCGAGCATCCCCTGCTTGCAGGCCACGACCCGGCCGGGAGCCGAGAGGTGCCGCGCGATGACGTCGGTGTGGTGCGACTGGGCCAGGCCGTGGAGCACGCGCCGGCAGGCCGCGACCGGGATCGGTTCCGGCCTGCCCAGGGCGGCCATGAGCGCCGCCATGTCGCCCGCGGAGGTCGTGTTGTCGTCGCCGTGGCCGGCCGCCTCGACGTCCATCATTCGCCGCCGCACCGCCGTCCTCGCCAGCCCGAGCCTTCCGGCCAGCGTGTTCACGCGGTCGAAGCCGACGACGTCGAGGAGCGCGTTCGTGGCGGCGTTGTCCGACACGGCCAGCATCAGGAGATCGAGGTCGGCCAGCGTGAGCTCCGTCTCCGCGTCGATGCTCTCGAGCAGCCCGCCCCCGCCCGGCGCCGGCGTCTCCCCGGCGGCGACGCGGCTCGCGGCGTCGAGCTCGCCCTCCTCGACGGCGGACCACAGGGCGGCCGAGATCAGGATCTTGACCGTGCTCGCGGCCGGCATGGGCACATCGGCGTTCCGCTCGACCCGGCGGTCGCTCCCCAGGTCGATGGCGGCGTAGGCGATCAGTCTTCGGGCTCGTAGACGCGCCGGACGGTGCGCACGCGCGCCTTCAGGTCCTTCGGGTGCGCCTCGTGCACGACCTGGCCCTGCTCCTTGCTGGCGTGGACGATCTGGCCCTCGCCCGTCCAGATGGCGATGTGGTCGCCGTAGCAGATCAGGTCGCCCGGCTCGGCCCCCCGCAGCGAGACCTCACGGCCCACGGTCTCCTGCTGGTCGGCGTTGCGGGGGAGCAGCATGCCGAAGCGGCGGTGGACCGCCTGGACGAGGCCAGAGCAGTCGAGGCCCTCGACGGTCAGGCCGCCCCACTCGTACGGCGCGCCGAGGAACATGAGCGCCGCCTCGGCGATCGCGTCGCCCGAGGCCTTGCGGCGCGCCGCGGCGAGCGGCTCGGTGCGAAGGCCCGGCGCGGGAAGCCAGGTGCCGAGGTAGCGGTCGGCCGCCTGGGGCACGACGACGACGTGCGCGCGGTCCTTGGGCAGCGGATCGCCGAGCCCGTCGGCCCGCATCCAGCCCTCGTAGCCGTCGGCGAGCGTCACCTGGGCCCAGCCGTTGGCGCGGTCCGCGACATCGACCGGGTCGGCGAAGAGCACCTGCGTCACCTGCGTCGCGGAGTCGGCGGCCTTGTCGTAGAGGCCGATGTACGGAAGTACGCAGGACGCCTTTTCCACAGGCACATTCTACCGGGACGTGCGAGCGCGGGGCCGGATACCCGACCCCGCGCACGCCCCCGGCTCGTCACGCATCTACTTCACCTCGACGGTAGCGCCGGCCTCCTCGAGCTTGGCCTTCATCTGGTCGGCCTCCTCGCGGGCGACGCCTTCCTTCACCGGCTTGGGCGCCTCGTCGGCGACGGCCTTGGCCTCCTTCAGGCCGAGCCCGGTGAGCTCGCGGATCACCTTGATGACCGGGATCTTGCTCTGGCCGGCCTCGGTGAGGATGACGTCGAAGCTGGTTTTCTCCTCCTCGGCGGCCCCGTCGCCGCCGGCAGCGGCGCCCGCCCCCGCCACCATGACCGGCGCAGCGGCGGCGGCGGAGACGCCCCAGCGCTCCTCGAGCGACTTCTTGAGCTCGACGAGCTCCAGGACCGACATCTCCTCGAGCTGTTCAGGTGTGACTGGCATACATGACTCCTTGTCTACGCGGCCTCTGCGGCCTGACGCTGTGCGATGTACTGGTCGAGGACGACGAGGAACTCCCGAAGCGGCGCGGCGAGCACGTTGTAGGCGCCCTGGACCGGCGAGGCGACCGCCCCGACGACCTGCGCGCGGAGCACGTCCTTGGCCGGCAGCTCGGCGAGCTGGCGTACGTCGTCGGCCGAGAGGGCCTTGCCCTCCATCACCGCCCCGCGGACGGTCAGGGTCCGCGTCTGGCGGGCCACCTCGGAGAGCTTCTTCGCCACCGCCGCCGGGTCGTCGGCGACGAACGCGATCGCGGTCGGCCCCTGGAGCATGTCGACCAGGAGCGGCTGCCCGGCCTCCTCGGCCGCGCGCCTGGCGAGCGTGTTCTTGGCGATCCGGAACGAGGCGCCGGCTTCACGAAGCGCGCCGCGGACCTCCGCGATCTGGGTGACGGTGAGGCCGCGGTAGTCCGCGACGATCATCGAGTCGGCGGCGCGAATCCGCTCCGCCAACTCCTCCACCACCCTGCGCTTCTCTTCGACCTGCATCTCTCACCTCCCGTTCGTTCTTCCGGCGTCCGCCTGGGAGGCGGACGCAGGGCATGCCGGGAGGCGTGCGCTGGTGCCGGCCTCGGTCGGGTGGTGGTTTGAGCCCCGCGGGGCCCCGACGGTCTCTGGCGCGGACGCGTGTGTGGTCGGACTCTACTCGGCCGCCGCCGCTGCCGGCTCCTCCATCAGGTCGCGGGTGCGGGCGGTGTCGAGCTTGATGCCCGGCCCCATCGTCGAGGCGATGGTGATCGAGCGGATGTAGCGGCCCTTGGCGGCCGCCGGCTTGGCGCGGATGATCTCGTCGAGGACGGCGCCGTAGTTCTCGACCAGCGCGCGCTCCCCGAAGGACTTCTTGCCGATCGTGACGTGCACGATGCCCGTGCGGTCGGTGCGGTACTCGATCTTGCCGGCCTTGATGTCGGAGACGGCCTTGCCGATGTCGAACGTGATCGTGCCGGCCTTCGGGCTCGGCATCTTGCCCTGCGGGCCCAGGATGCGCCCGAGGCGGCCGACCGTGCCCATCATGTCGGGCGTCGCGATCGCGACGTCGAAGTCGGTGAAGCCCTCCTGCACCCTGGCCGCCAGGTCGTCGCCGCCGACGAAGTCCGCGCCGGCGTCCTCGGCCTCCTTGGCCTTCTCGCCCTGGGCGAACACGGCGACGCTGACGGACCGGCCGGTGCCGTGCGGGAGGAAGAGGGTGCCGCGCAGCTGCTGGTCGGCGTGGCGGACGTTCACGCCCAGGCGCATGTGCACCTCGACCGTCTCGTCGAACTTGGCGGTCTGGAGCGACTTGATCGTGCGGACGGCCTCGAGCGGCGCGTACAGGCGCTCGCGGTCGACCTGGCTGCGTGCGTTCGTGTATGCCTTGCCCGGCATCAGGCGCCCACCTCGACGCCCATCGAGCGGGCAGTGCCGGCGACGATGTGCATCGCCGCCTCGACGTCGTTCGCGTTCAGGTCGGGCATCTTGGTCTCGGCGATCTGGCGCAGCTGGGCGCGCGACAGCGTGCCGACCTTGGCCCGGTTCGGCTCGCCGGAGCCCTTGTCCAGGTTCAGCGCCTCCTTGATCAGGACGGCGGCGGGCGGCGTCTTCGTGATGAACGTGAACGAGCGGTCCTCGTACACGCTGATCTCGACCGGCGTGATCCGGCCGGCGTTGGGCCCCTGCGTCTGGGCGTTGAACGCCTTGCAGAACTCCATGATGTTGACCCCGTGCTGGCCGAGCGCCGGGCCGACCGGCGGCGCCGGGTTGGCCTGCCCGGCCGGGATCTGGAGCTTGATGATCTTGATGACCTTCTTGGCCATCGCACCTCCTGAGTGGTCGTAGCGCGCCGTGCCGAGACGACGCTCCCACGGTCGTGAGCGGACGCCATGATAGCCGGGGGTGGCGGGGCGCTTGCTAGCCGGCGATCTCGGCGGCGAGCCGTTCGAGGTCCTGGCGGACCAGGCTCAGGGCCAACAGCTTTCGGCCGTTCAGGCCTAGAGCTTCTTGACCTTGTCGAACTCGAGCTCGACCGGGACCTGGCGCTCGAAGATCGAGACCAGCACCTTGAGCTTGCCCTGATCCTCGTTGATCTCGGCGATCTCGCCGTCGAAGTCGGCCAGGTAGCCGGAGGTGATCTTGACCGAGTCGCCCAGCGCGTACTCGGCCCGCGCCTTCTGCTGCTGCTGGGCGCGGTCGACGGACGTGTGCAGCATCCGGTCGACCTCCGGCTGCGAGAGCGGCACGGGCTTGCCGGACGCGCCCACGAAGCCGGTCACGCCGGGCGTGTTCTTGACGAGGCCCCAGACATCGTCGTTCAGGTCCATGTGGACGAGCACATAGCCCGGCCACAAGCGCCGCTCGGTCTGGACCTTCTGGCCGTCCTTGGTCTCGACCACGGACTCGGTCGGCACGACGACGCGCCGCACCTGCTCCTCCTTCGACATCGACTTCACGCGGTGCTCGAGGTTGGCCTTGACCTTGTTCTCGTGGCCCGAGTAGGTGTTGATCACGTACCAGCGAAACATGCGCCTACCTTTGCAGATCGACGAGCTTGGTGGCGAAGCGGGCAAACACCTGGTCGAGTCCGTAGAGGTAGGCCCCGACGATCAGGCAGGCCGCCACCACCACGAGCGTCGCCTGCCAGGTCTGCTGCCGGTTCGGGAAGTCGACCTTCGCCAGCTCCCCGCGCACCTCGCCGCCGAACGAGAAGAGGCCGCGCAGGCCGTTCCGCATGCCGCCCGAGCGCTCGATCTCGCCGCCGGACTGGCTCTTCGGCTTGCCGGCGATCGGCGCGGTGACGGTGCGGCGCCCGGTCTGCTGGCGGTTTCGGCGCGACGTTCGGGCCATGGGCTAGCGGGTCTCCTTGTGGGCGGTGTGCTTGCCGCACCACGAGCAGTACTTCGAGAACTCGATCCTGTCGGGCGAGTTTCGCTTGGACTTCTGCGTTTGGTAGTTGCGTCGCTTGCAGTCCTGGCACGCAAGCGTGACCAGCACGCGGACACCGGTCTTTGCCACTGGGAGAGACTCCTCGGATCCGGGACGCCGGGGCCGGCGCCGATCAGGCAGGATACACCGGATCCACGGCCCGCCAACCCGTCCGAGGAGCTGCCCATGCCAGTCACGACCGTGAACCGAGCCCGCCTGACGGAGCTGCACGCCCGCGAGGAGCGCCGATTCGAGGACACCCACGCCCGCTCGCGCGAGCTGTACGAGCGCGCAGGGCGATCGCTCTTCGCCGGCGTCCCGATGCACTGGATGCGGGAGTGGGCCGGGGCGTTCCCCGTCTTCGTCGCGGAGGCGTCGGGAGCCCGATTCACGGACGTGGACGGAAACCAGTACGTCGACCTGTGCCTGGGCGACACCGGCGCCATGACCGGCCACGCGCCCGAGGCGACGGCGGCGGCGGTCGCCGAGCAGATGCGCCGCGGCACCACCCTCATGCTGCCGACCGAGGACTCGATCTGGGTCGGCGAGGAGATGGCGCGCCGCTTCGGTCTGCCGTTCTGGCAGTTCGCCCTCACGGCGACCGACGCGAATCGCTTCGTCATCCGGCTGGCCCGCGAGGCCACCGGACGGCCGAAGGTGCTGGTGCACAACTGGTGCTACCACGGCTCCGTCGACGAGACGTTCGCCGTGCTGACCGAGGATGGGATGGCACTCCGGCCGCACAACGTCGGCGCCCCGGTCGACCCGACCCTCACCACCCGCGTCGTGGAGATCAACGACCTCGGCGCGCTCGAGCGCGAGCTCGCCGAGGGCGATGTCGCCTGCTGCCTCTTCGAGCCGGCGCTCACGAACATCGGCATCGTGCTCCCCGACGACGAGTACCACGCCGGCGTCCGCGAGCTCACCCGCCGGTACGGGGCCTTCCTCGTGATCGACGAGACGCACACGCTGTGCGCCGGTCCCGGTGGGTACACGCGCGCGTACGACCTCGAGCCGGACTTCCTGACGATGGGGAAGCCGCTCGCCAGCGGCGTCCCGGCCGCGGCCTACGGCATGTCCGAGGAGACCTCCCGGCGGGTGGCGGACTCGCTCCCGTCCGGCCCCATCGACGTCGGCGGCGTCGGCGGCACGCTCGCCGGGAACGCGCTCTCGCTCCACGCAATGCGGGCGACGCTGGAGCACGTCCTGACCGACGAGGCGTTCACGCGCATGATCCCGCTGGCGGAGCGGTTCACCGACGGCGTCGAGGACGCGATCGGGCGCGACGGGCTGGACTGGTACATCACCCGGCTCGGGTGCCGGGCCGAGTACGGCTTCCAGCACGAGCGGCCCCGGAACGGCGGCGAGGCGGCCGCGGCGATGGATCACGACCTCGACAAGTTCATGCACCTCTATGCGCTGAACCGCGGCGTCCTCATGACGCCGTTCCACAACATGGCGCTCATGAGCCCGGCGACCACCGAGGCCGACGTCGACCGCCACACAGAGGTCTTCGCCGAGGCGACCGCCGAGCTCACCGCGGGGTAGTCGGCCCAGCGGGTCGACCAGGTACCCCTTCGGGCCGCCTGGCCCCGGACGGGGCGGGCCCGGTCGTCCGGCGCGTGAAACACCGGGACCTGGTCCCCGCGTTTCATCCGTGAAACAGCTGGACCTGGTCCCTCTGTTTCATTCTGGCTCGCCGTCGTGATCGAGCCGACACCGATCTGTGACGGTCACGCGGCCCGACGACCTCAAGCAGGCACCATGGTGGTCCGACGCGTGAAACACCTGGACCAGGTCCCGGTGTTTCAAAACGGCTCGGTGACGTGATCGGGCCGGCACTGATCCGTGCGCCTTCGCGCGATTTGGCACGGAGGCCTTCGCCGAGCTGCCGACGAACTCACCGCGGGTAAATCGCGATCAAAGGGCCGGAAGGGGTCGCCGCCGGGGGAGGGTGATACCTTCGGTGTCGTGCACGCGCACCACCACGGAGAGTCCCACGGCCATGCCCACCCGCACCCCGGCGACCGCTCCGGCTCGGCCCGGGCGCTCTCGGTCGCGCTCGGGCTGACGGTCGCCTACGGCGTCGTCCAGGTCGCCACCGGCATCTGGTTCAACAGCCTGGCGCTCATCGCCGACGCCGTGCACAACGTGTCGGACGGCGCCGCGATCGCGCTCGCCCTCGCCGCGGCGTGGGCGGCGGGCCTGCCGGCGCGCGGAGCGCGGACGTTCGGCTGGCGGCGGGCCGAGATCCTGGCCGCGCTCGTGAACGGGCTCGCCCTGGTGGTGATCAGCATCGGCATCTTCATCGAGGCCTTCCGCCGCGCCGGCGACCCGCCGGACGTCGCAGGCGCGGGCGTCCTCGTCGTCGGACTGGTCGGCGTCGTCGCGAACGGCATTCCGGTGCTCGTCATGTTGCGGGCCTCGACGGGCGACGACCTGAACCTCCGCGGCGCGCTCATCCATGCGGCCACCGACGTGCTCGGCTCCGCCGGCGCCGCCCTGTCCGGGCTCGTCGTGCTCACCACCGGGTGGAGGGCCGCCGACCCGGTGATCGGGGCGCTGATCGGCCTCGCCGTCCTCGTCTCGTCGTGGGGGCTCATCCGCGAGGCCCTCCGGATCCTCATGGAGGTCGCGCCGGGCGACTGCGACCCGCGCGAGATCGGCCAGGCCATGGCCGACCATCCCGGCGTGAGGGAGGTGCACGACCTCCACATCTGGACGATCACCAGCGGCTTTCCGGCGCTCTCGGCGCACGTCATCGCCGATCCCGGCGCCGACCACGACCGCCTCCTGCACGAGCTCGAGGCACTCGTCCAGCAGCGCTTCCGGATCGCCCACACCACGCTCCAGATCGACCGCGACCACTCGGAGCTCGTCCAGCTGCGGCCGCGCGCCGAGGGCGGCATCCGACGGACGGCCCCGCTGGGCACGCCCGAGCCCGGCGATCGATGACTTTTCGCCGTCGCGGACGTCTCTATCGCGAGAGCGGCGGCGCCGTCCGCCGGCCACGATGACCAGGAGGGGACGATGCCCGGCCAGATCGTGCACTTCGAGATCCCGGCGGACGACACGTCGAAGAGCCGTGAGTTCTGGGGCTCGCTCTTCGGATGGCAGTTCGAGAGCTACCCGGGGCCGTCCGAGTACCACATGACCCGGACCGGCGAGCAGAGCGGCGCGGCGATCACCAACATGGAGCCCGGCAAGAAGGGCACGCGCGCCTACTTCGACGTCGACGACATCAACGCGGGCGCCGCCCGCGTCCGCGAGCTCGGCGGCCAGTCGAGCGACGCGATGCCCGTCCCGAGCATGGGCTGGTTCAGCACCTGCACGGACCCGCACGGCAACGAGTTCGGCCTGTGGCAGAACGACCCGTCGGCCGAGATGCCGGAGGGGTAGACAACCCCGCGCTGGGGGTCGGCATGGTGAGCCTCGCCGACGTGCGGGCCCTGGCCCTGACGCTGCCGCGCACGACGGAGGCATTCGTGCGCGGCCGCGTCAAGTTCCGCGTGGGCCGGATCGTCTACCTCTCGTTCGCGCGCGACGAGACGCTCATGGGGTTCGCGTTCCCCAAGGAGGAGCGCGTCTGGCTCGTCGGGACGGAGCCCGAGAAGTTCCTCATGCCGCGCGAGTCCGACCTTCGCTACAACTGGGTCGTCGTGCGGCTGGCGGCGATCGACCAGGACGAGATGCGCGGGCTCGTGATCGACGCGTGGAGCATGGTCGTGCCGAAGAGCGTGTCGGCGGCCTACGTCGAGAGCGGCTAGGTGCAGTCCGCGTCGCCGGAGTCCACGACCTTCCCGGAGGTGTTCACGAAGGCCCAGTGGTAGCTCGTCGCGTGGAGCCGCAGCTCGAGGATGCCGTACTGCTTCGTCGTGGTCTCGACGTTTTGGCTGCCGTCCAGCGAGAAGAGGCTCCTCCCGCCGGTGCCGACGATGAACTGCCGGACGCCCTGCGCGGCGTCGACATGGCCGCTCGCATCCTGCGGCGCGAATCGCGCGTAGTTGTGCAGGTGGCCGTTCAGGACGATGTCGGCGTGCTGGGCGTAGAGGATGTCCCAGAACGCCCTGTAGCTCGACGACGTATGCGACGTGCCGTTGTAGTACGGCTGATGCCAGTAGACGATCGTGCACTCGGAGCTGCCGAGCTGGCTGCGCAGGAACGTGGCCTGCGGGCTCGACGAGCCGCACCCGCCGGCGTGGCTGCACTCGGCATTGAGCCCGATCAGGCGCCAGGTCCCGAGGGTGAACGCCGAGTCCCCGCGCGAGTTCCCGGCCGCGGTGCCGAAGTACTGGAAGTAGCCGGCCGCCGAGGACGAACAGCCGCTCCCGCCGGTCTCGTACTCGTTGTCTCCCGGCACGGGATGGATCATCGACTTGAACCGTCCCCAGGACGGATCGAAGGACTTCTGGAATTGCTGGGTGCTGCCGCACTGGTACTGGTTGTCCCCCAGGGTCAGAACGGCGTCGAGGGGCTCCCCCAGGATGAGGTCGCTCGTCGCCTTCTGCTTGCACGCGGACGAGGTGCCCTGGCCGTTTCGGAACTTCGAGGAGGACGGGTCGCAGGCGATGTCGCCGGCCGCCGCGATCAGCGGATCGGAGGTCGCCGCCGTCGCGAGCCGATGCACCGGCCCGGCACCGGCGCCCGGCGCTGAACCCAACGTCAGAAGTGCGGCCAGAGCGACCGCGAAGACACCGCGCGAGACCCCCATCGTTTCCCCCCGATTCCGCCCGAAAGCTTCCCCTCAGGATGTACGGGCCGAACCCGGCCTCGTCAAGCCGAACGCCAGCGGCGGCGGCCGGCGAGCGCGGCACGCGGCGCCGGGACAGCCCCGGGCACGCCCGGCGGCGGGCCCTCGAGCTCGGCGGGCGTGTAGAAGCGCTCGGCCACGTCGCGCGTCCGCTCGATCACCTCGGCCACCTGCTCGGCCGGGAGCCGGTCGCGCCACGCCCAGGCGTTGGCCTGGCTCTGCATCGGCTGGAACGCGGTGCGGCCGAGCCCGACCCGGCCCCAGGGCACCTGGCGCTGGGCGGGCCCAGCGAGGCAGCCGCTGCGGACGGCCTCCTCCGCGGCGGCGTTGAAGGACAGTCCCTCGAGGCGGCCGTACAGCGAGCGGAACTCCGTGAGCGGGTCGGTGGCGAGGTCCTCGTAGCGCACGACGACGAAGCGTGGGTTCCGCGCCACCTGGCGCTGGATGCCGGTGTGGATCACGCGCCAGAGCAGTGCGCCGTGGGCGATCGGGTCGAGCGGCTCCGCGGCCGCCCGCTCGAGCTCCTCGGCGAACGGCGCGAGCAGATCGCGTACGAGCTCCGGCTGGGCGGCGATGTCGGGAAGGTTGTCGCTCCACCCGGTGCCGATGCGCTGGAGGCTCGAGACGATGCCGGCCGGATGCCGGACGAGCATCACGACCTGGCAGTCGAGTCGCTCGGCCATCCACTCGGCGGCAAACACCATGTACGGGTCGTCGATCAACGGCCGCAATCCGCGCGAGCGACCATGGGAGAAGGCCGTCGCGTACTTCAACATCTTGGCGAGGTCGTAGATGCCGCGGTTGGCGCGCAGCTCGGCCCCGACGTTGTAGCGAAGGCGCAGCATGTCGCGGAAGCCGGCGATGTGCTCCGACTCGTTGTGGGGGCCGACGTACTGGTAGGCGCGGGGGGCGGGGACGCGCAGGATGCCCGGCGTGAGGCCGGGCGGATGGCGGCGGTTGAACGGCTCGTTGATATGGACGACCTCGCCGCTGCCCGCGAGCATGTGCGAGACCCAGCTGCCGCCGGACCGCGCCATGCCCGTGATCAAGATGGGTCTGCCCACCGCACTGCCCGCCCTTCTCCACTCGTTTACACCTCCTGAGTACGGGCGCAGGCGTTCGCTGTCAACCGGCGAATGTCACAAACGTGTCGTAGCTCCGTCAACGGCCGCCGGCAAGCGCTGCGGTGGGGGTCGCCTCACGGCGGCGGACCCCGTCCATGAGCTCGAGCAGGGTTGCGCCCGCGTCGTGCCGAGGGGCCCAGCCGAGCTCGCTCGAGATCCGCTCGGTGGACATGAGCGGGACGGACAGCGCCATGTCGAGCCAGCCCTCGGATGTCGGCTGGAGACGGGCCCGCCAGGTCGACCAGAGCGCACCCCGGACGAGCCGTCGCGGGACAGCCACCCGGCGGGCGTCCAGGAGCTCGGCAAGCGCGGCCGGGTCGAGCTCGGGCTCGGCTGCGACGTTGTATGCGCCACGAGCGTCCTGCGTCACCGCCAGCCGATACGCCTCGGCGACGTCGTCCGTGTGCACCACCTGGAAGCGCAGCCGCGCGAGATCGGGGACGACCGGGATCCAGCGCGGATGCGCGGCGCCGGCCGGGACGATCGGCCCGAGGAAGTAGCGGCGGATCTCGGCGCCCGCCGCCCGCTTGAAGATGAGCGCCGGGCGCAGGCGCACGACACGGGTTTCCGGCGAGGCGTGCTCGAACTCGTCCAGCATCCCCTCGACCGTCGCCTTGTGGACCGAGTACGAGGACGTGGAGATCCCCGTGGCGGGCCACTCCTCGCCGACCCGCTCGGTCTTGGGGCCGGGAGCGTAGGCGCCCACCGACGAGGCATGGACGAGGGCCGGCACGCGAGCGGTCCGGACAGCCTCCAGCACGCGGCGCGTGCCGGCGACGTTCACGGACGCCAGCACATCCGGGCGGTGCGAGGGCTGGATCAGCCATGCCAGGTGCACGACGGCGTCGGACCCGGCGAAGAGCGCGGCCAGATCGTCCGAGCGGATGTCGGCCCGCGCCCAGTCGAGCTTGTCGAGCTCGAATCCGCCGGGCCGGCGCGCGATCCCGACGACGCGCTCAATGCCGGGATCGCCGCACAACGAGCGCACGACGCTCGTGCCAACGTTGCCGGTGGCTCCGGTGACCACGATGTTCATCCCCGGCTAGTACCGGACCGGCGGCGAGAGGAAACACCCGCCCGCGGTTGGGGCTCGACCGCGCCGGGTACCGCGACCGCGTGTCGCCGGCCGTCTCCCGCCCCTCGGATGCGCTCGTCCTGGTCGACGTCCTGGCCGACTTCGGCCACGACGACGGGGCCGAGCTCTTCGACGCGTTCCGGCGTGCGCTTCCCGCGCTCACGGACGCGATCGCCGCCGCCCGCGCGACCACGATCCCGGTGGTCTACGCCAACGACGACTTCGGGACCTGGGCGGGCGACCGCGACGCGGTACTCGCGGAGGCGCGCCGCCGGGCGCCGCAGCCCGAGCTGCTCGACGCCGTCGCCCCGCAGGGCGGCGACGCCTTCCTCACCAAGCCGCGCTACTCGGCGTTCGACCACACGCCGCTCGACCTCCTGCTCGAGGAGCGCGGGACGAGGCGGGTGCTCCTGGCGGGCACGGCGACCGAGATGTGCGTCGCGCAGACGGCGATCGACGCCCGCGAGGCGGGTCACCAGGTCACGGTGCTCGTCGCGGCGTGCGCGTCCGTGGACGAGGGGAACGCCGAGCTCGCCCTCGAGTATCTCGAGCGTGTCGCCGGCGCCCGCCTGCACGCGGACGGGTCGCTCCCGGCTACTTGGGAAGGAAGCTGATCTGGCCGTTGGCCTCGAGGACCGCCCAGGCGACGTCGTCGAGCGACCCGATCTGCTGCTGGCGGGCCTCCTCGAGCACCTCGTCCACGGTGATGCGATCGCGGCGCAGGTTCTTCTCGATCACCCGCCCGTCCTGCACGATGACGATCGGCTCGCCCTCGAGCACCGGCCGCAGGCGGCGGACTCGGTAGCTCAGGAACGACAGGCTCACCTGCATGAGCGCGATGGTGCTGACCGCGATCATCGCCCCCGTCACCGAGTAGTCGTCCTGGGTCAGCCCCTGCTGGATGGAATCGCCGAGCACGATCAGGAGCACGAGGTCGATGGCCCCCATCGACGAGAGCTCGCGCCGTCCCACGATCCGCATGATGAACGAGACGAAGATGAAGAGCACGATGCCGCGAAGGACGATGTCCACTACGGAACCACCGTGATCGTGCGGTCGAGGGACAGGATCCGTGTGCTGCCGTCCCACAGCGTGACGTCCGCGCTGCGGCTGCCCACGTTGGTCGGCAGGACCTGGAACTGCATGTAGAGCCGGTACGTCTCGCCGGCCGCGATGTGGCCCAGGTCGAGCTGGAGCCTGCCGTCGCGGCTTGTCTCCGAGGCCGGTGACGGCTCGATCGTGTTGATGCTCATCCCCTCGAGCCAGCCCTCGTCGAGCTCGAGACGGGCGTCCGCGATGTCGGCCCGAGCGTGGATGTCGAACCGGCCTTCGAACAGGAGGCCGCCGCGCAGGTGGTCGGGGGCGTGGACGCTGAGCGTCGCCACCGTCGATGCGGACGTCGAGGTGACGGGCACCTGGCCGAACAGGTTGAGGAGGGCGGCGACGACGATCGCCAGCGGGATGAGCATGAGGCCGCGGCGGACCCAGATCTGCCAGCCCCGACCATCGAGGTCACGGTCGCGCCGCAGCACGATCCCCTGGGGACGTTCGTCCGGCATTGCCGGCTACTCCTCGCCCGCCGGGCCACCGGAGATCGCGCGGCAGCGCTGGAGCTCCGCGTTGATCTCACCGCCCACGAGCAGCGCCAGCGCCGAGATCCACAGCCACGTGAGCATGATGATCACGGCGGCGAGGCTGCCCCACGCCTTGTTGTAGGAGGCGAAGTTGCTGGTGTAGACGGCGAAGAGGCCCGAGGCGATCAGCCATACCGCGACGGCGAAGAGCGCACCCGGCGTGATGAGCTGCCATTTCGGCGGCACGACGTTGGGCGCCAGGTACAGCACGACCGCGAACATCGTGAGGAGCCCGAAGAGGAGGATCGGCCACTGCGCCGTCCACCACACCCACTTGACGACCGTCGTGTTGCCGGTCGCGTCTCCGACCCACGTGCTCACGTGCGGGCCGAGGATGAGGAGGACGACGACGAGCGCGACGGCGAGGACGGCGCAGACGATGAGCGCAACGGCGATGAGCCGCCGCTTCACGAACCCGCGGGTCTCGTCGCGCTCGTAGGCCGCGTTCAGCGCCCACATCACCGTCTGCATCGCCCCGGACAGGGTCCAGAGCGCGAGCACCAGCCCGACGACGACCATGACCAGGCCGCCGTTCCCGCTCTGGGTCGTCCGCGTGAGGCTCTCGCCCAGCAGGCTGACCGCGCTCTTCGGCATCACCGTCGAGAGGTGGTCCAGGATCGTGCTGATCGCGCTCGGGCCCGCGAACAGGCTGAACGCTCCGACCGCGACGAGCATGGCGGACGGGATGGCCAGGAAGGCGTAGTACGCGACCGCCGCGGCCAGGTTCGTGACGTTGTCGGCGAGCCCGCGCCGGATGCCGCGATAGATCACACCGACGTAGTCGCGGAACGACAGATCGCTGAGCTCGCCGGCTGTCGCGTCGGCCGCCATGGACGCTGTATGCCCGCGCGGTAGCCGCGCGAACCGCTCGAACGAGCCGTAACGCCGAGGGAGATCCCCGATGCGACGCCTGCCTCGGCCCACCTACCGTCGGAGCCAGTCTCCCAAGGAGGACCGCATGACCCGCACCGCACACCGCATCGGCCTCGCCGCCGCCCTCGTCGTCGCGTTGGCGGCATGCGCCGCCGCCGGCACGACCGCCGCCTACGCCGAGAACGGCACCGCCACGGTGACGTCGTCGATCTCGCTCTCGATCTCGGGCGGGACCGCCATCACGGTCGGCGACCGGGCGAGCCTGTTCGGGTTCGTAACCTTCTCGGACAGCTCGTCGGCGAACGGTCTCACCGTCCACGTCACACGCGCGAATCCCGACGGCACGCAGACCGTCGTCGGAGACGTGACGACGACGTCCGATCAGGGCGGCTTCAGCTTCGTCGACACGCCGCCTGCGCACGGGCACTACACCTACACCGCCACCTTCGACGGCGACGCGCTGCGCAGCGGGTCGACCACCACGTCGGACGTCCTGACCGTGCATCGCATCGCGACGGCGCTCGGGCTCAGGTCGTCGACGGCGAAGAGCGGCTATCGCCGCCCCGTCACCTTGACGGCCCACCTCGCGAAGCACGGCGCGGACGCCGTGGTGGCGTTCTACCGGACGCCGGCAGACGGCACGCGGACGCTCATCCGCTCGGCGGCGGTCGGCGCCGACGGCAACGCCGCAATCACGATCCGTCCCCGCAAGAACGCGACGTTCGACGCCGTCTACGCGGGCGACGACGTCTACGGCGCAGCCGCCAGCCCGAAGATCACGGTCGCGGTGCGGGTGAGGATCGCCGGCACCCTGTCCGGGTTCTACGGGAAGAGCGGAGCCTACCGGCTCTACCACTACAGCTCGAGCTGCGCGACGCGCGGCGTCGGCTGCCCGCCGTTCACCGTCTCGGTGGCTCCCGGCCACGCCGGTGACAGGGTTCGGCTGACGCTCGCGTTCCACTCCAGGTCGGGGTGGGTCGTCGTCGGGCACGTGCAGGTCAAGCTGAACCGGCACAGCCGGAAGCGTGTCGTCCTGGGCTACGGCGACCGGACGATCATCGGACAGCAGTTCCGCCTCCAGGCGCACTTCGCGGCCGACACGGCCAACGCCGGCAACACCACGGCCTGGTCGTACCTGAGGGTCACGGCCTAGTCCGGGACTCGGCCTGCACGCTCGTCGCCGGGGCGAGCGTGCAGAGCCGCGGCTGCCAGAGGCTTGGCGAGATCGCTCTCTGCCGCGGGCCGCGCCGGCTGCGGGGGCAGGTGCGGACGAGTGTCCGTCGCGCGGTGAACGGGGACGGTGAACACCGCCGTGGTGCCGGCTTCGCCCGAGTCGAAGTCGAGCGTGCCGCCCAGGACGCGAAGCCGCTCGATGGTGGCGTCGAGGCCGAGGTTGTAGCGGGCCTTCGTGCGGTCGAAGGCGGCGGGGACGTCGAACCCGCGTCCGTTGTCGCTCACGGTTCCGTGGATGACACGGTCGAGCTCGACGAGCTCGATCTCGAGGCGCGTGGCGAAGGCGTGCTTTCGCACGTTCGCGAGCAGCTCCCGCGTGGTGCGGAAGGCGAGGATCTCGATCTCGGGCGCGTAGCGGCGCACATGGATGCGCCGTTCGATCTCGATGTGGAGATCCTCGGCGAGCGCGTCGAGCATCTGGTCGACTGCCACCCCCACACCCTGGGCCTCGAGCACCGGCGGGCGAAGCTCGAACGTGAGCCGGCGCAGCCGGTTGACGGCGTCGGTGAGCGTCCCGCGCACGCGGCCGATCCGGTCACGCACCCGGCCGCCGCTGTGACCTTCGAGGGCGACCGCGCAGCTGTCGAGGTCGACAAGCGCGGCGATCAGCGCCTGGATGGTGTCGTCGTGGAGCTCGACCGCGACCCGTTGCCGGGCCTCCTCCTCCGCGTGCAGGATCGCGGCGACGAGCGACTGTCGCCGCCGCTCGGAGTCCTCGAGCCGCGTCTGCACGTGGCGGCGCTCGGCCGTGGCGGCGCCGAGCGCCAGGCCGGTGAGACCGGCGGTGGCCATGAAGAGGTCGAGCAGGACGAGGCTCTCGTCGACCGAGCCGCCGGCGAAGGGGCCGCGATGGTGCGTCACTCCCCAGGCGGCGACGGCCGAGACCGCGAGCACGAGCGTCGCGGTCTCGCGCGGCCCCCACCGAAGCGCGGTCCAGATGATGAACGGGAACACCGCGTACTGGAGCTGGTACTGCGAGCCCGGCCCGAACAGCACGCCGGAGAGGGCGACCAGGCTCACGCCCAGACACGAGGTCCCGAGCACGATGAGCTCGACCAGCTTCGCCGGCGGCGTCCTGACGCGCATCCCGCGCGCCCACGTGAGCACCACCGGGCAGACGAGGAGGATCCCCAGAGCATCGCCGACCCACCACGTCCGCCAGACATCCCAGAACGACGCCCACGAGACGACACCGTGCCCGGCGAGCGTCACGACACCGTTCGTCGCGCTCACGAGCGGCGTCACCGCCGCCACCGCGACGAGCACACCTGCGTCGCGTGGCCTGCGGAGCCGCTCGTCGAAGTCGACGACCCGGCGCAGCAGGTACCAGCCGATCAGCGCCGTCGCCGTGTTTCCGACGGCGATTCCGAGCGCCGTCAGGGCCGCCTCGCTCGTGGTCGCGTTCGCGACGAGCGCGCCGGCCAAGACACCCGGCCAGATCCGCCAGCCGAAGAGCAGCAACGCGGCCAGCGCGATCCCCGTCGGCGGCCAGACGGCCGTCACCTGCTTGGTCTCGAACGCCAGCGAGAGGCCGAATTTCGCCGCGGCGAAGTAGACGGCTCCGATCATGGCGGTCAGGCCGATCCGGCCCCACCACCCTGCCGCCGCCCAGTCGCTCACAGCCGCGACGGCACGCTCGACGCGGGAGGATCGCTCCTGCAGCGCCACGCGTCAGACTCTAGTGTTCGTCGCCGTCGCCGCCCTCCCCGCATTGGGGTATCGGAGTTCTCCGGCCTGACCGCCGACGGCTGGTGGTACGGCTATGCGACGCAGGGCCTGGGCGAGCGGCCGGTCGTGAACATCCAGGTCGCCCGCTCGCGTGACCTGGTCGCCTGGGAGTATCTCGGCGAGGCGCTGCCGGAGCTGCCGCCGTGGGCAGAGACGACCCAGATGCTGTGGGCGCCGCACGTGGTCGAGCGCGGCGGCGCCTTCCTCATGGCCTACCCGGCGGCGCCCGACCACCCGCCGGATCGGGCCCGTTCGCAACGTCGCGGGCCAGTGCCGGGACGTCCGCCGCCGTGATGTCCGTGAGGACAGTGTCGGTCGTGGAAGGGCCGGGGGAGGAAAATGGTGCGCGCGGTCGTTCGTCACGATGACGCGGTAGGTGCAGCGCCGGGAGATTGCAAGCGGTGACGGGTTCGGAGCAGAGAACGACGATGTTCGAGTCCCGAAGTGGGGCCCTGACCGACGACCTCGACCAGCTCGCGGTGCGGGCCTTGGACGAGGCGGAGGCCCGGGCGGAGCTCGTCCGGCGGCTCCTCCCCGTGCTGCGGCGGTGGGCACGGAGCTACGCGGGCCGGGGCGTCGACGCCGACGATCTGACCCAGGACGCCGTGCTGGGCGTTCTGCGTGCAACGACAGGTTTCGACCCGTCCAGAGGGCCGTTCTTGGCCTGGGCGAAACTGTGGGCCCGGCAGGCGCTTCAGCAGGCCGTCGCCGAGCGCGCGCGACCGTTTCGGCTTCCGACGCATGCTCTGTGGGATCTGCACGAGCTGAAGCAGGCGCGCGAGCGACTCGCACAGGCCACCGGGTCGGAGCCGAGCCTTCAGCAGCTTGCCGACACGCTCGGCTGGGGCGTCGACCGGGTGGGCGACGTTGTGCGGGCCGAGCGAGCAGAGGTCGGAGACGCCGGGATGGACCTCGTCGCCGACCCGCTCGCCGAGGATGCCTTCGAAGCCGTGATCGACCACGTGGCCGGCGTCCAGACCGCGCCGCTTCTCCTGCGCCTGACCGAGCAGGAGCGCAGCGTCGTCGCCGCCCGGGCGGACGGGGACTCGCTGCGGTCGATCGGCCGCAAACTGGGACTCTCGGGCGAGCGCGTCCGCAAGATCGAGGCTCGCGCACGCACCAAGATCGCGGCGGTCACAGACACGGTTGACACCACGCATCTTCTGGTTACCTCCACAGATGAAGCATCGACCAATGACGAGAGGAGGAACCTGAGATGACCACCAGCATGACTCGGCGCGATCCGCTCCTGGCCGAGCTCGACGCGATGACCGACGGCTTCGAGCGCATGTTCGGACTGCGCGCGGCTCCCGGCGGGAACCGCGGGTTCCTGCCGCCGGTCGACATCTGGGAGGACGAGCAGCGGGTCGTGATCCAGCTCGACGTCCCCGGCTGCAAGCTCGATGACCTCTCGGCCGAGGCCGTCGACGGCCAGCTCGTCGTGACCGGCGAGCGGGCGCCCGGCAACGGCGCAACCCGACGCTATCGGAGCGAGCGGTGGCAGGGTCGCTTCGTCCGCTCCTTCACCCTCCCCCAGGGCGTCGACGGCGCCAACATCCAGGCCGACTACGAGGACGGCGTGCTCACCGTCATGCTGCCCAAGCCGGAAGAAGCCAAGCCCAAGCGGATCGACATCAACCGCTCCAAGGCGATCGAGGCGTAGCGGCGGCGGCATGCACAGACGACGTCCGGGGCGGGCGGGTGACCGCCGCCGCCCCGGACACCCTCGACCTGCGATGCGAGAACCGATCATCCTGCATTGCCAGTGCGGCGATCCCGGCTGCCACAACTGGGTGCGCCTGCGAGACGACGACGCTGCACTCGTCGGCCCCGGCCGATCCATCCTGCACCCCGGCCACGTCCACCCGCGAGACCGGCTCCGGGATGTCCGAGCGGGATACGTCATCGTCGACCCGGACAAGGTAGCGGTATGAACCACGCTCGAAGCCGGCAAAACCAACGCCGTCGCGGCATGTGGGTGCCCCAGATCCAGCAGCCGGCCGATCCGCCGGTCCGCGTGCACTGGCACAGCGCACCTGCGCGGCCCGCCCGCAGTAGACGGAATCGCCGGGACTGACGGCGTTCCCGCTTTTCGCTCCCACCTGACCCTGGAATGGCGGGCCACGATGGCCTGATCTCGGGTCTACGAAGCGGATAGCGGAGGAGGGACTCGAACCCCCGACACGCGGATTATGATTCCGCTGCTCTAACCGACTGAGCTACTCCGCCGGGACGGCCAGTCTAGCTCAGCCAGGTCTCGAGAACCCGGGCGCAGGCCGCGATGCCGTCGAGGTGGGCGATCTCGAACCCGTGCGTGTTCTCGGTCGCGAACGCCAGGCAGGCGGCGCGCGGGACGAGGCCCGAGGACAGGATCTTGGAGGCGTCCGAGCCGAAGCCCGCGAGCGAGGCGTGGCGCATGCGAACGCCGGCGGCGGTCGCGGCGTCGTCCAGCTCGGCGCCCAGCACGTCGTCGAGCGGGCCGCTGGCGTCGCCCACGACGAGCACCGGGTCGGGCCCCGGATCGACGCCGTACTCGTCCGCCACCGGCGTCACCTCGAACGCCACGACCGCCTCGGCGTCGGTGTGGCGGGCATACCAGAGCGCGCCGTGGCAGCCGATCTCCTCGCGGGCGGTGAACACGAGCTCGGTCGTGTGCCGCGGCGACCGCAGCCGCTCGGCGAGCGCGAGCAGGCCGGCGACCGCGCCCTTGTCGTCGATCGCGTACGCGGCCACGTACTCGCCATCGGCGCCGAGCCTGACCGGCGCCTTGCGGGCGGCGGCCGGGACGAGCCGTGTGCCGGGCCGGATCCCGGCGGCGTCCAGCGCGCCGTCGTCGAGCTTCGTCTCCACCCAGGCGTCCTGCCAGCGCACGCCGGTCGACTCCTGCTGCTCGCGGTGCGGCGACTCCTTCGAGACGTGGCGGGCGCCGAAGGAGAGGATGCCCGGGACGGTCGCGTGGCGGCCGAGGACGTCGACCGGGCCCTCGCCCCACACCCACGGGAAGGAGCCGCCGAGCTTGCCGACCCGAAGGCGGCCGCGCTCCTCGACGCGCTTCACCATCGCCCCGATCTCGTCCTTGTGGGCCAGGACGGCCCGCACCGGCCCCGGCTCACGGCCCTCGATCCGAAGGACGATGTTGCCGGCCGTGTCGGTGCGCGGTTCGCCGGCCGCCGAGAGCTGCTCGACGAGGTAGGCGTCGACCGCTTCCTCGACCCCGCTCGGCGAATGGAGGGCGCCAAGGTCGGCGAGCCGCTGCGCCAGCTCGTCGCGCGTCATGCCCGAACGGCCCGCCGTCTCCACCTCGGCCCGGGCGTCGCTCATGCCGGCAAGCGTACTACGATCGCCCTGCCATGCCGCGCGGGGGCGAAGATCTGGCGCTGCTCGACGCGCTCCTCGAGCACGCCCGCCAGTCGTTGGGGGCGGACCACGTCACGTTCTGCTCGTGGGACGAGACCGCCGGGACGCTCACCATCGAGCGCGCCGCCGGCGGCATCGACCATCCTGAGGTGCAGGCCACCGGGGAGGCGATCCCGCTCGCCGACTACGGCCTCGACCTGGCGCCGTACACCCCCGGCCACAACGAGCCCGTCATCTACCGCGACGCGCCGGACGAGATCCCGGGCGTGCGCGAGTTCCTGCGCCGGATCGGCGCCGCCTCGGAGCTGACGATCCCGGTCTTCGACCGGCCCGGCGGAAAGTGGGCGCTCGAGGCGTTCTTCCGCGACCCCGCCCTCCGGCTCGGCGGACGCGAGCTCGCCAGCGCCTCGCGGCTCGCGCCGCTTGCCGCCGCCGCCGTGTCGCGCGACGCGATCCTCGACGACCTGCGCGAGACCGAGGCCCGCCTGCGCTCCGTCGTCGAGCAGATCCCGGCCATCACCTACGTCGACGCCGTCGACCGCACCCCCGTCTACACGAGTCCCCAGATCCGCTCGCTGCTCGGCTACACCGTGGAGGAGTGGCACAGGCCCGGGTTCTGGATCTCGCGCGTGCACGACGACGACCGCGACCGCGTGCAGGCCAGCTACGACCGGGTGACGCAGACCGGGCGGATCGACATCGAGTACCGGATGCTGACCGCGGACGGACGCGTGATGTGGTTCAACGAGCGCGCGCACCTCGTGACCGACGACGCCGGCCGCCCGGCCGCCATCCACGGCGTCATCATCGACATCACGGCCCGGCGGCTCGCCGAGGAAGCGCTGCGCGAGAGCGAGACGCGGCGGGGGCGCGTGCTGGCCGAGATGCTGCGAGCCGAGGAGGCCGAGCGGGCCCGGATCGCGACCGAGCTTCACGACGACACGATCCAGGTCATGACCGCGGCGCTCTTCACGCTCGACCGCGTGCCGCGGGCGATCGGCGCGGGGGACACCGAGCGCGCGCTCGAGACCCTCGGCACGCTGCGGCGGACGCTCGTGACCGCCGTGGAGCGAACCCGGCGGATGACGTTCGAGCTCCGGCCTCCCCTGCTCGAGGCTCACGGCCTCCGCATCGCCGTCCGCGACCTGGCGGACGAGGCGGCCCGCGAGGGCGGCTTCGAGGTCGACCTGCACGCCACCGTCGACCGCTACCCGTTCGCGATCGAGGACCTCGTCTACCGCACCGTCCAGGAGGCGCTCTCGAACGTGCGCAAGCACGCGCAGGCGTCCAAGGTCGCGATCGCCCTGCACGAGCGCAACGGCAGCCTGACCGGGTGGGTGCGCGACGACGGGCGCGGATTCGACATCGAGCGCGCGCTCGACCGGCGCCGGATGCGCATGCACGTGGGGCTCGATGCGATGCGCGAGCGCGTGAACCTCGCCGGCGGCCGGCTCGACATTCGCTCCGAGAAGGCGGCCGGCACGAGCGTCGAGTTCGCGGTGCCCTTGCCGGTGCCAAGGTCGTCGCGCGGTTGAGAGTGCGAGGAGGGCGGGACGAGCAGCTCGAGCGGCTGGCGAGCACGAGCTTCGACCTCCTCGTGATCGGGGCGGGCGCGATCGGTTCGGCGACGGCGTGGTGCGCGAGCCTTGCGGGTGCCCGCGTCGCGATCGTCGACCGCGGCGACGTTGCGGGCGCGACCTCGTCGGCGTCGTCCAAGCTCATGCACGGCGGGCTGCGGTACCTGGCGATGGGCGACATCGGCCTGGTGCGCGAGGCTCACCACGAACGCCGCATCCACGCCCGCACGGTCGCTCCGCACCTCGTCCGGCCGCTGGAGTTCGTCGTGCCCGTCGGGCCGGAGTCGCCGACGGCGCTCTGGCAGGTGCGCGCCGGCGTCTTCCTCTACGGCGCGCTGGCCCGCTTCGCCGACGGCCGAAACGGCCGCATCTCGCTGGCCGCGGCCCGCCGGCGCGTCCCGCCGCTCCTGACCGGCGGGCTGCGCGGGACGGTGCTCTATCACGACCACCAGACCCACGACGCCCGCCTGGCGCTCTCGGCGCTGGCGGGCGCCGCCGACGCGGGCGCGACGGTCGTACCCCACGCCGAGGCGGTCGCGCTTCGCATGCAGGGCGGCGCGGTGTCCGGAGCCGAGGTGCGGGATCGGCTGGGGGGCGCTGCCGTGAGCGTGGCTGCGCGGGCGGTCGTGAACGCGTCGGGGCCGTGGGTCGACGCCGTCCGCCGGCTCGAGGACCCCGCCGCCGGGACGAGCGTCCTGCTGTCGAAGGGCGCCCACGCCGTCCTGACGGGCGGCGCCGGGTGGACGGCGGCCGTCACCACGCCCCTCCCGGGCGGCCGCGTCTCCTTCGCCATCCCGTGGGAAGGGATGCTCCTGCTGGGGACGACGGACGAGCCCTACGACGGCGATCCGGCGGCCGTCGCCGCCAGCGACGCCGACGTCGCGCAGATCCTGGCCGAGGCGGGCCGCTCGCTCGCCGCCGACGTGCTCGACCCGGCGCTCGTGCGCTCGCGGTTCGCCGGGGTGCGCGTCCTCCCGGCCGCGGGCTCGAGCACGATCCGCGCCCGGCGCGAGACCGTCGTCAATCGCGGCCGCGGCGGCATGGTGTCGGTTGCGGGCGGCAAGCTCACCACGTGGCGCCTCATCGGCGCCCGGGCGGCGCGACTGGCGCTCGCGCCGCTCGGCGGCGGCTCGGTGCCGCGCCGGCCGGTCCCGCTCCCGGGCGCCGGCCGGCTCGCAGCGGTCGAGCGGTCGCTGGCTGAGGCGAGCCCCGACCTTCCGGTCGACGTCCGCGCCCATCTGGCCCGCCACTACGGCACCCGCGCGGCGGAGGTCGTGGCCGCCGCCGGCGGCGACCCGGCGCTCCTGGGCCGGATCCATCCGGACGGCCCCGACATCTGGGCGCAGGCCGTCTACGGCCGCGACCGGGAGTGGGCGGCGACCGTGGACGACATCCTCCGCGGCCGGACGACGGTGGCGCTGCGCGGCCTCGACGACGAGCGGGTGCGCGCCGAGGTCGAGCGGGTGCTGCGGCGGTGAGGGCCGCCCGCCCGGCGATCTGCGCCCATCGCGGGGCCAGCCGCCGCCATCCCGAGAACACCATGCCGGCGTTCGCGGCGGCGATCCGGATGGGTGCCGACATGATCGAGACGGACGTGCGCCGGACGGCCGGCGGGAGGCTCGTGCTCCACCATGACCCGCTCGGCGCCCGACCGCCTCGCGACATCGTCGAGCTGGACGAGCTGGTGGAGCTCGCCGAGGGCCGCGCGGCGCTGGACGTCGAGCTCAAGGAGGCCGGCTACGAGGCGGACGTGCTGGCGGTGCTCGACCCACGGCCCGCCGGGCTCGTCGTGACGTCGTTCCTGCCGGAGGCCGTCGCCGCCGTCCGGGAGCTCGATCCGGACGTCGCGACGGGCCTCATCTTCCGCCCCGGCGACCGGCGCGACCTCGCCGCCAGGGCGGAGGCGTGCGGCGCGGAGATGGTGGTCGCACACTCCAGCTCGCTTCGGCCGGAGCTCGCCGCGGAGCTGCACCGGGCCACACGGCCGCTC
>JAICKX010000010.1 GCA_025927685.1 Thermoleophilia bacterium | reverse complement strand
GGTTTTGTTTCCCCCCCGGCCCCGGCCGGGCCCCGATCCGGGGTGGCGCGCTCCCCGGGCGCCGCCCGGGTGGCGTTGGGGCGGGGGCCCGCCTCCGAGCTGCCGCTCGCGGCCGAGCTCGGGCGGATCGAGTCGGGCGACATCCCGGAGCTCGTCATCGAGCCGTTCGACGGCGACGAGAAGCCCATGGCGACGCGGGCCGCCTCCGGCAAGGTGATCGCCCAGATCGCCTCGCAGGTGCCGCAGCTCATCGGCGGCTCGGCCGACCTCACCCCGTCCAACAACACCAAGCCCGATGGTTGGGAGGACTTCCAGCCAGGCGCCTACGCCGGCCGCTATCTGCGCTTCGGCGTCCGCGAGCACGGGATGAGCGCGATCTCGAACGGCCTGTCGGCCTCCGGCCTGCGGCCGTACGCGGCAACGTTCTTCAACTTCCTCGACTACGCGAAGCCGGCCGTGCGGCTCTCGGCGCTCTCGCGGCTCCCGGTCATCTGGATCTACACGCACGACTCGGTCGGGCTCGGCGAGGACGGCCCCACCCATCAGCCGGTCGAGCAGCTCGCCACGCTGCGCGCGACGCCCGAGATCTGCGTCTTCCGGCCCGCCGACGCCAACGAGACGATCGCCGGCTGGAGGGTCGCGCTGGCCCGCGACCTCCCGACCGCGCTCGTCCTCTCGCGCCAGGCGCTTCCCGTGCTCGACCCCGAGCGCCATCCCGTGGCCGACGCGGCCCGGGGCGGCTACGTGCTGGAGGGTGACCCCGAGCCGGACGCCATCCTGATCGGCACCGGGTCCGAGGTGCACCTGGCTCTGGCCGCTCGCGGTCTCCTGCGCGACCGCGGCATCTCGAGCCGCGTCGTCTCGCTGCCGTCGTGGGAGCTCTTCGAGGAGCAGTCCGAGGCCTACCGGCGCGAGGTGCTGCCGCCCGAGATCGAGGCCCGCGTCAGCGTCGAGGCGGCCGCGAGCCTCGGCTGGGAGCGCTATGTCGGGCTCCACGGCGCGATCGTCGGCCTCGACCGCTTCGGCGCGTCGGCGCCGGGGACAACCGCGCTTCAGAACCTCGGCTTCACGCCCGAGCGGGTGGCCGACGAGGTCGAGCGCGTGCTCCAGGCGTCATCGATACCCTCCGGAGGGCAGAGAGGAGAATCCGAGTCATGACCAAGCTTCACGACCTCGCCGCCGCGGGCACGAGCCCGTGGCTCGACAACATCCGCCGGGGCTGGCTCAAGTCCGGGGAGTTCAAGCACATGGTCGACGACGGCGTCGTCGGCGTCACGTCCAACCCGACGATCTTCCAGAAGGCGATCGCCGACAGCGACGACTACGACGACACGATCGCCTCGCTGGCGGGGACGTCGGCGTCGGCCGAGGACGTCTTCTTCGAGCTCGCGATCGAGGACGTGCGCGAGGCCGCCGACCAGATCCGGCCCGTCTACGACGGCTCCGGCCACCTGGACGGCTTCGTGTCGTTCGAGCTGCCGCCGAAGATGGCGAACGACACGGCCGCGTCGATTGCCGCCGCGCCCGACTTCTTCGGCCGCATCGGGCGCCCCAACGTCTACATCAAGATCCCGGGCACGGCCGAGGGTGTGCCGGCGATCGAGGGGAGCATCGCCGCCGGCATCAACATCAACGTCACGCTGCTCTTCTCGCTGGCCCAGTACGAGGCGATCCACATGGCCTACATCAAGGGCCTCGAGCGGCGCCTGGCCGCCCATCAGCCGATCTCCGACGTGCACTCGGTCGCGAGCTTCTTCGTCTCGCGGGTCGACACGGCGGTCGACGCCCAGCTCCCGGAGGGCTCGCCGCTCCGCGGGAAAGCGGCCGTCGCCAACGCGAAGCTCGCCTATCAGCGCTTCGGCGAGATCGTGGCGTCGGACCGCTGGCAGCGGCTCGCCGCCGAGGGGGCGACCGTCCAGCGGACGCTGTGGGCCTCGACGGGCACGAAGAACCCGGAGTACTCCGACGTGCTCTACGTCGACGAGCTGATCGGCCCGGACTGCGTGAACACGATGCCCGAGGCCACCATCGCCGCGTTCATGGACCACGGCACGGTCGCACGCACCGTGGATGCGGACGTCGAGGAGGCGCACGCCACGACCGCCGCGCTGGCGGACGCCGGCGTCTCGCTCGACGCGGTGACCCACAAGCTGGAGGTGGACGGCGTGTCGTCGTTCTCGGACTCGTTCGATTCGCTGATCGGGACGATCCGCCAGAGCCTCGACGCGCAGCACGCCGCCTGATGGCGACGACGGCCAAGCGGCCGGCCCCGAACCCGCTGCGAGCGGGGCTGCGGGTCGGCGGCGCGTCCGTCCCCACCGTCTTCGTCATCTATGGCGCCTCCGGGGATCTCTCCCAGCGGAAGCTCCTTCCGGCGATCTACAACCTGGCCGTCCGCGGCCTGCTGCCGAACCGGTTCGCGGTGATCGGCTACGCCCGCTCGGACATGGACAACGAGTCGTTCCGGGAGTTCGCCCGCGCGGCCGTCGAGAAGTTCTCCCGGACGCCGGTCGACGACCACCTTTGGCAGGCGTTCGCCCAGCTCCTGCACTACCAGTCGGGCTCGTTCGACGAGGAGGGCTTCCGGGTCCTGGGCGACCGGCTCGAGGCCATCGACGCCGGCCACGGCACCGGCGGGAACCGCGTCTACTACCTCTCGACCCCGGCCAGCTTCTTCCCGGTGATCGTGCAGGCGATGGGGGCGACGCGGCTCAACCGCCCGCCCGGGGTCGCCCGGGTCGTGATCGAGAAGCCGTTCGGCCACGATCTCGTATCGGCCAGGGAGCTCGCAGACGTCGTCCACAGGTCGTTCCGGGAGAACCAGATCTACCGGATCGACCACTACCTCGGGAAGGAGACGGTCCAGAACATCTTCGCCTTCCGGTTCGCGAACGCCATCTTCGAGCCCGTGTGGAACAACACGCACGTCGACCACGTCCAGATCACGGTGGGCGAGTCGATCGGCGTCGAGCACCGGGCGGCGTTCTACGAGGAGACGGGCGTCGTCCGCGACATCGTCCAGAACCACCTGCTCCAGGTGTTCTCGCTGGTCGCGATGGAGCCGCCGGCGGCGTTCGACGCCGACCCGATCCGCGACGAGAAGGCCAAGCTGCTCAGGGCCACCAAGCCGATGACGCTCGAGAACGCCGTCCGCGGGCAGTACGGCGACGGCTACGTGGCCGGCGAGCAGGCGGCCGCCTACCTCGACGAGCCGAACGTCCCGCCCGACTCCAACACGCCCACGTACATCGCCGCCAGGCTCGAGATCGGAAACTGGCGCTGGGCGGGCACGCCGTTCTACATCCGGGCCGGGAAGCGGCTCGCCAAGCGCGTGACCGAGGTGGCGGTGCAGTTCAAGCGCCCGCCGCACCTCCCCTTCCCGGTCGACGCGGTCGAGCAGCTCGAGCCCAACGCGCTCGTCCTTCGCATCCAGCCAGACGAGGGCATCTCGCTGCGGTTCGGGGCCAAGTCGCCGACCCCGACGCTCGCGCTGCGGACGGTCAACATGGACTTCCTGTACGGCTCCGCGTTCCTGGCCGAGGTGCCGGAGGCGTACGAGACGCTCATCCTCGACGCGGTGCGCGGGGACGGCACCCTCTTCACCCGCCAGGACAGCGTCGAGCGCTCGTGGGAGATCGTCGACCCGCTGCTCGAGCAGTGGCGCAAGGGCGCGCCGCAGGTGTATCCGGCCGGGTCGTGGGGCCCCGACCTGGCCGACGAGCTCCTGTCCCGCGACGGGCGCAGGTGGCGGCGGCCGTGAGCGCGAACAACGAGACCTCCGACCTCGCCGCCGTCGAGGCGATGCTCCGGGCCGCGCGCGGCGGCGACCGCACCGGCAGCGTGCGGGCGATCACGCTCAACCTGATCGTCCTGGCGCCCGACGCCGACGGCGTCGAGGCCGCTGTCCAGGCGCTCGAGCACGTCGGCCCTTCGCACCCGCTCCGCGCCATCGTGGCGACGCCCACGGAGGGCGAGCTGCGGGCGTCGGTGGCGAGCTCCTGTTGGGTCGGCGCCTCCGAGCGGCAGGTCTGCTCCGAGCGGGTGGTCGTCGAGGCGGGCGCGAAGGCGCTCCCGAGCGCCGTCACGTCGCTCCTCGTCCCGGACCTCCCGGTGTTCCTGTGGTGGCAGGGGGAGTTCGGCGACGACGGCCTGGCCGAGCAGCTGTCGCGGCTGGCCTCGCGCGTGGTCGTCGACTCCGGCGAGTGCGGGCTCGACGGGGTCGCCGCGGCGCGTCGCATGGGAGGGTCGGTGGCCGACCTGGCCTGGGCCGCGCTCATGCCGTGGCGGGACGCCGTCGCAGGCCTCTTCGACGGTCCGAGCGAGGTGAAGGCGCTCGAGCGGATCCAAGCGGTCGACGTGCGCGGCCCGGAGAACGAGGCCCGGCTCATGGCGGGGTGGCTGCGCTCCGCCCTCGACAGCGAGATCGATCTGCACCGCGAGGGGCGCTCGCAGCACCTGGAGCGGGTGACGATGCAGAGCGGCGGCAAGGAGTACCTGGTCGAGCGTCGCGGCCGCGGGCGGCTCGGCACCGCGACCGTGCCCGGCCTCGTCGACTACCCGGTCCTCCTGGCCTCTCCGCCGCGGTCGTCGCTGCTCGCCAACGAGCTCAGCCGGCTCTCGAGCGACCGGCTGTTCGAACAGGCGCTCGAAGCTGCCTGACGCGACCGGGCTGGGCGGCATCGACGGGATGCCGGTGACCGAGCAGGGAGACGCGCTCTACCGCGATCTCCTGTGGGTTCACGGTCTCCTGCGGCAGGACCTCGCCACGGTGGAGCGGCTCGCGGCCGATGTGGTCGAGGGCGCCGCGGCCGACGTGGTCGTGGCCGGTGTGCGGGCGCTCGAGACCGCCGGCCCGCTCTGGCGGCTGCGGGCGAGCTGCCTGCACTACTGCCGGTTCGTGCACGGTCACCACCGGCTGGAGGACCGGGCGCTCTTTCCCGAGCTTCGGCGCACGAACCCGGCGCTCGGCCCGGTGGTCGACCGGCTCCAGGAGGACCACCGCCGCGTCGCCGGCCTCCTCGAGGGCGTCGAGTCGGCGGCCGCGGCGCTGGACGGGGAGGACACACGGGAGGCCCGGACCGCCGCCGCCGACGCGCTCGAGGCGCTGGCGACCCACCTCCTGGCGCACCTCGAGCTCGAGGAGGAGAGCGTCGCCGAGACCCTGCGGCGCTGGTCGCCGGGCGAGCCGGTGTCGTAGGTCAGCCGTCGCGAGTTGCCGGAAGCTCGCCGATCAGCCCCGTGACCCGGCGAGCGATCTCGTCGCGGATCTGGCGTACCTCGTCGACCGGGCGCCCGGCCGGGTCGGCCAGGTCCCAGTCGATGTAGTGCTTGCCGGGGATGTAGGGGCACTCGTCGCCGCAGCCCATCGTGACGACCAGGTCGGCCCAGTGCATGTCGGGGCTCTCGAGCTCGTGGGGCTGTCTGCCAGCGAGGTCGATGCCCAGCTCGCCCATCACGTCGACGACCTCCGGGTGCAGGTGGCTCGCGGGCCGGCTGCCGGCCGATCGAGCTTCGTGTCGCCCACGAGCGGCGCGTTCGAAGAGCGCTTGTGCGATCTGGCTTCGTCCGGCGTTCTGGATGCAGACGAACAGGACGTGGCTCACGCGAGCTTCTTGACCAGCGGACCTCGGCGTGCGCCGGCGGAGCGGGCCGGGCGCATGTCCATCAGCAGCAGCCGGCCCGGGCGGCAGGCTGGACGACGGGCAGGCCCTTCGCCCCGGGCGTTGTCGTCTTCACGGCCTTGACGATGGCGCCGTGCATCCCGTCCGCGACCTGGTGCGTGAACTCGACGGAGATCTGCTCGAACCCAGCGGCCCCGAGCCCGGCCTCGTACTCCCCCTTGGACAGGGCGCCGGCGATGCAGCCGACGTGGGTCCCGCGCTCGGCCCGCTGCTCGGCGGTCAGCGAGTCCTCGGCGACGATGTCGCTGACACCGAGCCGGCCGCCCGGCCGAAGCACCCGGCTGATCTCCGTCAGCACGGCCGGCTTGTCCGTCGAGAGGTTGATCACGCAGTTGGAGATCACGACGTCCACCGAACCTGCCGGGAGCGGGATCTGCTCGATCAGCCCCTTCAGGAGGTGGACGTTCCGCACGCCCGCGTCGCTCGCGTTCTGCCGCGCCAGCGCGAGCATCTCGTCGGTCATGTCCAGCCCGTAGGCGGTGCCCGCCGGGCCGACGCGCCTGGCCGAGAGGATCACGTCGATTCCGCCGCCCGAGCCGAGGTCGAGCACGGTCTCACCCTCGTGCAGATCGGCGACGGCGGTGGGGTTGCCACACCCCAGCGAGGCGAGCACCGCAGCGTCCGGAAGCTCGCTGCGCTCCTCCGCCGCATACAGCAATTCACCGAACTTGCCGCCCTCGGTGGCGTCCGTGCAGCACCCTCCGGAGCCGCATCCACAGCCGTCGCCATCGCCGGCGACCGCTCGAGCCGCCTCGGCGTACTTGGCCCGCACCTGCTCCCGCAGCTCGTCTGACGTGGTCGCCATCAGCAACACGCTCCCTTCAGGTCCACGACCGCCGCAAGGGCGTCCATCGCATCGGGCCTCAGCGAGAAGTAGGCCCACTTGCCCCGCTGCTCGCGCGTCAAGAGCCCGGCGTCGGTCAGCTTCTTCAGGTGGTGGGAGACAGTGGGCTGGGACAGGCCGAGCGGCTCGATCAGATGACACACACAGACGGCCTCGCCGCGCGTGGCAAGCATGTTCACGATCCGCACCCGTGCCGGGTCGGCCAGCGCTCTGAATACCTGAGCGGTCGCCACGGCTTCGTCATCCGAAAGCGCCGGTGCTGCCAGCGGGCCACAACACGCCACCGCCTCGATGCTCGCTGCGCCCAATTCGTGCTCCTCTCACGTCGACGAGACTCAATGTATCGAAGATCGTCGATTTGAGCAACCGCGAGAAGCTGCTCGGGGCGAGAAGACGCGGGGCTACACGACCGGGTGCGAGGCGTCCGTGAACTCACGGAACGCCGCCGTCACCAGATAGGCGGTCTGCTCGCCGATGTCGACGGCGTTGTCGCCGATCCGCTCGATCGCGCGGGCGATCAGCATGGCGCGCAGCGGCATCTCGATCGAGGACTCGTCGAATCCGCCTTCGATGATGCGGCGGGCGAGGCCGTGGTTTCGCTCGTTGATGACCTGGTCGAGCTCGACGAGCGATTCCGCCTGGTCGAGATCCCGCTGCGAGAACGACTGCATCGCGGTCGCGATCATGCCGCTCGCCTGGTTGCCCATCACGGTGAAGTCCTCGAGCAGCTCGGGGGTGAGCGGCTGCGTGACGAAGAGCCTGCTCAGCTTGGCGATGTTGACGCACTGGTCGCCGATCCGCTCCAGGTGCTGGTTCACGTGGATCACGGCCAGGACGAAGCGCAGGTCGACCGCCACCGGGGACTGGCGCGCGAGCAGCGACTCGACGCCGTGCTCGACCTGGAGGTAGACGCGGTCGACGGCATCGTCGCCGGCCACCACCGCCTCGGCGGCGTCGGACTCGGGTGCGATCAGCGCCTCGAGGGCACCGTCGAGCGAGCGCTGGCAGAGACGGGCCTCCTCGTCGAGGAGGGCCCCGAGCTCGGCGAGCTCCTGGTCGAACGTCTCACGTGGCATGGCCGCAGAGTACAGGCCGGAAAAACGCGCGAAATCGGCCGTCTCCACTTGGTCACCAGGCGTACACCGGAGCGTCACCCCATCCCGCGGGGGCCGCATGCACAATCGGGCCAACGGTGAAACGAGCATGGAGAAGACTGGCATGAAGATGAAGAAGCTGACCGCCCCCCTGGTTGCGGTGGTGGTGCTCGCCCTCGCAGCCGGGTGCGGCGGGTCGGGGTCGAGCGAGAACAACGGCGGCGGCGGCGGGAACCAGGGCGACGGTGGTGGCTCGAAGGTTCTCATCGGCGCCGGCTCGACGCTCGTGTACCCCCTGCTCTCGCAGTGGGAGCCCGACTACGCCGACAAGGACGGCATCACCATCACCTACGGCGCGATCGGAAGCGGCGGCGGGATCGAGGCGATCACCGGCCGGACGGTCGACTTCGGTGCGAGCGACGCCCCGCTGAGCTCCGACCAGGCTGCGGCCTGCAACGGCTGCCTCCAGATGCCCTGGGCGCTGGGCGCGACCGTCGTGTCGTACAACGTCAAGGGCGTCGACGACCACCTGAAGCTCACAGGCCAGGTCGTGGCCGACATGTACACCGGGAAGATCACCTCCTGGAACGACCCGGCCATCGCCTCGCTCAACCCGGGTGTGAACCTGCCCGACACAAAGGTCACGCCGGTCTACCGCAGCGACGGCTCCGGCGACAGCTACGTGTTCACGAGCTATCTCTCGTCCGTCAGCTCCGACTGGAAGAGCCAGGTCGGCGCCTCGACACAGCCGGCGTTCCCGACGGGCACCGGCGCCGAGAAGAACTCGGGCGTCGCGGCGGCGATCCAGAGCACGGACGGCGCCATCGGCTACGTCGCGATCTCGTATATCGATGCCGACAGCTTGAACGCCGCGCTGCTCCAGAACCAGGCCGGGAACTACCCGGTGCCGGGCCTCGACACGATCTCCGCGGCAGCCGCTGCGGCGACCGAGGTCCAGGCCGACGGGTCGATCCCGCTCGTGAACCCGCCGGCGTCGGCCGCTGACGCGTACCCGATGTCGACCTACACGTACGCGATCGTGCCGCAGAAGTCCGACAAGGCCTCGGAGCTCAAGGACTTCCTGACGTACGCGATCACGGACGGCCAGGCGTTCGGCAAGGACCTCGGGTTCCCCGAGATGCCCTCGAGCGTCATCGAGCACGACAAGACGGAGATCGCCAAGATCTCCTGACCGGGCGCACATGGGCGCCGGCGCCATCCTCCCACGGCGCCGGCGCCGTTGTCGCCGGAAGGGCTGCCGCGATGATCGCTGAGACGCCTGCTCCCGCCTCCACCTTCCGCCGCCGCCGGCCCCGGTTCGGCGACGCCGGCCTGCGAGTGCTCGCGGGGGTGGCGGCGATCGGCTCGCTCCTCCTCGTCGCCCTGCTGACGTACAAGGTCGTCGACGAGGCGTGGCCCTCGATCGCGCAGTTCGGCCTCAGCTTCCTGTGGTCGGAGGACTGGAACGCCGTCACCGGCGAGTTCGGGGCCCGCGACCTGATCTGGGGCACGGCGTTCAGCTCGCTCGTGGCCGTGGCCATCGCCGCACCGGTCGCGATCGCGATCGGCCTCTTCCTGAGCGAGCTCGCCCCGCGCAGGCTGCGCGCGCCGGTCGGCGCGCTGGTCGAGCTCCTGGCCGCCATCCCGAGCGTCGTCCTCGGCCTGTGGGGCATCATCGTCCTCGGCCCGTTCCTCCAGCAGCACATCGAGCCCAGGCTCGGCGACTGGCTCGGCTTCATCCCGCTCTTCTCCGGCTCGCCGTCGAACGTCGGCCTTCTGCCCGCGGCCATCGTTCTCACGATCATGATCATCCCGATCGTCGCGTCGATCAGCCGCGAGCTGTTCCTGAGCGTGCCCGGCGATCTCAAGCAGGGATCGCTGGCGCTCGGGTCGACCCGCTGGGAGATGGTGCGCAACGTCGCCATCCCACAGGTGAGCGCGGGGCTCGTCGCCGCGGTGATCCTGGGCCTGGCCCGTGCGCTCGGCGAGGCGATCGCCGTGAGCCAGGTGATCGGCGGCGGGCTCAACTTCTCCGCCTCGGTGTTCCAGCCCGCCGACACGCTCGCCGGCCGGATCGCAAGCCAGTACCAGGGCTCGACGTCGAATCTCCAGACGGCGTCGCTCGCCTACCTGGCGGTGATCCTGCTCGCGATGAGCCTCATCGCCAACATCACCGCCCAGCTGATCGTGCGCCGGATCCGGCAGCGGATGGGAGGTGCGCATTGAGCGCCGCCACGCCTCCGCTCCACCTCCGCTCCAGCACGGGCCGCGCCCGCCGCCGCCGGCTGGTGGGCCGCGGCATGGAGCTGCTTGCGACCCTGGCGTCCGTGCTCGCCGTCGCGCTCCTGGCTATCGTCGTCGCCTCGGTCATCAAGGAGGGCGCGCCGGCGCTCTCGTGGGACTTCTTCACGAAGGCCCCGGCGCCGTTCGGTCAGACCAACGGCGGCATCGCCAACTCGATCGTCGGCACCGCGCTCATGACGGCGATGGCGACCGCGATGGCGCTGCCGGCGGGCGTCCTGATCGCGATCTACAACGTCGAGTTCGCGCCGCCGCGGGTGGCGGAGATGGTGCGGCTCGTCCTGAACGTGCTCGCCGGCGTGCCCACGATCGTGATCGGCATCTTCGTCTACGGCCTGCTGGTGGTCGGCAGCGGCCAGAGCGCCGCCGCGGCGTCGGTCGCCCTCGCGATCCTGATGCTCCCCCTGATCGCCCGCGCCACCGAGGAGGTGCTGGCGCTCGTCCCGGCGAGCCTGCGCGAGGCCGGGCTTGCGCTCGGCGGCACCCGGGCACGCACGGTCGTCAGGATCATCCTCCCGACCGCGGTTGGCGGCATCGTCACCTCGGCGATCGTGGCGGTCGCCCGCGCCGCCGGCGAGACGGCGCCGGTGCTCTTCACGTCGTCGATCGTGGCCAACCTGGTCTCGACGGACGTCCACAGCGCCCTCGGCTCGATCCCGCTCTCGATCTACGTCAACTCCGAGTCGCCCAGCGTCCACGACCAGCAGCAGGCGTGGGCGGCGGCGCTCGTCCTGCTCGTCTTCGTCCTCGTCCTCAGCATCGGCGGCCGTCTGCTCTCGCTTCGCACGCGGCGCCAGATCGAGCGGATGCGGTGAGGGCGGCCTTCCCCACATCTTCACCAACCTGCCACCGGCCCGTCACCCAGGGAGCCACATCGTGCGACCACCATTCGTCCAAGACATGTCGACCGTGAGCGAACCCGACCGCGTCGAGAGTGCCGATGCCGCCGAGCAGGAGTCCACGGCCGAGGTGGTGCAGAACCAGTCGCAGGCCAACCTGGGCGAGCTGGCCGCGAAGCGCACCCCGGTGCCCGTAGGGGACCGCGAGGTTGTCCTGAAGCTGGACGACGTAACCGTGTCCTACTCCGGCTCGGCGGCGATCAAGGCCGTCAGCATGGATGTCTTCCGGAGGCACGTGACGGCGTTCATCGGCCCGTCCGGCTGTGGCAAGACGACGCTCCTTCGCAGCCTGAACCGGATGAACGACCTGGTTCCGGGCGCGATCGTCGACGGCACGATCACCTACCACGGCCACGACCTCTACGACGCCGGGGTCGACCCAGTCGAGGTGCGGCGCCGCATCGGCATGGTGTTCCAGCGGCCCAACCCGTTTCCGAAGTCGATCTTCGACAACGTCGCCTACGGCCTTCGCCTCCACGGAATGAAGGACAGGCTCGACGAGCGGGTCGAGTCGGCGCTCTTGAAGACCGGGCTCTGGGACGAGGTGAAGGACAGGCTGAAGTCGAGCGCGCTGGCCCTGTCCGGCGGCCAGCAGCAGCGCCTGTGCATCGCCCGGGCGCTCGCCATCGAGCCCGAGGTGGTGCTGATGGACGAGCCGGCCTCGGCCCTCGACCCGATCGCGACCCAGCGCATCGAGGACCTGATCGGCGAGCTCAAGGACGACTACACGATCGTCATCGTGACGCACAACATGCAGCAGGCCGCGCGCGTGGCCGACATGACCGCGTTCTTCAGCGTCGACGTCTCGGCCGAGCGGGGAGGCCGAAACGGCGTCCTCGTCGAGTACGCGCCCACCGCCGATCTGTTCATCCGGCCGGCCGATCCGCGCACGGAGGCGTACGTCACCGGCAGGTTCGGGTGATCTCCACCACTTCACCTCGGGTGCACCGTCTCGATACCCCACCGGCGCCGATGCCGATGCACCATGAGGGCATGATCACGGAGACCACATTCCAGGAGCAGGCCGAGGCGCTCGAGCAGGATGCCCTGCGCTTCGGACGGGCCGTCGTTGCGGCCCTGAACGCTGCCGCGGCGGGCGAGCGGCCCGAGTGCGCGGTGTTCGAGCACGCCCGCGTCCGTCACGCCGCGGCGGCGCTGCTGCGCAGCCCGCGCGCGACGCCCGGCGACATCGGCCGCATCCGCGCGGTCCAGGAGGCCGCGTTGCACATCCGCCACATCGAGCGGGCGGTGGCCGCCGACGGCTGGCGGGGCGATCCGCGCCGGCTCGCCGCCGGGCTCGCGCTCGCGCTCGACGTGTTCGTCCGCCGCGACATCTCAGGCCTCAGGGTTCTCGGGCGGATGATCGACGTCATCCTCGAGGACCCCGCGCTCGGGGCGCGTGCCCGCTGCGCCGGGCTGCACGTCCTCGCTGTCGGCGAGGCGTGGCGGATGGCGATCCCGCCCGTGAGCCCGGAGGGCGGGCCGCGCATCCCGGCGGGCGTGGCCTCGTGAACGGCCGCCGCCCGCCGAGCGTGCTCGTCGTCGAGGACGACCGCGTCATCGCGGGGTCCATCGGCGCGCATCTGCGGCATGCCGGCATGTCGGTGGAGTGCGTGGAGGACGGCGACCGGGCCCTGCGCAAGGCGCGCTTCGAGCGCCCGGACGTCGTCGTGCTCGACCTCATGCTGCCCGGCCTCGACGGATGGCAGGTGCTGCGCGAGCTTCGCGCGGACGGGACGGAGTGCCCGGTGGTCGTCGTGAGCGCCCGGGCCTCCGAGCAGGACAAGGTGCAGGTGCTGAAGATGGGCGCGGACGACTACGTCGCCAAGCCGTTCGGGATGAGCGAGCTCGTGGCCAGGGTCGAGGCCGTGCTGCGCCGGAGCCGGATCACGCCGCAGGTGGGCCGCCAGCAGAAGATGTCGATGCCGGGGCTCGAGATCGATCCCAACCTCCACCGCGTCCTCGTCGACGGCGCCGACGCCGGCCTCACGCCGTTGGAGTTCCGCCTGCTCCAGGCGCTGACCGCCGAGACCGGCCGCGTCCTGACGCGCGACCAGCTGCGCCAGCGCGTGTGGGGCCTGCCGCAGCGCAAGCGCGACCGCTCGGTGGACGTGTGCGTCCGCAAGCTGCGGTCGAAGATCGACCTGCGCTCACGGACGCACATCTACATCCACACGCACCCGGGTGTCGGGTACCGGTTCGACCCGGTCCAGCGCTGACGAGCTACGGCCGCAGCCTGAAGACGAAGTCGAACTTGGTCCCGCCCGCGCGTGACTTGAGCAGCATGGCACCGCGGGCATTGCGGTAGACGCCGGTGCCGCCGGTCACGGCGAGGACGCTGTCGCGTGTGTCGAAGAACGGCCCCTCGACCGTGAGATGACCGCCCGGCAGGAACGTCGTCCAGGTGCACTCCCATGAGGCGCCCACGGCGATCCGGGTGCACTCGCCCTGGTCGCGCCCGACCTGGCCGGTGTCTGCGGCGTTGAAGACCGGGTTGTGGAACGTCAGCAGGTCGCCGGTCGTGTCACCCGCCGCGCCGGTGTCCGTGACCGTGTCGGTCAGGGCGTGCTCGATCACGTGCACCGTGACCGGCTTTCGGATGTCCGCCGCCGTACCGCCGAACGCGGCGGCCTGGATGACCATGCCGGCGATGAGCCCGCCCGCCAGCACGGCGATCAGCTTGAGTCGCATGAAACCCCCTCCTCGGTCGATTGGCCGTCCGACGGTATCAAGCCCCTGCGGTACCATCACCGCTCGTGAGCATCGAGCATCAGGCGCCGGCCGTCGCCGAGCCTGACGAGAGCGGCGCCGTGCTGGTCGACGAGCTCCTGGCCGAGCTCGACTCCGGCCGGACCGGCCCCCTCGCGGAGTTCGTGCGCGCCTACGTCCGCCGCGCGCCGCCGCCGCTTCGGGCCGAGCACCCCGTCCCCGAGCTGGCGGCGCAGGTGCGAAGCCTGTTCGCGTTCGCCAACGAGCGCCGGCCCGGCGAGCTGGCCGTCCGGGCCCACAACCCGGATCCCGAGCGCGACGGCTGGTCGGCGTCCGGCTCGGTCGTGGAGGTGAACGTCGAGGACTCGCCCTTCCTCGTCGACACGGTGACCGCGGAGGTGCACGACTTCTCGTGCCAGGTGCGGCTGGTGCTGCACCCGGTGATGGGCGTCGAGCGCGGCGCGGGCGGCGCGATCGAGGCGGTGACACCCGCCCGTGGTGCGCCCCGGCGAGAGTCGGTGATGCATTTCCAGATCGACCGCCGGCTCGGCCAGCGGGAGCTCGATGCGCTGGCGGCCGCGCTGCGCGAGAGCCTCACCGGGCTGCGCCTCGCCGTCCGTGACTTCCTCCCCATGGTCGAGCGCGTCGAGCGGATGATCGAGGCCGCCGAGGCCGCGGGCGCGCGGTTCGCGCCGGATGAGGTGCACGAGTCCATCGAGTTCCTGAGCTGGCTCACCGACGACAACTTCATCTACCTGGGCTACCGCGAGTACGGCCTGACCGAGGTGGACGGGAAGCCCGCCGCCGCGGTCGTCCCGGGATCGGGCCTCGGCGTCCTCTCCGAGGAGTCCCGCTCCCGCTTCGTCGCCCCGGTGCCGGTGGCCGACCTCGACGAGTCCCTGCGCGCGCGCATCTTCGGCGGCCCGCTGGTGCTGGTCTCGAAGACGAATGCCGAGACGACCATCCACCGCAAGGCGCGGATGGACTACATCGGCGTGAAGCGCGTCGACGAGGCGGGTGAGGTGGTCGGGGAGCTGCGCCTGCTCGGGCTCTTCACGTCGAAGGCGTACGCCGAGTCGGCCCGCCAGATCCCGCTCATCCGCCGCAAGCTCGAGTCCATCATGCAGTGGGAGGACCTGATCGCCGGCTCGCACGACTACAAGGCGGTCGTCACCCTCTTCGACAGCTTCCCCAAGGATGAGCTCTTCGCCGCCTCGGCGTCGGAGCTCCGCACCACGATCATGGCGCTTCTCGGCATGCAGGAGGAGGGCGGCGTTCGCGTCTTCCTGCGCCGCGACCCGGTGCGGCGAACCGTGGCGGCGATCGTCGCCCTGCCGCGCGACCACGTCTCGACGGAGCTTCGCATCAGGCTCGAGCACCTCTTCGAGCTGCGCTTCAACGGCCGGGCGGTCGACTACACGCTCTCCTTCGCGACCGATCCCGCCCGCTTCCATTTCACGATCCATGTGCCGTCGGGCGACATCCCCGACCCGTCGCTCCCCGAGCTCCAGCGGGAGGTGGCCGACGCGTCCCGAAGCTGGGACGACTCGCTCTCGGACGCGCTGGTCGCCAAGCTGGGCGGTGGCCAGGGCCACGAGCTCGCCCGCCGCTACGCCGCCCGCTTCCCCGACTACTACAAGTCCGGCACGCCCATCGCCCATGCGACGTTCGACGTGGAGCAGTTCGAGCGGCTCGGCCCCGACCGGCCGTACGTCGTCGCCCTCCAGAACGAGCAGGGCACGCCCGAGCCGCTGACCCGGCTGAAGCTCTACAAGACGGGCGGGAAGGCACCGCTGACCGACCTCCTGCCGCTCCTCGAGCAGCTGGGGCTGACGGTCGTGGAGGAGGTCCCGACCCGCATCGTCGGGTCCGGCGAGGAGGGCCGCTACCTGCACGACTTCGGCGTGCTCGGGCCCGCCGGCCGACCGCTCGACCTCGACCGGCTGGCGGGGATCGTCGCCGAGACGGTCGGCGCCGTGTGGGAGGGCCGGGCCGGTTCCGACTGGCTGAACCGGCTCGTCGTCGCCGGCGAGCTCGACTGGCGCCGGGTCACGATCCTGCGCGCCTACCGGGAGTACCGCCAGCTGCTCGGCGCGACCTTCACGTCGCGGTACCAGAACGACTGTCTCGTCCGGAACTCCGCGATCTCACGCAAGCTGGTCCGGCTCTTCGAGCTCCGGTTCGACCCCGCCGAGGCCCGCGACGTGAACGCCGAGGAGGCGCTCGTCGAGGAGATCGAGGCCGACCTCGACGCGGTGCAGAGCCTGGACGACGACCGCATCCTGCGCGGCTACCTGGGGATGATCCTGGCGACCGTCCGTACGAGCGCGTACCTGCCCGACCGCGACTACCTCTCGTTCAAGCTGCACTGCGAGGACGTCCCCGGGATGCCCAAGCCGGTGCCCCTGTGGGAGATCTTCGTGTTCTCGACCGCGATGGCGGGCGTGCACCTGCGCGGCGGCATGGTGGCCCGCGGTGGGATCCGCTGGTCGGACCGGCTCGAGGACTACCGCACCGAGATCCTGGGGCTGATGAAGGCCCAGATGGTCAAGAACGCGGTGATCGTCCCGGTGGGCGCGAAGGGTGGGTTCGTGCTGAAACGGCCACCGCTCGACCGGGCCGGGCTCATGCAGGAGGAGCGGCGCCAGTACGTGACGCTGATGCGCGGCCTGCTCGACATCACCGACAACATCGTGGGCGGCGGGGTCGTGCATCCCGAGGGCGTGCGCGTGCTGGACGGCGACGACGCCTATCTGGTGGTCGCCGCCGACAAGGGCACCGCCCACCTCTCCGACACCGCGAACGCCGTCTCGGAGGAGTACGGCTACTGGCTCGGCGACGCCTTCGCCTCCGGCGGGTCGGCGGGCTACGACCACAAGGCGCTCGGCATCACGGCGAAGGGCGCCTGGGAGAGCGTGAAGCGGCACTTCCGCGAGCTGGGGCGGGACGCCGAGCATGAGCCCGTCACCGCGGTCGGGATCGGCGACATGTCCGGCGACGTCTTCGGGAACGGCATGCTGCTCTCCGAGCACCTCCAGCTGGTCGCGGCGTTCGACCACCGCCACGTCTTCCTCGACCCGGCGCCGGATGCAGCCGCGGCCTTCGCCGAGCGGCGGCGGCTCTTCGACACCCCCGGCTCGTCGTGGGACGACTACGACCGCTCGCGCATCTCCGGGGGCGGCGGAGTCTGGCCGCGCACGGCCAAGGCCATCCCGATCTCCGCGCAGGCTCAGGCGGTGCTGGGCGTCGACGCCGCGAAGCTCGCGCCCGCCGACCTCATCCGCGCGGTCCTGACCGCTCCCGTCGACCTGCTCTGGAACGGCGGCATCGGGACGTACGTGAAGGCAGCGTCCGAGACCCACGCCGACGTCGACGACCGCGCCAACGACGCGGTGCGCGTCGACGGCCTCGACCTGCGCTGCGCCGTCGTCGGCGAGGGCGGCAACCTTGGGTTCACCCAGCGCGGCCGGATCGAGTACGCGCAGGGCGGCGGCCGGATCAACACCGACGCGATCGACAACTCCGCCGGCGTCGACTGCTCGGACCACGAGGTGAACCTGAAGATCCTGCTCGCGATCGCGTGCGAGCGCGGCGACCTCGAGCGCGAGGGGCGCGACCACGTCCTGAACGACGTCGTCGACGACGTCGTGCGGCTCGTGCTCTACGACAACTATCTCCAGGTGCAGATCCTGAGCCAGGAGGTGGCGGTCTCACCGCGCCGGATGGAGGCCTACGAGGATCTGATGGTCGAGCTCGAGTCGCGCGGCCTGCTCGAGCGCCAGCTCGAGGCGCTGCCGTCGGGCGAGGCGATGGCCGAGCGGCTCGCCGCGGGCCACGGCATGACGCGGCCGGAGCTGTGCGTCCTCCTGGCGTACGCCAAGCGCCTGCTGCGCGGGCAGGTCGTCGACTCGTCGCTGCCCGACGACCCGTACCTCGACTCGGCGCTCGCAGAGTACTTCCCGCCCCTCGTCGTCGAGCGCTTCGGCGGCCTCCTGCCCGATCACCCGCTGCGGCGGGAGATCATCGCCACGATCGTGACCAACGACGTCATCAACTCGATGGGCATCACCTTCGTCCCGCGGATGTCGGCCGAGACCGGCGCGACGCCCGAGGAGGTGGCCCGCGCCTTCCTCGTCGCCCGCGACGTGAGCCGGGCCCGCGACCCGTGGGACGCCGTCGAGCGGCTCGACTCGGTCGTCCCCGGCGACGTCCAGGCGGGGCTCATGGACAACGTCGACTCGATGGTCGAGCGGCTCTCCCGCTGGTACCTCCAGAACGTCCACGACATCGACCTCACCGCGGAGGTGGAGCGCGGCCAGCCGGCGTTCGCCGAGCTCGTCCACACGCTCTCGGACTCGGCCACCGACGCCTGGCGGGTGGCGACCGACGGGCGGCTCGAGGAGCTGCTCGAGCAGGACGTGCCCGACGCACCGGCCCGGTTCGACGCGGTCGCGCCGGCGCTCGTCTACGCGCTCGACATCATCGCGGTCGCCCAGGCCACGGGCCGGTCGATCCCGGCGGTCACGCGCGCCTTCTTCACCATCGGCGAGCGGCTCTTCCTCGACGTCATCGAAGCCCGCGCCGCGGCCCTGCCGGCCGGCGACCGCTGGCAGCGGATGGCCTGGGACACGCTGCTCGACGACCTGCGCCTCCTGCGCCGCCAGATCGTCGAGCGGGTGATCGCGGAGTCGAGGAACGGCTCGATCGACGACGCGGTCGACGAGTATCTGAGCAGCCGCTCCGACCCCTACGACCGGCTGTCACGCATGATGGAGAACGTCACCTCGGCCCCGCCCGACGACAGCTCGATCGTCATGGTCGCGGTCCACCAGATCCGACAGGTCGCCTCCTAACCCGGGGACGTCCGCAGGACCCCGGCGCGTCGGATCGCACCGGCGCTCCCGCCGGGGCACGAACACCGCGGTCGTCGTCGCCGTCGCCTTGAGCGCCGGGTGCATGTGTCGCGATCTCGCAACGACGTTCCGCGGCGGCCACATGGGGTCTGACCCCGCCGCGCCCGCGTTGCGGACTTTCGACGCCGGCGTTGCGGTTCGCGGTCAATCGTGACGCCCGGAGCGGCGCCCGGCCGTCAGGCCTTCGCCGGCTCCGCCTCGGGCTCGGCGAACCGTCGCTCCCGGCGGGGCCGCACGAACACCGGCTCGCCCGGCTCGAGCGGCAGGCGGTCGGCCTCGTCGCGGCTCAGCGCGGCCGCCACCGGCTCGCCGCCGTCCACCACGAGCTCGACGCGCACCTGGGCGCCCAGCCGCAGCACCCGGCGGACGACCGCCGGCGACGTCGTGCCGTTGGGCTCGACGCGGATCTCGACGTCGTGCGGGCGCACGTAGGCGTCGCCGATCAGGTTCACGTGGCCCATGAAGTGCATGACGAACTCGTCGGCGGGGTGGTCGTAGACCTCCTGCGGGTTGCCCTCCTGCACGATCCGGCCGCGGTTCATGACGACGACCGTGTCGGCCACCTCCATGGCCTCCTCCTGATCGTGGGTGACGAAGACGGTGGTGACGTGCATCTCGTCGTGCAGGCGCCGAAGCCATGCGCGCAGCTCGGTGCGGACGCGGGCGTCGAGCGCGCCGAACGGCTCGTCCAGGAGCAGCACCTCCGGCTCGACGGCGAGCGCGCGGGCCAGCGCCATGCGCTGGCGCTGCCCGCCCGAGAGCTGCGACGGGTAACGGTCGCCGAAGCCCTCGAGCTGGACGAGCTTGATCAGCTCGTCCACCCGCTCGGCCACCTCGGCCCTGGGACGCTTTCGGATCTCGAGGCCGAAGGCGATGTTCTTGGCGACGGTCATGTGCTTGAACGCCGCGTAGTGCTGGAACACGAAGCCAACATCGCGACGGTGGGCGGGAAGCGGCGTGGCGTGGATGTCGCCGATGAAGACGTCGCCGGAGTCGGCCTTCTCGAGCCCGGCGATGACCCGGAGCAGGGTCGACTTGCCGCTGCCGCTGGGCCCGAGGAGCGCCGTCAGGGAGCCGGCCGGGACCTCGAGCGCGATGTCCTCCAGCGCCACGAAGTCGCCGAACCGCTTGCACACGTTCTGCACCGAGATGGCCATCGGATCAGCCGTCCTTTCGGGGGTGGAGGAGGTTCATGAGGAACAGGGTGGCGAGCGCGATGACCGCCAGCTCGAGCGCGGCCGCGTAGGCGCCGGCGTGGTCGAAGTTCTCGTAGCTCTGCTGGACGCGGAGCGTCAGCGTCTGCGTCTGGCCGATGACCTTGCCCGAGACGACGGCCACGGCGCCGTACTCGCCGATCGCGCGGGCGGTCGTCAGGACGACGCCGTAGACGACGCCCCAGCGGATGGCCGGCAGCGTGATGCGGCGGAACGTCTGAAGCGGCGTCGCGCCGAGCGTGGCCGCCGCCTGCTCCTGCTCGGTGCCGATCTCGCGCAGCACCGGCACGACCTCGCGCGCGACGAACGGCAGGCTGACGAAGATCGTCGCGAGCACCATCCCGGGCGTGGAGAAGATGACCGGGTAGCCATGGTCGACGAACCACGCACCGAACCAGCCGTTCTGCCCGTAGACGAGGATCAGCGTGAACCCGATGACGACGGGCGAGACCGCGAACGGCAGGTCGACGAGGGCGCTCAGGAGCGCCTTGCCGGGCATGTTCGTCCGCACGAGGATGAGCGCGGCCAGGATCCCGAAGGCGGTGTTGAGCGGCACCGCGACGAGCGCGATCTCGAGGGTCAGCTTGAGCGCGTTCACGGCCTCGGGCGCGGTGATCGCGTCCCACACGGGCCCGAGCCCGCCCGAGAAGGTGTGCCACACGATGATGCCGACGGGCACGAGCAGAAGGGCGCCCAGGTAGCCCAGGGCCACGAACCGCAGGGTGAGCCTAGCGATCATGCTTGGAGCTCCAGCGCTGGATGAGGGAGAGCGAGATCAGGACCGTGAGCGAGATCGCGAGCAGCACCACCGAGAGCGCGGCGGCGCCGGCCTCGTAGTCGCTCGAGACCTGGGAGAAGATGTGGACGGAGGCGACCTCCGTCGAGAACGGCACGTTCCCGGAGATCATGACGACCGACCCGAACTCCCCGATCGCGCGCGCGAACGCGAGTGCCATGCCCGAGACGACCGCCGGGAGCAGGTTGGGGAGGATGATGCGGCGGAAGATCACCGGCCCGCGCGCGCCCAGCGACGCGGCCGCGTCCTCCATGTCACGGTCGAGCTCGTGCAGCACCGGCTGCACGCTTCGGATGACGAACGGCAGCGTCTCGAAGAGCAGCGCGAGCACGACCGCCGTGCGGGTGTAGGTGACGTTCAGGCCGATCGGCGAGTCGGGCCCGTACAGGGTGAGCAGCGTGAGCCCGGCGACGATCGTCGGCAGCGCGAAGGGCAGGTCGATCAGGCTGTTCACGACCGCCTTGCCGTGGAACTCGTCGCGGACGAGCACCCACGCGATCAGGGTTCCGAATATGGCGTTGATGGCGGCGACGATGAGCGCCGCGGCCAGCGTGAGCTTGAGCGCGGCGGCCGCGTCGGGCGCCGTCACGGCGTCGACGAAGGTGCTCCAGCCGCCCTTCTGCGTCTGCCACGCGAGCGCGGCCATCGGCAGGAGGACGATCAGCGAGAGGTAGGTGACGGCGAGGCCCGGCGCGACGCCTCGAGGCGCCGCGCCGGTGACGCGCGTTCGTGGCAGCGCGATGGCCATCAGCTCGTCGAGACCCCGAGGCTCGACTCGATCTGCTGCATCACGCTGTGCTCGGGATCGAAGAAGCTCGCCATGACCTCGTCCCAGCCGCCGACGTCCTCGATGGTGAACGTCTGTGAGGTGTCCGGGTACTTGGCGGCGTACTTGGCCTCGACGCTCGGGAGCACGGAGCGATAGCCCGTCTCCGCCAGGATGGTCTGCGCCTGGGGCGTGAACAGCCAGTCGACGAACTTCTTCGCGACCGGGGGAGCGCCCTTCGTGACCGCGATCGGCGTCTGGATCAGGATCGTCTGCGGGGGATAGACGATCTCGAGATCCTCACCAGCGGCCTGCGCGGCGAGCGCGTCCTGCTCGTACGCCAGGAGCACGTCGCCCTTCCCGCCCGTGAACGTGGTCAGCGAGGCGCTGGCCTTGTCGTCCTGCACCGGGACGTGGTGGAAGAGGTCGCTCAGGTAGGCCCTGGCCTGGTCGGGCGTCCTGCCCTCGTCGATCTCGGCCCCGTAGGCGGCCATGATGTTCCAGCGGGCGCCGCCGGACGAGAACGGGTTCGGGGTGATCACCTCGACGCCCGGCTTCACCAGGTCGTCCCAGGTCCGGATGCCCTTCGGGTTGCCCTTGCGGACCGCGAACACCACCTCGGTGTCGGCCACGATGCCCTGCTGCGGGCCCTCGTCCCACGACCCCGCCACCTTGCCGGCGTCGACCAGGCGCTTGACGTCGGGCTCGAGCGCGAAGTGGACGACGTCGGCGGCCTGCCCGGCCTCGACGGCCTTGCTCTGGTCGCCGGAGGCGCCGTAGGACTGCGTGAACTCGACACCGTCGCCGGCGGACGTCTTTGCGAACGCCGGGATCAGCTCCTTGTAGGACGCCTCGGGCGTGGAGTACGCGACCAGGTTGATCGTCTTGGTCGGGGCGCCGTTCGCCGTGCCCGAGCCGCCGCAGGCAGTCGCCGTGACGCCCACCAGGACGAGGGCGGCGGCGATTCCGGTTGCTTGAAGTCGATTCAACTTCTCTCCTTTGTCTATCGACAAACTTGAGAATAAGGTACGATCTCCTCGGTCATGTGTCAAACCTCAACCGACGGGAGAGATGTGGAGCACGGTCGACTGGGGCGGAACCTCCGCCACCTCCTCGGATTGCACGACGTGAGCCAGCAGGATCTGGCGCGCTACCTCGGGCTCTCGCCTCAGGGCCTCTGGAACATCCTGCACGGCCGCTCGGAGCCGCGCTCGCGCACCGCGCACGCGCTGGCGGTGGCGTTCGGCGTGAACCTGGACGTGCTCTTCGGCGACACGGGCACGTGCGTGCGGGCCGGCGCGGCCGTCTTCGAGCGCGCGCCGGTGCGGGCCATCGCCGCGGCGCCGGAGCAGGCGACCGCCGCCCGCTCGGCCTGAGCGCGCCTCTAGACTGCGGGCCGTGAACCGCCTGGCGGCTGAGACGAGCCCGTACCTGCTCCAGCACGCCGAGAACCCGGTCGACTGGTATCCCTGGGGCCCCGAGGCGCTCGAGCGGGCGCGCCACGAGGACCGGCCGATCCTGCTCTCGATCGGCTACTCGGCCTGCCACTGGTGCCACGTGATGGCGCACGAGTCGTTCGAGGACGCCGAGACCGCGGCGCTCATGAACCGGCTCTTCGTGAACGTGAAGGTGGACCGCGAGGAGCGGCCCGACCTCGACGCCGTCTACATGAACGCGGTCGTCTCGATGACCGGCCAGGGCGGCTGGCCGATGACGGTCTTCCTCATGCCCGACGGCCGGCCGTTCTACGGCGGCACCTACTTCCCGCCTTCGCCGCGCATGAACATGCCCGCATTCCGGCAGGTGCTGTCCGCCGTGGACGACGTCTGGCGGACGAAGCGCGAGGACGTGACCGGCATGGCCGAGAAGCTGACCTCGGCGCTCGGCTCAGCTGCGGACCAGGCCCCGTCGGACGACCCGCTGACCGAGGAGCTCCTGACCGGCGCGCTTCCGGCGCTCGCCTACGCGTACGACTCGGAGTGGGGCGGGTTCGGGACGGCGCCGAAGTTCCCGCCGTCGGCCACGGTCGGCTTCCTGCTCCGCCTTCACGCCCGTACCGGGAGCGAGGACGCGCTCGCGATGGCGCGCGGCACGCTCGACGCGATGGCCGCGGGCGGCATGCACGACCTCGTCGGCGGCGGGTTTCACCGCTACGCCGTCGACCGGATCTGGCTCGTCCCGCATTTCGAGAAGATGCTCTACGACAACGCCCAGCTCGCCACCGCGTACCTCGAAGCGTGGGCGGCAACGGGCGAGCAGCGCTACCGCGAGGTCGCCGAGGGCACGCTCGACTACCTCGTGCGCGAGATGCGGCTGCCCGAGGGCGGGTTCGCCTCGGCGCAGGACGCCGACACGGACGGCGTCGAGGGCTCGACGTACGTCTGGACGCTGTCCGACCTGGAGTCCGTCCTCGGCGCTCCGGCCGCCGCCGCGGCAGCGGCCTACTACGGCGTCACGCCGGCCGGCAACTTCGAGGGCGCGACCGTGCTTCGCATCTCCGGCGAGCGGCCCGCCAACCTGCCCGACATCCGGGCCCGGCTCCTGGCCGCGCGCGCCGAGCGCCCGCAGCCGGCCCGCGACGACAAGGCCGTCGCCGCCTGGAACGGGCTCGCGCTGGCGGCCCTCGCCCAGGGCGCGTGGCGGCTCGGCCGGGCCGACCTGCTCGACGCCGCGCTGGCCTGCGCAGCCTTCCTGGACGACCGCATGACCCGCGCAGACGGTCGCCTGCTTCGCTCGTACCGCGACGGCGACGCCCGCGTCCCCGCCTTCCTCGACGACTACGCGGCGGTCGCGCACGGGCACCTGGAGCTCGCCACCGCGACCGGCGATGCCCGCCATCTGGCCCGCGCCGAGGAGCTCGCCCGGCGGGCCGTCGAGCTCTTCGCCGACGACCGCCACGGCGGCTTCCTGTACTCGGCGAGCGACGCCGAGAGACTCGTCGCGGAGCACAAGGAGTTCGACGACAACCCGACACCGTCGGGCAACTCACTGCTCGCCCACGTCCTGCTCCGCATCGCCCGGCTCCACGGCGACCGGGAGCTCGAGAACCTGGCCGCGGCGGCGCTGCGGATCCCGCTCGACATGGTGCGGCGGGCACCGCACGCGTTCGGCCAGCTGCTGTCGGCGGTCGACCTGTACCTGTCGCCGCCGCGCGAGGTGGCGGTGGTCGGCCCGCGCGACGATGCCGCCACCGCGGCCCTCCGCGACGCCGCCCGCAGCGGGTTTCACCCGACCGCCGTCTATGCCTTCGGCGACGGCAGCGAGCCCGCGGCCGTTCCGCTCCTCGAAGGCAAGGGGCTCGTCGACGGCCGTCCGGCGGTCTACATCTGCGAGCGGTTCGCGTGCCGCGCCCCGCTCACCGACGCCGGCGCCGTGGCCGACGCGATGGCGGCGTGAGCCTCGAGGCGCTCAAGGCCGAGGCGGGCACCGCCGCCGTCGACCGGTTCGTGCGGTCGGGCATGCGGCTCGGGTTGGGCACCGGCTCCACGGCCGAGAAGATGCTCGACGCGCTGGCAGAGCGGCTGGCATCGGGCGCGCTTGCGGACGTGGCCGGCGTCCCGACCTCGGCTGCGACGGCGGCCCGCTGCGGCGAGCTCGGGATCCCAGTGCTCACGCTCGAGGAGGCGGGCGAGCTCGACCTCGCGATCGACGGGGCCGACGAGATCGACCCGCAGCTCGACCTGATCAAGGGCCTCGGCGGCGCGCACCTGCGCGAGAAGGTGGTGGCGGCGGCCGCCCGGCAGATGGTGGTCGTCGCCGACGAGTCGAAGGTCGTGAGCCGGCTCGGCGAGCGCGCGCCGCTCCCCGTCGAGGTGATCCCGTTTGCGCTCCCCGTCGCCGAGCGGCTGCTGCGCGGCCTGGGCTGGGAGCCCGAGCTCCGCATCGACGGCGGCCGGCCGTTCCAGACCGACGAGGGCAACCGCATCCTGCACTGCCGGCGCGAGGAGTGGGTCGACCCGCAGGCGCTGGCGGCCGACGTCTCGCAGGTGCCGGGGGTCGTCGCCCACGGCTTCTTCCTCGGCTTCGCCTCGGCGGCGGCCGTCGCTACGCGGGAAGGCGTGCGGATGCTCGAACGCCCAACCGCCGCTCCATGACGGCGACGGCCTCGGCGCTCTCGTCGACCAGGACGTAGCGGCGCCCCAGCTCGGCCGCCGCAGCTCCCAGCGTGCCCGAGCCCGCGAACGGGTCGAGCACGAGGTCGCCGGGCCGGGTCGAAGCCTGGAGCATGCGGCGCACGATCCCGACCGGTTTCTGGGTCGGATAGCCGGTCTTCTCCCGTCCGGTGGGCGACACGATCGTGTGCCACCAGACGTCGGTCGGGAGCTTGCCGCGGGCCGCCTTCTCGGCGGTGACCAGGCCGGGGGCCATGTACGGCTCGCGCTCGACCGCCGCCGAGTCGAAGTGGTAGCGGGCCGGGTCGCGCACGTAGACCAGGATCGTGTCGTGCTTCCGGGGCCAGCGCCGCTTCGGCTTCGCGCCGTAGTCGTAGGCCCAGATCAGCTCGTTCAGGAACGCGTCGCGCCCGAACACCTCGTCGAGCAGGAGCTTGGCGTAGTGCGCCTCGTGCTGGTCGAGGTGCAGGTAGAGCGTGCCCTCGGCGTCCAGCAGGCGGTGGATCTGGCGCAGGCGCGGCTCGAGGAACCCGAGGTAGTCGTCGAAGCTGTCGCGGTAGGACGAGCGCTCCAGCAGCTCGGTGCGGTAGCGGCGCCCGCCGAACCCGGTGCGGTCGCCGTCGGCATCCGGTGTCACCCGCATCGTGGAGCGGGTCTGCGCCCGGCCGGTGTTGAAGGGCGGGTCGGCGTAGACCATCCGGAAGGCGCCGGCGGGGAAGGCCTCCATGAGCGGCAGGTTGTCGCCGTGCAGGATGACGTCGCCGCGCACGGCCAGAGCATCGCGCCTGGGCCGGACGAGCTAGCCGGCCGGGCGGTCCACCGGGGGCGGCGTCACGGCCGCCGCCAGCTTGCGCCCGATCTGCTCGGCCGTCGGCTTGCGCACGTTCCGGACGAGCCCGAGCTTCTCCCAGCCGGCGATCATCCAGCCGGACAGGTCGACCTGCCGCCACGAGAGCCCGTGGAACGCCGAGGTGGGGAAGACGTGGTGGTTGTGGTGCCAGGACTCGCCGAGCGAGGGCAGCGCCAGCAGCCAGTTGTTCGTCGACTGGTCGCTGGCGGCGAACGGGCGCTTGCCGAAGAAGTGGCAGATCGAATTCACGCTCCACGTGACGTGGTGGTTGAAGAAGAGCCGTACGAGGCCGCCCCACACGAGGCCGGTGACGGCGCCCTTCCACGACATCGTGAGCAGGCCTCCGAGCGCGAACGGCACGACGAAGGTCAGGACGGCCCACAGCGGGAAGAGCCGCGAGACGGCCATGGTCATCCGGTCCTGGAGGAGGTCCTTGGCGTAGCGCTCCTGATCAGAGCGGTTGTGGCGGAACATCCAGCCCATGTGCGCGTGCAGGAGCCCCCTGAGCGCGCCCAGCGGACCGCGCGCGAAGCCGTGGTGGGGGCTGTGCGGATCGCCCTCCTTGTCGGAGTGGGCGTGGTGGGTGCGGTGGTCGATGGCCCAGTCGAGCGCCGATCCCTGGAGCGCCAGCGACCCCGCGACGAGCAGGGTTGCCTTGAGCGGCGCCACCGCGTCGAACGCGTGGTGGGTGAGCATGCGGTGGTAGCCGATCGTGATGCCGAAGCCGCAGACGACGTAGAGGCCGACGAAGAGGACGAGGTCGGTCCATCCGACCGCCTCGTTCCAGAGCAGCGTCACCGCCGCGATCAGGCCCGCGAACGGCAGGATCGTGAGCACGAGCATGGAGATCTTGCGGGTGCGGCTGAGCGGCATCGTCAGCGCCGAGTTCTCGGTCATCGCGGAGCTCCCTTCACGACCCGGCTGCCGGGGACCACGTCGCGGGTTCCGTCCTCCCACCGCACGAGCCCCTTGTGCCCACCGTCGTAGTCGGGCGCGAACAGCTCGAGCGTGGCGGCCCGGCCGTTCACCGTGCAGGGCTCGTCACCGGCCGGGTCGACGTCGCGCCACAGGCGGATGAAGACGTTCTCCTCCCACTCGGCGCCGATCGTGGTCGGATCCGTGTGGCCGGGGTGGACGCGCGTCTCGTGCGGCAGCTTCATGAGCACGTCCATGATCGAGCGGTGCAGGCTCTCGTAGCTGTCGCGGAGCGTGCCGCCGACCGTCCCGTGGAAGAGCACGTCGGCGGTGAAGCAGTCCGTGCCGTTCACGAGAAACGCCAGGTGGCCGGGGCTGTGCCCGGGGGTGAGGAGCGTCGCGACCTCGAGATCCCCGGTCGCGACGGTGTCGCCGTCGGCCAGCGTGCCGTCCACGCGGTCCATCCGCTCCGCCTCCGTCGGGTGCGCCAGCACCTGGAGGTCGAAGCGGCTCGTGTACGTGCCGGCCTCGGCGATGTGGTCGGCGTCGGCGTGCGTGACGAGCAGGTGCGAGATCGAGAGCCCGTGCCGGCCCGCCGCTTCGACGAGCGGCATCACGGGCCCCCCGGCGTCGATCAGGACGCCCGTCCCGCCCTCGTGATCTCCGACCAGGTAGCTGTTCGACAGCCACTCGGAGTGCATGCTCTTCTCGATGATCACGACTTGGCCGCGCGCATGGCCGCCTTGTGCGCCCGCTTGGCGGCCTGGTAGGCCTCGAGCGCCTCGGGCGAGTCGACGTCGCCGAGCGTCGGGTGCGTGGGGAGGATCTCCTCCCAGCCGGGCGGCTTCAACCCGAAGCGCTTGATGACGATCGCGGTGATGGAGCGCACCTTCATGTCGCCGATCCCGGGCAGGGCGCCGAGCCGGGTGCGCAGGTCGGCTCCGGTGGCGGCCTCGGCCCAGACGCGGCCGCCGTCGCCACCGTACTCCGCCGCGATGGCGGCGCACAGCTTCTGCACCCGCTCGGCCATCGCCCCGGGGAAGCGGTGGATGGCGGGACGGGTGCGGAACGCCTCGGCCAGCTCCTCGGGCGGCGTCGCCGCGATGCGGGCCGGGTCGAGGTGGCCGAGCCGGCGTTTCAGCTCGAGCGGGCCGGAGAAGGCCTTCTGCACGGTCACCTGCTGGTCGAGCGCGAACCCGATGAGGAGCGCGTTCGGGTCGGACGCGATGAGGCGGTTGGCCTCGGGATCGGGCGTGAAGTGAAGCTCCGCGGGTGCGGTCATGGTCGCCATGGCCGAAGCATAGAGGCCGGGAGCGGGGGTCACCGGTATCCGGCGTTGGCCGAACCGGACTCGAGCGCGTCGCAGATCCAGCGGGCCACCTTCTCGGGCGGGTCGCCGCCCATCCGCCCGCCGGTGCCGCGCGCCACCGCCGAGAACTCCGTGTCGGTGAGCGCCGGCTTCACGAGCACCACGTGAACGCCCTCGTCGCGCAGCTCGCGGTAGGCGGTGCGCGTGAGCAGGTCGACGGCCGCCTTGCTCGCCGCGTATGCGCCGCCGCCCGGATCGGGGAACTCGCCCACGATCGACGAGACGTTCACGATCCCGCCCGACCCCTGCTTCACCATGCGCTCGCCCGCGGCGCGCATGCCGTGGATCACTCCGAGCACGTTCACGCGCAGCATCGCCGCCGCCTTGACCGGGTCGGCCTCGTGGAGGCGGCCGAACGTCCCCAGGCCGGCGTTGTTCACGATGATGTCGATCCGGCCGCCCCACTCGACCGTCCTTGCGATAAGCCGCTGGACGTCCTCCCAGTCGCCGACGTCGCAGCCCACGGCCAGCCCGCCGAGCTCGGCGGCCAGCTCCTCCAGCCGCTCGACGCGGCGGGCCGCCACGACCACCCGCGCGCCGCGCTCGTGCAGCGCCCGCGCCGTGGCGGTGCCGATGCCCGAGCTGGCGCCCGTGACCACCGCCACCGCGTCTTCGAGGGAGATCCGCGCGCCGCGCTCGCCGGGGATGTCACTGGCCACCATCGCGACCTCCTGCGTTTCGCCGCTTCGCCGCCTCCGTCTTCGTCGCGATGACGATGGCGGCCGTCCCGGGCACGGCCCAGAACACACCGTAGAACAGGGACCGCGTGGCCGAGAGGCCGAGCAGGCCGAAGTGGAACAGGAAGAAGAGCACCGTCAGCACGGGGAATGCGAGCAGGATCTGCGCCGGCCCGGCCAGCGACTCCCACGCGAGAAGCAGCCGCGGCTGCGTGCTACCGCCTGGCACCGAGCGCCAGCCCCTGCGCGTATGCGGCGCGCACCTCGGCCGCCGACCATGGCTCCGGGGCGACGCTGATGAAGTAGTCCGCGAGCGCCTTCTCGGTCAGCTCGTCGAGGTGCTCCTCGCGCACGCCGACCGCCTCGAGCGTGTCGAACTCGAGCTCGGCGAGGATCCGTGTCACCGCTCGGATCGCGCGCGAGCCGTCGCCCGACCCGTCCTCGGGCTCGCCCAGCGCGTCGGCGACGCGCTCGAACCGCTCCGGGACGAACCGGCGGTCGCGATCCATCGTCTCGGCCAGCACGAGCGCGATCGTGAGCCCGTGCTGGAGCCCGAGCTCGCCGCCGATCGCCTGGCCGAGCGAGTGCTCGGCGCCGCAGTCGGAGATGTTCATCGCCAGCCCGGCGAGCAGGCTCGCGCACGCCATGTCGGAGCGGGCGTCGCGGTCCGAGCCGTCGCGCACCGCCCGCACGAGCGCGCCGGCCGCGAGCCGGGTGGCCTCCAGCGCGACGCCGTCGCCGACGGGGGTGGCCGCCTTCACGACCACCGCGGCGATCGCCTGCGCGAGCGCGTCGATGCCGGTCATGGCGGTGATCGAGGGCGGAAGGCCCCACGTGAGGACGGGGTCGACCAGCGCGTGCTGGGCGCGCAGGAGCGGGCTGGCGATGCCGGCCTTGGTGTGCGTGGCGTCGTCGGTTATGACCGCGCCGCCCGAGACCTCCGAGCCCGTGCCGGCGGTTGTCGGGACGCACACGAGCGGGATCGAGGGCGGGGTGTAGGCGACCTCGCCGCGGGCGAACCGCAGGTAGCGCTCGCCCTGGCCAGAGACGAGCCGGGCCGCCTTGGCGGTGTCCATCGCCGACCCGCCGCCGATCGCCACGACGGCGTCGCAGCCGCTCTCCGAGAGCCTCGCCGCGGCGTCCTCGACGAGCGTGACCGTCGGCTCGCCCGGCGCCTTCTCGAACCGCTCGGCGCCGGACACGGGCTGGAGCGCCGCCGCCACCTCCGCCACGAGGCCCTCGAGGCCGGCGTCGATCACGACCAGCGGCCTGGTCGCGCCCTCATCGGCCAGCACGCCGGCCAGGTCGGCCGCGACGCCCTCGCCGAAGCGGATCTTCACGGGCAGGTGGTTCCGGAACGGGGCGACCGTCACGCAGTGCCTCCCACCGGCTCGACCGTGTCGCCCACCCGGACGGTGCCCGGCTCGAGCACGTCGGCGTAGAGCCCGCAGTAGACGTCGCCGTCCTCGGCCCGCCGGTAGGACGCCAGCCATCGCAGCGTGTCGGCGTCGCGCTCTCCGGTCTCGGGATGCCGGGTCGTGAGCGAGCAGCGCGGGTCGAGCCGGATCACGGAGAGCAGCGCCTCGCCCGCCCGGACGGGCCGGCCGACCCACTCGTCCTCCTCGTGCGCCCGGAGCCCGTCCAGGAGCAGCGTCGGCCGGAAGCGGCGGGCGTCGAAGCCGCCGTCGATGCCGCCGCGGCGGCCGACCTCGTCGGCCGAGGCCTGGGAGAGCAGGGAGACGGGGTGCGAGTCGAGCGCGCGGATGTCACCGGTGACATCGAGCAGCGTGAGCGGACGGCCGACGGCCTCCGAGATCGCCTCGGCCCACGGCCCGTCGAGCTCGGAGCCCTCGACGATGCGGTCCCACAGCTTGACGGAGGAGGGCCGGCCGCCGTTCACCGCCGCCGCGACCTCCGACCCGTCCGGCATGACGAGCGCGAGCTCGCCCGTCGCGGCGTCGTAGCGGCTCTGGATCTGCGCGAGGGCGCCGATCTCGCGCTGCGTTGCGACCCGTCCGCGGCGCGTGTCGAGGAGGGCGAACCGGCGGTCGCCGGGGATCCCGTCGCGCTCGATCCGAGCCTCCGGCACCGGCAACAGGCGCAGCGACTTCACGGTGGAGATGTGGATCGCGCGCACCGTGGCCATGACGCGAGTAGGTTACCCGTCGCCGATTCGACAAGGAGATCCAACCCGATGGCCGACAACTCCTTCGTGCAGAAGCTGAACGAGCAGATCGCCTACGAGTTCGGGGCGTCGCAGCAGTACGCGGCGATCGCCGTCCACTACGACGCCGAGACGCTCCCGCGCCTGGCCGCGCACTTCTACCGCCAGTCGCTCGAGGAGCGAAACCACGCGATGATGATGGTGCAGTACCTCCTGGACGCCGGCGAGGACGTGCTCATCCCCGGCGTCGAGGCGCCGCGCACGAGCTTCGGCGACACCGTCGAGCCCGTCGCCCTGGCGCTCGACCAGGAGCGGCGCGTGACCGGCCAGATCAACGACCTGGCGGCGCTCGCCCGCGAGCACGGCGACTACGCCGGCGAGCAGTTCATGCACTGGTTCATCAAGGAGCAGGTCGAGGAGGTCTCATCGATGTCCGACCTGCTGACGGTCGTCGAGCGGGCGCGCCAGAACCCGCTCCTCGCCGAGGAGTACCTGGCTCGTGAGGGCGGTGGCGAGGCTGCCGACCCGACCGCGCCGCACGCCGCCGGCGGCGCCTTGTGAGCTGCGGTATGTAAAGCGAGCTTGACACAGGCATGGTGTCAAGCTAGCTTTACAGCATGCAAAATCGGATCCGTGAGCTCCGCGCCCTGGCGGGCCTCTCCCAGGGACAGCTGGCCGAGGCCATGGGCGTCTCGCGGCAGACCATCAACGCCATCGAGACCGAGCGGTACACCCCGTCGCTGCCGCTTGCGATCTCGCTCGCGCGCCACTTCTCACACTCCGTCGAGGAGGTCTTTCATGCAGACGCTTCGTGACACCTACCGCCGCTCCCGCTGGTTCATGCCGGCCTTTGCGCTCGCGCTCGGGCTCGTCTTCCTCGCGGCCCAGTGGATCGGCGACGACCCGGCGGGCGGGCTCGTCTCGCTCGCGATCATGGCCGGGTTCGGGGCGGTGCTGCTGGCGCTCGAGAGCCGAAGCGGCACCGCCGCGATCCTGAACCGGCCCGCCCATGACGAGCGCGCCCGCAGCCTCGACCTGGCCGCCACCGCGTTCGCCGGCGTCGTCGTGATCTCGATCATCCTCGTGGCCGTCATGGTGCAGCTGGCCCGCGGGGAGGACCCGAGCCCGTACGCGGAGCTCGGCGCGGCCGGCGGTGTCGCCTACCTGGTCGCCCTGTTCGGGATGCAGCGCCGCCGTTAGAGCTGGATGGCGTCGAGTGCCTCGGCGCGGCCGGGCAGGTCGCGTCCGAACGCGTCCGGGTTCGTGCCGAGCGCCTCGGCCCACTCCAGCGCGATCCGCTGCACGGCGGCGGTGAGCGGGAAGATCGAGAGCAGCTCCGACGGGTACGTCGCCGTGATGGTGTGCACGGTCGCTCCGAACGCCTCGCCGATCTGGGCCACCTCGAGGAGCCGGCCCTCTCCCGGCCCGCCGCCGTTCAGGGCGACCAGGGTGTCGCCCTTGCCCAGGGCGACCGACGGGCCGTGCAGGAGCTGCTCGGCCGAGAGCCCCTCGGCGGCGATGTAACAGGTCTCGCGCACCTTCAGCGACCCCTCGGCCGCCGTCCACTGGTTCGGGCCTGCGCCGACGAGCTCCAGGAGCCGCGCCGGCGGATCGACCCCCGGACCGGCCCCGTCCAGCACGACCTCGACGGCGTCGGGGACGTGGTCGAGCCGGCCGAGGTCGGCGCCCAGGGCCACAGCGATCTGGGCCACCCGCATGAGCGCACCGAGATGGCTCGCGGTGAACGCGCTCGAACGCTCCGGCTCGCTGGTCTCGATGTCGGCGCCGGGCGCACCCCGGCCGGAGATGACGACCGTCTCGGTGCCCTCGGCCCGGGCCCGCTCGAGGACGGTGCTCGTGTAGCGCTTGGTGCCGCGGTGGGTCAGGAGGAGGAGCGCGTCGCCTGCCGCGGGCCGTGGCCCGTGCTCGGCCGCGTCCACCGCCGGGACGGGCCAGGCCTCGGCGCCGGCGGCCCGCAGAAGCCAGGCGCCCTGGTTGGCGGCGTGCCAGCTCGTCCCGGTGCCGACGAGCAGCACGCGCCGTCCGCGGATGCGCTCGGCTGCCGCCCGGCAGGCGTCCCCGTCCGCGAGGAGCTCCCGCAGCATCGCCGGCTGGCCCGCCATCGCGTCGCGCATCGCACTCACGCGAGCACACTACCGGGGTGGCGCCCGCGCCCCCGCCGGACCAGAATCCGCTCGACATGCAGCCTCTGCGGCAGACCCCGGCCTGGGCGGCGCTCGAGCAGCACGCGGCGTCGATCCGCGAGACGCACCTGCGCGAGCTCTTCGCGTCCGACCCCGCTCGCGGCGAGCGCATGGCCGTCGAGGCGGCGGGGCTCTACCTCGACTACTCCAAGCACCGGGCGACCGGCGAGACGATCGCGCTCCTGCTGCGCCTGGCGGACGAGCGGGGCCTCGCATCGCGCATCGACGCGATGTTCGCGGGCGAGCGGATCAACGAGACCGAGGGGCGGGCCGTCCTCCACGTCGCGCTGCGCGCGCCGCGGTCCGCGTCGATCCTGGTCGACGGCGAGGACGTCGTCCCGCACGTGCACGAGGTGCTCGACCGCATGGCAGCGTTCGCCGACCGGGTCCGCTCCGGCGAGTGGACCGGCCACACGGGCCGCCCGATCCGCAACGTCTTGAACATCGGCATCGGCGGCTCCGATCTCGGCCCGGTGATGGCGTACGAGGCGCTCCGCGGCTACAGCCGCCGCGACCTCACCTTCCGGTTCGTCTCGAACGTCGACAGCACGGACTTCGCCGAGGCGACCCGAGACCTCGACCCCGCCGAGACGCTGTTCATCGTCTCGTCCAAGACGTTCACGACGCTCGAGACGATGCGAAACGCGACCACCGCCCGGGAGTGGGCGCTGGCAGCGCTCGGCGACGAGGCCGCCGTCGCCCGCCACTTCGTCGCCGTCTCCACGAACGCCGAGGCGGTGGCCGGGTTCGGGATCGACACCGCGAACATGTTCGGCTTCTGGGACTGGGTCGGCGGCCGCTACTCGATGGACTCCGCGATCGGCCTCTCGACGATGATCGCGGTCGGCCCGGAGGGGTTCCGGCGGATGCTGGCCGGGTTCCGCGCCATGGACGAGCACTTCCGCTCGGCTCCGTTCGTGGGGAACCTGCCCGTCCTCATGGGCCTCCTCGCGGTCTGGTACGTCGACTTCTTCGGCGTCTCGTCGATCGCCGTCCTGCCGTACGACCAGTACCTGAAGCGCTTTCCGGCCTACCTCCAGCAGCTCACGATGGAGTCGAACGGGAAGTCGGTGACGCTCGCCGGCCGACGCGTCGACTATGCCACGGGGCCGGTCTACTGGGGCGAGCCCGGGACGAATGGCCAGCACAGCTTCTACCAGCTCATCCACCAGGGGACGGTGCTCGTGCCCTGCGACTTCATCGCCTTCGCCCGGACGCTCAACCCGATCGCCGACCACCACGACCTGCTCGTCGCCAACGTGTTCGCCCAGACCGAGGCGCTCGCCTTCGGCCGCACGCCCGAGCAGGTGCGCGCGGACGGCGCCCCCGAGGAGCTCGTCGCACACAAGACGTTCGAGGGCAACCGCCCCTCGACCACGATCCTGGCGGACGAGCTCACCCCGGAGACCCTCGGCGCGCTCATCGCCCTCTACGAGCACAGCGTCTTCACCCAGGGGGCGATCTGGGGCATCGACTCGTTCGACCAGTGGGGCGTCGAGCTCGGGAAGGTGCTCGCCAAGGCGATCGGCGCCGAGCTCGAGAGCGGCCCGGAGCCGGACCTCCGGCACGACTCGTCCACGAACACGCTCATCCGGCGCTATCGCCGGCTCAAGTGAAAGGACACGCGATGCAGCTCGGCATGGTTGGACTGGGGCGCATGGGCGCCAACCTGACGCGCAGGCTGATGCGCGCCGGGCACGAGGTCGTCGTCTCGGACGTGAGCCCGGACGCGGTCGCGCAGCTCGAGTCGGAAGGGGCGACCGCTTCCTCGTCCGTCGAGGACATGGTGGCGAGGCTCGAGGCGCCGCGGGCGGCCTGGGTGATGGTGCCGGCCGGGATCACCGGGGCGGTCGTCGACCAGGTCGCCGCCACGATGGAGGCGGGCGACATCGTGATCGACGGCGGCAACTCCTACTACCGCGACGACATCCACAAGGCGGCCGAACTCAGGGAGCGCGGCATCCACTACGTCGACGTCGGGACGTCGGGCGGTGTCTTCGGCCTCGAGCGGGGCTTCTGCCTCATGATCGGCGGCGAGGACGACGTCGTCGCCCACCTCGATCCGATCTTCGCGACGCTCGCGCCCGGCATCGACGCCGCGCCGAGGACGCCCGGCCGCGACCGGGCGGACGGCTCGACCGCCGAGCAGGGGTACCTGCACTGCGGCCCGAACGGCGCCGGCCACTTCGTGAAGATGGTTCACAACGGGATCGAGTACGGGATCATGGCCGCGTACGCCGAAGGGATCGACATCCTCCGGAACGCCGACGTCGGCGCCCGCGCGTCCGAGCACGACGCGGAAACGGCCCCGCTCGCGGCACCGGAGTACTACCGCTACACGATCGACACCGCCGAGGTCGCCGAGGTGTGGCGGCGCGGCTCGGTCGTCGGGTCATGGCTGCTCGACCTCACCGCCACCGCGCTGCTCGAGGATCCCGACCTGGCCGGGTTCTCCGGGCGCGTCTCCGACTCCGGCGAGGGCCGCTGGACGGCCCTGGCGGCGGTCGAGGCGGGCGTGCCCGCCTACGTGCTGACCGCAGCGCTCTTCGAGCGGTTCAGCTCCCGCAACGAAGGCGAGTTCGCCAACAAGCTCCTGTCGGCGATGCGAAAGCAGTTCGGCGGGCACGCCGAGAAGACCACGGCTTAGAGGACGCGGGTCTCGTCGGTCGTCGTCATGGCATCCGAACCTCCATCTAGACTCTGATTAGGAGTTTGATAGCTCCGATGCGGAGTTATGGCACACGAGCTGACCCCGTTCTCGTACGCCGTGCTCACCCTCGTGGGCCGGTACGGCGCGGGGCCGCACGACCTGGTGCGGATGGCGCGCCAGGGACGCGTGTACTGGACGGCCGCCGACAGCCAGTGGTACGCCGAGCCCAAGCGGCTCGCGAAGCTCGGCTACCTCGGCGCCGAGAAGCGCCCCGGTCGCACCCGGGAACGCACCCAATACACGCTCACCGAGGCCGGCCGGGCGGCGCTCGTCGCGTGGGCGGCCGAGCCGGCCCGGTTCCCGCGCATCCAGCACGAGGCCGTCACCCGCCTGCTCGTGGGCGACATGGTGCCGGACTCGGTGCTGGTCGCCGGGCTCCGGAGCATGCGCACCGAGATCGCCGAGATCGCCGTGCAGCTCGACGCCGCCGATGCGGCCGCGGAGGAGGTGCCGCACCGCACCCGCTACCTGCGTTTGAACCACGCGCTCGCCCGGCGCCTCCTCGAGGCGCACTCGACCTGGATCGACCACGTCGAGCGCGAGCTGGGCGGCAGCGCGCCGGCCGCGCCGCCTTCGCCCCCGCCCGCCGAGCCCGAGCCCGAGCCGGAGCCCGCCGCTCCCGCGCGTCGCGTCTTCCGGGCGCGGTTCGTGGACTGACCGTCAAGTCTGGCCGCGGCACGCCGATCTCAACCTGACAGGGTCAACCGAAGCGGAGGAATCCCATGTCAGTCACCGATGCCGTCGTCCGGGCGGACGACGGAAGCCCGCTCGCCGGGGCGCTCGCCGGCGCCGCGCTTGCAGCCGCGCTCGGAGCCGCCGGCTGGGCCGCGATGGTGGTCGCCACCAACCATTCGATCGGCTTCGCCGCGCTCGGCCTGGGATTCCTCTCGACCGCGCTCGTCGGCCGGTTCAGCGGCGGTCGCCGCGGCCTCGTCTACGTGGCGGTCGCCGTCGGGTCGGTGCTCGTTGCCCTTGCCGCCGGCAAGTACGCCGCGTTCGCCTACATCCTGCACCGCGACGCCCAGCGCGAGCTCGGAGCCGCAGGAGCGGACTACTTCGGGTACCTCTCGGCGCATACCTGGAACGCCTTCACGTCGCATCTGAGCGACGAGTTCAGCCCGTTCTATCTCCTGTGGGTGGGCCTGGCCGGCTCGGTGGCCTGGCGGCGACTGGGCCCCGGCACCGTCCGTTAGGCCCTCGCCAGCACGGCGACCCCGGCTGCCAGGAGGCCGATCCCGCCCGCGTGGGCCGCGGTCAGCGGCCGCACCTGGACGCCCAGGAGCCCGTAGTGGTCGACGACGGCCGCCATCGTGAGCTGGCCGATGATGATCGCCGCCGTCTGGAGGGTCACCCCGAGCGGGCGCACGGTGAGGACGGCGACCAGCACGAACGCGGCTCCCGCGAGCCCGCCCAGATAGTGCCAGCGCACCGAGTCGCCGGTGATGCCGCCCAGGCCGCCGCCGATCACGAGCGCCACCACGACGATCGCGATCCCGCCCACCAGGAAGTTCACGACCACGGCCCGCAGATCCCCGATGGAGCGCCCGAGCGCGGCGTTCGTCGGGGATTGCGTCGCGATCACGGCTCCGGCGAGCGTGGCGGCGACGAGTGCGAAGATGCGATCCATGCTGTCCCTCCTGGGCGGCCGTCGGGCGCCCCACGCTACCAGCGACGGCCCCGGCCTCCAGGAGGCACTGCTCGCCTGGGCGGCGTTCGCGGTCGTCGCGGCCGGCATCTGGGTCACCTACGCCCGCCTGCCGGCGGCTGACCTCTACAACGTCAGCGGCACCGGCTTCGTCGCCGGGGCCGGCAGGACGCTCGTCTTCCTCGACTGGCCGGTCGCGCTGGCCGCCGTCGCCCTGGCCGCGGTCGCAGCCGAGCGGCTGCTCGCCGGGCCGCTGGCGCCGGCCGGGCGGATCGCGACGACGGCCGCGGCCCTTGCCTCCGCCGCGTTGTCCGCGACCATCGGCCTGCCCGGCGTCCTCGACCCGAACGATCTCGACGCCCGGCCCGCGAACGTCCCGGCTGCACTCGGCGTGGGCCTTGCCCTGACGCTGACGCTGGCGGCCGCCAGGCAACGCGGCGTCGGCACGCCCACGCCGCTGACGCGCGGCGACCGGCTCGCGCTCGCGGCCGCGCCGGTGGTCCTGCTCCTCTCGATCCCCTGGATCCTGGCAGGCGTGGGCGTCGAGATGACCGCCGCGGTTCATCTCGGAAACCACGAGGGCATCGACGGCGTCCTGCTCGCGGCGACGGCGTTCGGGCTGCGCCGGCCGCTCAGGCGGATGCGGCCGACCCTGGTTCGGCCTCTCACGGGCGCGTACCTGGCCCTCATCGCGACCTACGGGCTCGCGGTCGCGGCGGACGACTTCTGGATCGAGCAGGTCCAGCGACGCGGGATGGTCGAGCACGGATTGCCGTACGTCCTGAAGCCGGGACCGCGTCCGGCGTGGGCCGCGCTCCTGGCCGCCGCCGCCCTGGCCTACGCCCTCGCGTTCCGGGTGGGAAAGGAGCCGGGATCGTCGACCGCCCGCCGGTAGAGCGCGTCGTCGATGTTGCGACCGGTGACGATCAGGACGATCGGCCCCTCGAGGTCCTCGACCTGGGGCAGCGCCGCGAGCGCCGCCGCGCCCGACGCCTCGACCCGGATCCCGGCGCCCGCGAGCGCGCCGATCGCCGTGGCCAGCTCGCGCTCGTCGACCCGCACCATCCGCTGGGCGGCCCGCGCCAGCACGTCGACGGCATGGGGGATCGCGACCCGCACCGCGAGCCCGTCGGCGATGGTCGGATCGGCTCCCCCCTCGACGACCTTCCCGGCCTCCCAGCACTCGGCCATGACCGGCGCGGCGGCGGCCACGACGCCCACGCGCAGGGCGTCCGGCGCGCGCTCGGCCAGCCGCAGCCCGATCCCGCCCAGGAGCGCGCCGTTTCCGACGGGCACGACCACCGCCCCGGGGCGCGCCTCGAGCTGGTCGAGCAGCTCGTCGGCGATGGCCGCGTAGCCGGCGTACTGCGGCTCCTCGGCGCCGTCGGCGAAGAACGGCATCCCCCCGGCGGCCGCGGCCCGCTCCGCCTCGTCCTTCGCCACGTCGAGGTCGGCGCCGAAGATCCGGATCTCGCCACCGTGGCGCCCGATCAGGTCGAGCTTCGCCCGGGCCGAGCCTTCGGGGGCGTACACGATCGCCCGCATCCCGAGCCGGGCCGCGGCCCAGGCCGACGCCGCGCCGTGGTTCCCCGTCGAGGCCGTGACGACCGCGCTCGCCCCCGCGTCCCGGAAGGCCTGCATCGCCGGCAGCGCGCCGCGCCACTTGAAGGCGCCCAGCTCGTGCTCGTCCTCGCGCTTCAGCCACACGTCCCTGCCTGCCGCGAGGCCGGCGGGCGCGGGCTCGAGTCTCGTCCGCGTCACGGCGGGCAGTCTAAAGTCACCGCATGGCCGCCACCGCGTCGATCCGGGTCACGAGCCCGGCCACGGGCGAGGAGCTGGGCGAGGTCGCGATCTCGACCCCGGCCGAGATCGACGCCGCCGTCCGCGCCGCCCGCGACGCGCAGCCGCTCCTGGAGGAGCTGACCATGCACGAGCGCGCCGCGCTCCTTCACCGCGCGGCCGACATCGTCGAGGAGCGGCTCGACGAGCTGGCCCGCGAGCTGGCGCTCGAGCAGGGAAAGCCGCTTCGGACGGAGGCGGTCGAGGAGATCGAGGAGACGGCGGGCAACCTGCGCATGGCGGCCGAGGACGTGAAGCGCATGGATACGGCCGTGATCCCGGCCGAGCGGCGCGGCAAGATGGTGTTCACGTTCCGAAAGCCCAACGGCGTCTTCGCGATGATCACGCCCTGGAACTTCCCGATGATGATCCCGTCGGAGCTGATCGCACCGGCGCTTGCGACGGGCAACTCCGTCATCCTGAAGCCGAGCGAGCTCACGCCGCTTTCGGGGCGCCGGCTGGTCGAGATCCTGGAGGAGGCCGGACTTCCGGAGGGCGCGATCGGCATCGTCCAGGGCGGCCGCGAGGCGGGCGAGGCGCTCGTCACGCACGCGGGCGTCGACGCGATCGGATTCGTCGGCTCGCACGGCACCGGCGAGGCGATCGTGCGGGCGGCGGGAATGAAGCGGACGCTCATCGAGGCCTCGGGCAACGGCCCCCAGATCGTGCTCGCCGACGCCGATCTCGCCGCGGCTGCGGCGGCCGCCGTCGAGGGTGCGGCGTACCTCGCCGGGCAGGTGTGCGTCGCCACCGAGCGCGTGCTGGTGGAGGAGCGCGCGCACGGCGAGTTCGTGGAGCTCGTGCTGGCGCGGGCGGGCGAGGTCGTCCTGGGACACCCGCTCGAGGAGGCGACCACGATGGGCCCGCTGAACAACGAGCCCGTTGCCGCGAAGATGGACCGACATCTGGCCGACGCCGGCGCGCACGGCGCGCGGGTGCTCGCGGGCGGCCGCAGGGCGGACGGCTTTCCCACCGACCTCTACTACGAGATGACCGTGGTCGACGGGGTGACGCCGGCGACGCTGCTCTTCCGCGAGGAGTCGTTCGGGCCGGTGCTGCCGATCACGACCTTCAGGAGCGACGACGAGGCGATCGCGCTCGCCAACGACTCGCACCTCGGTCTCCAGGCGGCGGTGTTCACGTCGAGCCTGCGGCGGGCGTTCCGGTTCGTGAACGAGATCCGGGCCGGCAACATCCAGGTGAACGAGACGACCGGCTACTGGGAGGGGCGCCCGCCCTTCGGCGGCGCGGCCGGGACGAAGACCGGGTGGGGCCGGATCCAGCTCGAGGACTTCACCGACCTGCGCACGGCCACCATCGACTACCTGAACACGCCGGAGGAGTAGGGCTACGCGGCTTCGGCGCGGCGGCCGTGGTGGCCGACCAGCTCGGAGACGACCTCGACGACCGCCGGGTCGAACTGCGAGCCCGCGCAGCGGCGCAGCTCCGCGAGCGCCTCCGCGGCCGAGCGAGCCTGCTGGTAGGGCTGCCGGGTCGTCATCCGGACATACGCGTCGCACACGGAGATGATGCGCGCCCCGAGCGGGATCGCCTGTCCCGGGATCCGGTCCGGGTAGCCGGTGCCGTCGAACCACTCGTGGCTCGCCCGCACGAGGTCCGCGGTCCGCGCCAGCGCCGGGGCGGCGCGCACGATCCGCCCGCCGATCTTGGGGTGGCGGCGCATGATCTCGCGCTCGGTGTCGTCCAGCGGCCCGGGCTTCGTCAGGATCGCGTCCGGCATCGCGGCCTGGCCGACGTCGTGGAGCTCGGCCGCGAGCTCGATCCGCTTCACCTCGTGATGGGGCATGTGCATCGCCCGCGCGGTCGCGGCCGCCAGCTGCGCGACCTCGCACAGATGGCCGTGGAGATCCGCGCCGCGCTCGCGCAGCACCTGGACGAGGACGTCCGTGCTCTGGCGGCTGGCCGACGAGCGACCGGTCTTGCGGTCGTACAGCCGGTGGTCGACGAGCCGCAGCGCCTCCTCCATCGAGTCGGCCTCGGCCGGGATCGAGGCGGTGCCGTAGGAGCACTCGATGATCACGCCGTCGCCGGCCTCCGACAGCGCCGTCGCGGCCGTGCCCGCGATCGCGAACGGGTCAGTCCCCGGACGGGACGACACGAGGACGCAGAACTCGTCGCCGCCCATCCGGTAGGCGGTCGCGCCGCCGCTCATCGCATCGGCGAGGCGGCGGCCGAGGCGCGTGAGCAGGGCGTCGCCGGCCGGGTGGCCGAACGTGTCGTTGTACTGCTTGAAGCCGTCCAGGTCGAAGAGGCCGAGCAGGTGCGGCTCGGCTGCGGCGCCGGCGTCGGGCGCGAAGAGGATCGAAAGATCGTTCACGAGCGCGCGCCGGTTCGGGAGGCCGGTGAGCGCGTCGGTCAGGGCCTCCTCCCGGCTCGCGGCCAGCAGGCGCTCGTTCTCGCGCGCGAGCCGCTCGGCTGTCTCGTGCGCCGCCGCCGACCGCAGGAAGAAGAAGGCGAAGGCGGCCAGGAGCAGGGTGATCGCGGCGATCGACCCGTCGGTCACCTTGGCCTGGGCATCCGCCGCTCGCCGGGCGTACGCCCGGCTCGCCGCATCGAGGAGCCTGGTCACCTGGTTCGCGCTCCGGCCGGCCTGGCTCGCGAGCACGTCGGCGGCCGGGCCGTAGCTCAGGCCGTAGGCGCCCATGGAGTAGATCTGCTCGAGTGCCGTGTAGTCGGAGTTGAGCGGCGTCTGGACCCCGTCGAGCGCCTTCGGCGGCGAGCCGGCCTGGAGCGCGGCCAGCTCCCGCGTGATCGCGGCCATCTCGGTGTCCATCTGGCTGCGCGCCAGCTTCGGCGATCCGCCGGTCTTCGGATTCGCCCGGAACGGCGCGCTCTGGAGGGCGTTCAGCTCGACCTTGACCTCGGCCAGCGAGAGCTGGGCGTTCGTGCTCTGGGTCGCGCCGCCCTGGAGATGCAGGATCGCGGCGACGGCGGCGATCCCGAGAACCAGGACCACGCCGAGAGACGTCTTCTTGCCGAACATCCACCGGTTATCGTCGCTCTGGAACCGGCGTTGAGGCGGGATCTCGATGCAGTGCGACGCCGGCGACCACGAGCCCGACGCCGGCGACATCGGCCGGCGTCGGGACCTGCCCGAGCACGATCAGGCCCACGACCGTCGCGGTGGCGGGCAGGAGCGACACGAGGAGCGCGTACGTCGGCCGCGGCAGCCGCGCCATGGCGAGCTGGTCGCAGATGTAGGGGATGACGGAGGACGTGACGCCGACGCCGATCCCTGCGCCGAGGAGCGCCGGATCCGTGAGCGCCGCGCCGGCGGCCGGGGCGAACGGCATGACCGCCACGGCGGCCGCCAGCATCGCTCCCGCGAGGCCGTCGACGCCCGTGATCCCGGGGCTCCGGGACACCCGGTGCGCGCTGACGATGTATGCGGCGAAGAGCCCGGCGTTCACGAACGCGAGCGAGAGGCCGACGAGCGTGCCGCTCAGCTGCACCTGCGTCACCGCGTAGACGCCGACCGCGGCGAGCACGAGCGCGGCGGCGTTGCGGCGCGTGCGCATGCCGACCGCGGCGAGCGCGATCACGGGCAGGAATTCGATCGCGGCGACCGTGCCGAGCGGGAGGTGGTCGATGGCCGTGTAGAAGCTGGCGTTCATCGCGGCCAGGATGCCTCCCATGAGGATCACGAGCCGGCGCGTGTCGCGGCCCGCCGCGGAGAGCGGCCGCCACGGCCGCCGCCAGGCGGCGAGGATGACCGCCGCGCTCACGATGCGGAGCCAGGCCACGCCCAGCGGCTCGACGCGGGTGAAGAGCAGCACGGCGAAGGCCGGGCCGAGGTAGTGGAAGACGGCGCTCCCGACGAAGTAGCCGGAAGGGGGCAGCCGGCGCATGCCCGAATTCTCGCCGGGAGCTTGCGGCACAGGAAGGGCTGAGATACGGTCTTCTGGTGAGTTCGCCTTCGGAACGACGGCAGCGGCGCTCTTCCGCTTACGATGGGCCGCTGTTCGACGCGATCGACCGGCGCATCCTGATCGAGCTCCAGGACGACGGGCGGGTGACGATGGCCGAGCTCGGCCGCCGGGTGAACCTGTCGGCTCCGGCGGTGGGCGAGCGCGTGCAACGGCTCGAGGAGACCGGCATCATCACGGGCTACACGGCCCGGATCGACCCCAAGGCGATCGGGTACCCGATCGCGGCCGTCGTCCGGATCCGCCCGGCCCGCCGCCAGCTCCACAAGGTGCCCGACGTGGTCCGGTCGACGCCCGAGGTCGTCGAGTGCCACCGCGTCACGGGCGAGGACTGCTACATCGCGAAGCTCCACCTGCGCTCGATCGACGACCTCGAGGGGATCCTCGACCGGTTCGCCGTCGTCGGACAGACGACGACCTCGATCGTGCACTCGGCGCCGGTGGCGTCGCGGCCGCTGCCGCTCGTCGACGAGCCCGAGGCTCCGTGACACGCGGCAGTTCGCGGTGTGCGACGATTCGCGCGTGGCGCTCACCCCCCGGCAGCAGAAGAAGCGGCAGATGGTCCGGACCGGCTATGCCGGGATCGCGGTGGGGGCCATCCTCGTGATCATCGCCCTGACGGGCGCCGGGCTCGTCCTCGGCCTGATCGGCGCCATCGTGCTTGTCGTCTCGGGGTGGGCGACGCGAGCGCTGCGTGATCTCTGAGGCGCCGCCCTCGCCGGCGCTCGTCCGCCGGAACACGATCCTCCTCGCGGCGACGCTCACCTGCCTGAGCGGGATGCTCCAGCTGGTCGTCGCGGTGTCGACGATCACCCTCGTCCTCGTGACGGGCATCGAGTCGATCCTGGGTCTCGGCCCGGCGGTCTTCCTCGCGTCCTCGGCGGTCGCGGCCCTGCCCGCGGGCAAGGCGATGGACCGGTGGGCGCGCGTGCCGGTCGTCGCGTTCGGCTGTGTCCTCGGCGTCGTGGGCTGCGTCGTCGCCGCCGCCGGGTCCGGCCTCGAGTCCGCCCCGCTCGTCCTGCTCGGGTTCGTGATGATCGGCGGCTCGAGCGGCACGGTGCTGCTGGTGCGCGCCGCGGCGGCCGACCTCTACCCGCCTGAACGGCGGGCGCGTGGGATCTCCTACGTGCTCTTCGGGTCGCTCTTCGGCGCCGCGCTCGGGCCACTCGTCTTCCGGCCGCTGCTCTCGGGCAGGCACCTGGACTCGGGTGGCCTGGTCATCCCGTACCTCGTCGCCGCCGTGATCATGGTGGTCGGCCTGTGCATCGTCCTCCAGGTGCGGCCCGATCCGAAGGTCTTCGCCGCCCGCACGGCCCTCGCGCATCCCGACGCGGCCGGCGGGTCGTCGGTGCCGCTCGCGCAGGTTCTGGCGCGACCGGGCACGATCGCCGCGATCATCGCGGCGGTGACGAGCTTCGCCGTCATGGTCTCGGTGATGAACCTGGCGGGCTACGTCGTCGTCGGCCACGGGCACGCCGAGGAGGACATCTTCACCGTGATCAGCTTCCACATCATCGGGATGTACTCGCTCGTGCTCGTGATCGGCGACATGATCGACCGGATCGGCCGCATGCCTGCGCTCGTGGGCGGCCTGGTCGTGATGGCCGTATCGGCGCTCGGCCTCGGGTGGCACTCGAGCGTCCTCTGGACGTCGTTCTGCCTCTTCGGCCTCGGCCTGGGCTGGAACGTCTCCTACGTCGCGGCCGCGGCCCACCTCTCCGACGTGGCGGCGCCGTCGGAGCGGGGGCGCCTGATCGGCTTCACCGACCTCCTGTCCGGCTTCGCAGGTGCCGGGCTGGCGCTGGCCGGCGGCGCGGCCTACACGGCGTTCGGCGTCCTCGCCATCGCCCTGGGCGCAACCGTGATCGCGCTCGCGCCGATCCCGCTCATGCTGGCGCGCCGGGAGCAGCCGGCGGTCGCGTGATCATCTGACCACGCGGTAGCGCAGATGCGTCACGGCGGCCGACGCCGGCATCGGTACGGGCTCGAGCTTCACGCGGCGGCCGTCGATCCCGTCGAAGAGCCGCGTCCCCGATCCGAGGAAGATCGGCGCCACGTGGACCGTGAGCTCGTCGAAGCGGCCCGCGTTCAGAGCCTGCTGGACGACGTCGGCACCGCCGGCAACGTGGACGTCGCGGTCGCCGGCGGCCTCGGCGGCCCGGTCGAGCGCGGCCTCGATGCCGTCGGTGACGAAGTGGAACGTCGTCCCGCCCTGCATCTCGAGGCTCTCGCGCTGGTGGTTCGTGAGCACGAACACCGGCACGTGGAACGGCGGGTCGTCGCCCCACCAGCCGCGCGCGTTGGTGTCCGTATCCCACGGGCCCGCGCCGCCGCTGAACATCCGCCGGCCCATCACGACCGCGCCGTACGAGGCGATGTGCTCGGCCACGAGGTCGGCGTCAGGGCCGGACTCCCCGCCCTCCATCCCGTGGGCCGAGCGCCACGCGGCGAGCCCGAACACCCACTCGTGCAGCTCCTCGCCCCGCTTTCCCAGCGGCTCCTCCATCGACGGCTCGGGCCCGGCGGCGAACCCGTCGAGGGACATGGTGATGTCGAGCGTGATGCGTGTCATGTCGGGACTCCGATGTCGGCGTATTCTCGCAGTGGTAGACGGCGTCCTTCGCCCGAACTCATCGCGTGAGCTGCGGCCTACATGCCGCGCTCCGCCCTGACCGTCGCGGCGCCGGCCACCATCGCCTCGAGCTTGCCGTACGCGACCGCCCGCGGCAGGTACTTCATCCCGCAGTCGGGCGCCGCCGTGAGCTGGTCGAGGCGCTTGTACGGGAGTGCCTTTCGGATGCGGGCGGCGACGGTTTCGGTCGACTCCACCTCGTGCGAGTCCAGGTCGATCACGCCGAGGATGATCCCCTTCTCGGGCAGCGTCTCGAGGATGGCCGCGTCGAGGTTCGACTGCGCCGTCTCGATCGAGATGTGGTCGCACGGAGCCGCCGCGAGCTCGGGCAGGAACGAGTAGGCCTCCGGGCGGTCGTGGATGATCGCCGCGTAGCCGAAGCAGATGTGGACGGCGGTCGTCCCCTCGATCCGTTCGAGCGCCCGCCGAAGGGCGGCGAGCCCGAATTCCCGCGCCTTCTGGGGCCTGGCCTGCATGTAGGGCTCGTCGATCTGGACGATGTCGGCGCCGGCCGCGAAGAGGTCGGCGATCTCGTCGCGCACCGCCCCGGCGTACGCCAGCGCCAGCTCCGCTTCGGACTCGTAGAAGTCGTCCTGGGCCTGCTGCGACATCGTGAACGGGCCGGGCACCGTCATCTTGATCGGCTTCGAGGTGTGCGAGCGGAGGAACTCGACGTCGCGCACCTGCACCGGGTGCCGGCGCTCGACGGGCCCGACGACGCGCGGCACCGGCTTGGGGTGGCCGCTGCGGTCGAGCGCCGTCCCGGGGTTCGAGACGTCGACGCCCGAGAGCGCGGTGGCGAACCGGTTCGAGTAGCTCTCCCGGCGCTGCTCGCCGTCGGTGATGATGTCGAGGCCGGCTCGCTCCTGGTCGCCGATCGCGACGCGCGTGGCGTCGTCCTGCGCCTCCTCCAGGTACTGCGGGTCGATCCGCCACAGCTCCCTGGCCCGCACCCGCGGCGGGAACCGGTGCCGGAGCCGCTCGCGGTCGATCAGCCAGTCGGGCTGCGCGTAGGAGCCGACGAGGCTGGTGGGGAGGGCGCTGGGGGTGGCGGCGGGCACCACCCCCAACGCTACACGGCTAGGTCGCGAGCCGTCCGCGGCGGACGAGGAGCTGCTCGCCGACGATCATCATGACGAGCGCAAGGGCGACCGCGCCCATCACGGGGAACGTCCAGTCGATGCCGCCGTCCGTCGCGATGGCACGGCCGGTCGCGGTCGGCGTCTGCCGGTCGACGGGGTTCGCGAGCGGCGCGTCGTGAACCCAGGCGCCGCGGTCGCCGCGGGCGGCCGGCAGCGGGAAGCGGTCGATGGTGGTCGCGCCGGTGTCCCTGTGGACGGCGGGCGGACTGATGCCGATCGGCTTGGCCTGCGCGGCCGGGGCGATGAGGCCGGCCGTCGCGACGACGACGGCGATGGTCGAGACGGTGCGTGCGATGCGGGACATCTGGATCTCCTCCTCGGGTGATCTGATGCTCACAAGACAGGCAACGATCCTCGGGCCTTCCCCTGCGTGTGGTCAGCCCCGCCGCGTCCGCCGTGACGCTCCGGCCGGGGGCAGGAGCTGTGCGCGGGCGGTGTCGCCGGCCCAGCGCTCGTACTCCTCGGGCGCCCAGCCGCGCTCCGTGACGAGGAGCTGCCACGTGTTCGGGTGATTGATCGTCCAGAGGATGTCGGCCGCCCGCTCGACGTCGATGCCAGGCGCCAACTGGCCGCGCTCGTGCAGGCGCTCGACGACCGCCCGCTGATTGGCGTGGTACTCGGCCTGGATGCGGCCCCAGAGCTCCCCGATCTCCTCGTCCGACGGCGCGGCCTCGCGGATCACCTCGGCGATCGCCGACACGCGGAGCTTCCCCTGCGCCGAGTTGCGCGCGTTCAGCGCGAGCCGCCGGTGCGGGTCCGGCTCGTCGAGCACCTCGCGGTACCAGGCGTGCTCGTCGACGGGCCGGTCGTCGCCGCCGCGCAGGAGTGCGTTCCAGACGGCTCGCAGCACCCCGGCCTTCGTCTCGAAAGCCAGGTAGACCGTCTTGAGCGCGACCCCGGCCTCCGCAGCGATCGCCGCCATCGTGGTCGACGCGTAGCCCTGGCGCTCGAAGAGCCGCTGTGCCGCCGCCAGGATGTCGCGCTTGGTGGCGTCGGCCTGGGCGCGGCGCCTGGGCGACTCGTACCGGCGCTTCGCCCCGTCCGCCATTCCGGTACCCTATCCGAGTGTTGACTACACTCCATGAGTCCCGAATAGGAGGCGGCGATCATTGAGCGCATCTTGGAGGGCGCGGGAACCGGGGCCCTCGCGGATGCGAATGCGCATCGACACCACGACCGCGTCCCGGCGACGCAAGGAGTCTCTCATGCGCTTCATCCCCACCCGGTTCCACGCCCCCCTCGACTACATCGTGGGCGTCGCGCTGATCGCAGCGCCGTGGATCTTCCAGTTCTCCGAGCACACCGCGGCGACCGTCGTCCCGATCGTGCTCGGGATCGGGCTCATCGCCTACAGCCTGTTCACGAACTACGAGCTCGGTGTCTGGAAGGTCGCCCCGATGGCCGTGCACAACCTGATCGACATCGTGGCCGGCGCCCTGCTGGCCGCCTCCCCGTGGATCTTCGGCTTCGCCGACGATGCGAGGAACGTGTGGCTCCCCCATGTCGTCGTGGGCCTGGCCGCGATCTTCCTCGGCCTGACCACGAAGCAGGCCGGCGGCTACAGCTACCGCAAGCCGGGCACCGGCACTCCGACCGCCGCCACACGGTAACGCCCCCTTCCGAGCGCCCCGCCTCGGTGAATCCGGGCGGGGCGCTCACGCGTACTCCCGGAGGAGCACCATGGTGGGAGGAGCGTGCGAACATGTCCGCGCGGTGGACGGTGTCACCTCGTCGACGGTCGGGGATCGCGGGATCGCGCACGCGTTCTGGCTGTGCGCACCGGGCCGAGGCGAGATCAGGCCGGCGCCGCTGCCCGAGCCGGGGCGAGACGACGTCGTCGTGCGAACGGTGCGCTCCGGCGTCAGCCGCGGCACCGAGCTCATGGTCTTTCGCGGCGGCGTGCCGCGGGGGCAGTACGCGGCGATGCGCGCCCCGTTCCAGGAGGGCGACTTCCCGGGTCCGGTCAAGTACGGCTACCTGAACGTCGGCGCCGTGGAGGAGGGGCCGGCGGAGCTGCGCGGCCGCACCGTCTTCTGTCTCCATCCTCATCAGACGGCGTACGTCGTCCCGGCCGGTGCGGTCTGTGTCGTGCCCGAGGACGTGCCGCCCGATCGCGCCGTCCTCGCAGGCACGGTCGAGACGGCCGTCAATGCGCTGTGGGACGCCGTCCCGCTGATCGGCGACCGGGTGGCGGTCGTGGGCGCCGGGATGGTGGGCTGCTGCGTCGCCCGCCTGCTCGCCCGCCTGCCGGGCGTGCACGTCACCCTCGTCGACGTCGATCCGGATCGGGCGGACGTCGCGGACGCGCTCGGCGCCGGCTTCGCGCTCCCGGCCGACGCCGCCGGCGGATGCGATCTCGTCGTGCACACGAGCGCAACGTCCGCGGGGCTCCAGCTGTCGCTCGGTCTGCTCGCATCCGATTCCACCGTCATCGACCTCAGCTGGTACGGCGACCAGGAGGTGCGGCTCTCGCTGGGCGGCGCGTTCCATGCAGGTCGCCTCGGCATCCGCTCGAGCCAGGTCGGCACCGTCTCTCCGGCCCGGAGCGCGCGGCGCACGACGGCCGACCGGATGGCCCTCGCGCTCGACCTGCTGCGCGACCCGGCGTTCGACGCGCTGCTCACCGGGGAGTCGAGGTTCGAGGACCTGCCCGAGGTCATGGGACGGCTGGCCGACGGCAGCCTCCCGGCGCTCTGCCACATCATCAGGTACGACGAGGGGTAGACCGTGTTCAGCGTGACCGTCCGCGACCACGTGATGATCGCCCACAGCCTGCGCGGCGAGGCGTTCGGGCCCGCGCAGCGGCTCCACGGGGCGACGTACGTCGTCGACGCAACGTTCCGGCGCGCGGAGCTCGATCCCGACGGGATCGTCGTCGACATCGGCCGGGCGGGCGGGGCGCTCCGAGCCGTCCTGGCGGATCTCAACTACCGAAACCTCGACGACGAGCCGGATTTCGCCGGCGTGACCACCTCGACCGAGGTCCTCGCCCGGACGATCGCCGACCGGCTGGCCGACCGGGTGCATGCCGGCGCTCTGGGCACCGCCGCCAACGGGCTTCACGGCCTCGCCGTCACGCTGCACGAGTCGCATGTCGCCTGGGCGACCTACGAGCGGGCGCTGTGATGGAGGTGCACTTCGTGGTCCCCGAGGGCATCGACGACCCCGCCCGGCCGAGCGGCGGCAATGCCTACGACCGCCGGGTCCGCGACGGGCTCGCGGCGGCCGGACGGCCGGTGCGCGTGCACGCGGTGCCGGGCT
>JAICKX010000024.1 GCA_025927685.1 Thermoleophilia bacterium | reverse complement strand
GCGCGCTTGGTGACGAGGTTGTAGACGTTCGTCGACCAGTTCTGGATCGTCGTGTAGCGGCACCTGCCACCCTCGGCGACGTGGATCTCGACCACCGCCGAGTGCAGCGAGTCGGTCGAGTAGATCGGGGCCGTGCAGCCCTCGACGTAGTGGACGTAGGCGTCCTTGTCCACCAGGATCAGCGTGCGCTCGAACTGGCCCATGTTCTCGGCGTTGATGCGGAAGTAGGCCTGGAGCGGCAGCTCCACCCGCACGCCCGGCGGGACGTAGATGAACGACCCGCCCGACCACACGGCCGTGTTGAGCGCGGCGAACTTGTTGTCGTTGTACGGGATGATGGTGCCGAAGTGCTCGCGCACGAGGTCCTCGTGCTCGCGCAGGCCCGAGTCCATGTCGAGGAAGACGACGCCCTTCTCCGCCAGGTCCTTCTGGAGGTTGTGGTAGACGACCTCGGACTCGTACTGGGCGCCGACGCCGGCCAGGTACTTCTTCTCGGCCTCGGGGATGCCCAGCTTGTCCCAGGTCTCCCTCATGCCGGGCGGCAGGTCGTCCCAGCTCTTGGCCTGCTCGTCGACCGGCTTCAGGTAGTAGTAGATGTTCTCGAAGTCGATGACCGACAGGTCGGCGCCCCAGCGCGGCAGCTCGCGCTCGACGAAGTGCCGGTACGCCTTGACCCGGAGCTCGGTCATCCAGTCGGGCTCCTGCTTGTGAGCCGAGATCTCGCGGACCACGTCCTCGTCCAGCCCCCTGCGGGTGCGGAAGACGGATGTGACGTCGTCATGGAAACCGAACTTGTAGTCGCCCAGGGCCGTTGCCTGGGCCTCCTCTGGCGTCAGGTCAGTCTTAGCCACCGACGATCGCCTCCTCCTGCACTCCATATGGGGCGTAGCCGTCGCGCTCGAGCTCATCGGCCACCTCCGCACCACCGGTGCGGACGATGCGGCCGTCGACCAGAACGTGCACCACGTTGGGCTTGATGTATCGAAGCAGTCGCGAATAGTGGGTGATGACGAGGACGCCGAGCTCCGGGCCCGCCAGGCGGTTCACGCCGTCCGACACGATGCGCAGGGCGTCGATGTCGAGGCCGGAGTCGGTCTCGTCCATGATCGCCAGCTCGGGACGGAGGATCGCCATCTGGAGGATCTCGACCCGCTTCTTCTCGCCGCCGGAGAACCCGTCGTTCAGGTAGCGGGACGTCATCGAGCGGTCGATCTTCAGCGTCTCCATGTTCTCCTGGAGCAGCTTTCGGAACTCCGGGATGCGGATCGGGTTCTCCTCGCCGTCCTCGGAGCGGCGATGGGCGTTCACGGCCATCCGCAGGAAGTTGGCGACCGTGACGCCGGGGATCGCCGACGGGTACTGGAAGGCGAGGAACATCCCCAGCCGCGAGCGCTCGTCGGGCTCGAGCTCGAGGACGTCGGCGCCCTTGAAGGCGACCTCGCCGCCCGTCACCTCGTAGGCGGGATGGCCCATGAGGACGTGCGCGAGCGTCGACTTGCCGGACCCGTTCGGCCCCATGATGGCGTGGATCTCCCCCTTGGAGAGCTCGAGGTCGATCCCCTTCAGGATCTCGGCGCCGTCGATCGAGGCGCGCAGGTTACGAATGACAAGATCGGGCAATGCAGTCCTCGCGGATCGCAGGGAAATTCGGTCTGAGAACAGTGTAGCCACGTCCCCCTCCCCAGGCTGCGGGGCGTCTGCTACCCTGGAACCATGCCGTTCAACCTTGGTCTTCCCGAGGTCCTGATCGTCCTTGTCCTCGCGCTCCTGTTCCTGGGGCCGAAGCGCCTGCCCGAGGCCGGTCGGTCGCTCGGGCGCGGCATCCGCGAGTTCAAGGACGGCATCTCGGGCAACGACGACGAGCCGCACACGACCACCTCGTCGCTGAATCCGCCGCCGCCGGCGTACACACCGCCGCCGGCATACACGCCGCCGGCCGAGCACACGCCCCAGCCGGGCGACTAACTCTCCCGTGGCGCGTCCCCGCCGCGTCGGGCCGGACGATCAGCTGACGCTGGTCGAGCACCTGGAGGAGCTGCGCACGCGGCTCATCATCGTGCTCTCCGCGCTCGCGATCGCGATGACGGGCTGCTACATCGAGAACGTCCGCATCTACCACTTCCTCCAGCGGCCGCTGGACGACAACGTGAAGCTGGTGACGCTGGCGCCGACCGAGGCGTTCTTCAACGCGATCATGATCTCGGTCTACGGCGGCCTCCTGATCACGCTTCCGGTGATCAGCTACCAGATCTACGCGTTCATCATCCCGGCCTTCGCGCACGAGACGCAGCGGTCGATCAGGCCGCTGCTTGTGATGGTGCCGGCGCTCTTCCTGGCCGGTGTCGTCTTCGGCTGGTACATCGTCGTCCCGCCCGCGATCCACTTCCTGACCCACTTCAACGCCCAGGTGATCAACTACATCCCACGCGCGAGCGACTACATTCGCTTCGTGATGCTGACGCTGCTCGCCATGGGCCTCGTGTTCCAGCTTCCCGTGGTGATGATGATGCTGGGCCGTGTCGGGATCGTGAGCTCGAACCTCATGCGCCGCCGCTGGCGCGAGTCGATCGTCATCCTCGCGGCGCTCACCGCCCTGCTCCCCGGGACCGACCCGGTGACGATGATGGCCGAATTCATCCCGGTGCTCGTGCTGTACGGACTGAGCTACTTCCTGGTGCGCGCCGTCGAGCCCAAGCCTGACGCGGCGCCCGAGCCGTTGTGATCCTCGCCGCCGACTGGGTCGTGCCGGTCGACGGCCCCGCGATCCGCGACGGCGCCGTCCGCATCGAGGGGCGGACGATCGCCGAGATCGGCCCGGCCGGCCGGGAGGCCGACGAGCGCTTCGACGGCGCGGTGATCCTGCCCGGCCTGGTGAACGCGCACACGCACCTCGAGTACGCGGCGATGGGCGGCTTCGGCGACGGGATGGCGTTCGGGCCGTGGATCGAGGATCACATCCGGCGCAAGGCCGCCACCGGGGCCGACGACTCCCTGGAGCAGGCCAGGGCCGGCGCGGCCGCCTGCCTGCGAGCGGGCGTCACCACGATCGCCGACTGCAGCTACTCCGGGGTGGTTGCCGACGCCGCTTCCGAGGCCGGGCTGCGCGCGATCGTCTACCTCGAGGCCTTCAGCGACTGGCCCGAGCTGAAGGCGCGCACCGAGGACCGGATCGACGCCGCGCCCGCCACCGAGCTGGTCCAGCCCGGGATATCGCCGCACGCGCCGTTCACCGTGACGCTCGACGACTACCGCATGCTGGTGGGCCTCGCGCGCGAACGCGGCCTGCCGGTGGCAACGCACCTCCTCGAGTCCGCCCGCGAGACGGTGCACCTCGACGAGCTCGGCGACATCCTCGGGCCGGACACGGTCGCGATCCACCTCGTGTACGCCGATCCTCGGGACATCGAGCTCATGGCCGGCCGTGACATCCCCGGCGTGCACTGCCCCCGCTCCAACGCCCTCCTGGGCTGCGGGATCGCGCCGCTCCCCGAGCTGCTCGCGGCAGGCGTGCGGATGGGGCTCGGCACCGACTCGCCCTCCTCGGCGATCGACTTCGACATGTGGTCGGAGATGCGCGCCGCCATCATGCACGCGCGGGCCCGGCTCGGGCGGGCGGACGGGCTGTCCGCGCGGACCGCGCTCGAGCTGGCGACGGCGGGCGGCGCAGCCGCGGTCGGCCTGGGAGCGGTGACGGGGACGCTGACGCCCGGGAAGGCCGCCGACGTCTGCGTGCTCGATCTCACGGGGTCGAGCTTCCTCCCGTGGGACGATCCGGTGACGGCCGCGGTGTACGGAGGCTCATGCGATCGCGTCGCCCTGACGATGGTGGACGGGGAGATACGCTACCGGCGCGGATCGCACCCCTCTCCGACGGCCGCCTCCGCCCGAGCCAAGATGATCCACGCCTGAATCCATGCTCTTCGAACGCATCCGCCGCGGCCAGAAGCCCGTCTTCGTCTTCCTGGCGATCATGTTCGGCCTGGGCTTCGTCGCGCTTGGGGTCGGGTCGGGCACAGGCGGCATCAACCTGGGCGACATCTTCAACTCCTCGAGCGCCGGCAGCTCCTCGATCTCCGACCTCCAGTCCAAGACGCGGCAGCACCCGAACGCCGCCCCCGCCTGGCGCGACCTCGCGCGCGCCTACCAGGCCGACGGGCAGACCGACGCGGCGATCGGCGCGTACCTGCGCTATGTCAACCTGCGGCCGAACGATCAGAGCGGCCTCCTGGGAGCGGCGTCGCTGCTCGAGCTGCGGGCCCGGCGCACGCAGACGGAGCTCACGAAGGCCCAGGCGCTTGCGGCTCAGTACACGACCCCGGCGACTGCGAGCGCGGCCCAGTCCCTGAAGCTGGCGCCGGCGCTGACCCACTCGCTCCAGCAGGCGCTCGCACAGCCGTACACGAACCGCATCCAGTCCCTCCAGGGCAGCCTGAGCTCGGACTACGTCCAGGCCACAGCCATGCGTCAGAAGCTGGTCGGCCTCGACCCCAAGAACGCCCCGTACCAGTTCGCCCTCGCCCAGGACGCGGCCGCCGGGCAGCAGTACACCACCGCTGCGACGGCGCTCAAGGCGTATCTCGACCTCGAGCCGAACCTCGACCAGGCCACCCGGAAGCAGCTCCAGCAGGTGCTGAAGCAGCTCCAGGCCTTCGCGACGACGCCGTCCACGCCGTAATTCCCGCTGCCAACTCCGGAATTCCTCCGCATGACAGGGTACGGCTAGCCGTATTCCCCGCATTTTCCCCATATGGCACGATGCGAGCGTGCCGCTCACGGTACTGATCGTCGACGACCATCCCTCGTTCAGGGCCCTGGCGCGGACGGTGCTCCAGGCGGAGGGCTTCGACGTGGTCGGCGAAGCGGTGGACGGCGCCTCGGCGATCGCCGAGGCCGAGCGGCTGCGGCCCGAGCTGGTGCTGCTCGACGCACAGCTCCCCGACACCGACGGGTTCGCCGTCGCGGCGGAGCTGACCCGGAACGGGGACGGGCCGGCGGTCGTGCTCACGTCGAGCAGGGACGCGGCCGACTTTGGGCCGCTCGTCGCCGAGAGCGGGGCGCTCGGCTTCGTGCCGAAGGCCGAGCTCTCCGCCGCAGCGCTCGCGGCGTTCCTCCCATGACCCGCTGGCACGCGCGCGCCGCGCTGTGGGTGGTGGCCACAGCGCTGGCGGCGGCCTCGGCGACGGCGATCGCACTCAGCGAGACCGTGAACCACGGGTTCGTCGCGTTCGCGCTCATCATCGGCGGCTCGTTCATCGCGACGGGGCTCGTGGCGCTCGCCCGCCGCCCCGAGAACCGGTTCGGGCTGCTGCTGTATGCCGTGGGGATCGCATGGTTCGCGAGCACGCTCACCACGTCGGGGAACGCGCAGGTGTTCAGCGTCGCCCAGGCCTTCTCGACGATCTACTACGCCGTGCTCGTGCACGCGATCCTGGCCTACCCGCGCGGCCGTCTGGAGTCCCGCGCGGCGCAGGCAATCGTCGCCGCGGCGTACGTCGACACCGTCGTGCCGTCGCTGGTCGCGACCCTGGTCGGCACGTCCCACGATCTGACGGACGACGCGCGGGCGCCGCGGAACGTGCTGCTCGTGTCCCACCACCCCGACGTCGCCTCCGGGGTGGAGAACGCCTCGGCGCTGATCGGCATCGTGCTGCTCGCCGCCGTCGTCGCCATCGTCATCGAGCGCTGGCGGGCCGCATCGCAGGCCGCACGCCGGGTGCTGGCGCCGGTGCTCGCCACGAGCGGCGTCGCACTCGCCACGATCGCCGTCGCGCTCGTCATCCAGATCGCCTCCGGCGGGACCGCCGGCACGGTCGCGTTCGTCGTCTCGTCGCTGGCCTTCGCGAGCGTCCCGGTCGGGTTCCTGATCGGCATCCTGCGCACGAACCTGTCGCGGTCCGGGGCCCTCGCGGACCTGATCGAGGAGCTCACCCGCAGCCACGAGCCGGGCCGGGTACGCCGGGCACTTCGCCAGGCGGTGGGCGACCCCAGCCTCGAGCTGGCGTACTGGCTCGGCGATCTCCGCCTCTACGTCGATGCGGATGGGCACCCGCTCGACCCCGCGCAGCGGCCCGACCGCGGCGTCACCATCGTCGAGCGCTCGGGCCGGCGCGTGGCCGCACTCATCCACGACCCGGCCCTCGCCGACAACCCCGAGCTTCTCGAGTCGGTCGGCGCGACCGCCGGCCTGGCGCTCGAGAACGAGCAGCTCCAGGCCGACCTGCGCGCCCGCCTCGGCGCCCTCGAGGAGTCCGAGCGGCGCTTCCGCGAGCTGCTCGAGAACGTCCACCTGATTGCGGTCAGCCTCGACCTCAACGGCCGGATCACCTTCTGCAACCAGTACCTCGCCGACCTGGCCGGCTACACGCGCGCCGAGCTGATCGGGCGGTCATGGGCCGGCACCTTCAACCCTGCCGACGAGGCGTTCGTGGCCCGCGTGCGCGAGGGATCGATCAACCCGCACGAGGAGATGTACATCTTCACCCGCTCGGGCGAGCGGCGCGAGATCGCTTGGAACAACACCCTGCTACGCGACGACGCCGGGCGGGTGATCGGCTCGACCTCGATCGGCGAGGACGTGACGGAGCGAAACCGCACGGCCCGGCGGCTGCTCCTTCAGGTGCAGGTCGCCCGGGCACTCGCCGGATCGCCGTCGATGGACGTCGCCCGCCCGCTCGTGCTCGCCCACCTCACAGCGGCACTCGGCTGCTGGATGGGGATCTTCTGGCGGCCGGAGCCCGACGGGAAGGCGCTCCGGGTCGACGGTGTCTACCTCATCGACCGCGACGACGGCGAGGAGTTCGCCGCCGGCCTCCGCACGATGCGGCTGCCGCCGGGGGAGGGGCTCGCAGGCCGCGTCTGGCAGACCGGGCAGCCGGGCTGGGTCTCGGACGTCACGACGTCCGGGCCGTTCCCGCCGCTTCCGCCGGGGCAGCACGACGGCCGCCGGGGCACGCTGGCCTTCCCGATCGTCTCCGACGGCGACGTCCTCCTGATCCTCCAGGTCTCCTCCGACGACCCGACCGCACCCGACCCCGGGACGCTGGAGGTGCTCGAGTCGACCTTCCAGAACGTGCTCCAGTTCGCGGAGCGGCGCGAGGCGGAGGCCGCGGAGCGCAGGCTCGCCGCCGAGCAGGCCGCCCTGCGCCGGGTGGCCACGCTGATCGCGGAGGGCGCAGAGCCCGAGCCGGTGTTCCAGGCGGTCACCTCCGAGGTCGGAAAGCTGTTCGGAGCACAGACCACGAACATGGTGCAGTACCGGCCGGAGGGCACGAGCGCGACGCTGCTCGGCGGCTGGAGCGCCGGCGTCCAGTCGATCGCCCCCGGGACCGTGCTCGAGCTCGACCGCGACGCCGCGATCTCGCGGATCCGCGAGACGGGCCGGCCGGTGCGGATCGACGACTACACGCAGCTCTCCGGGCATCTGGCCGCACAGGTGCGGGATCTGGGCGCCCGGGCCGCGGTCGCCGCGCCGATCATGGTGCAGGGGTATCTGTGGGGGGCGATGATCGTCATCTCGAACGAGGGCCCATTCCCGCGGGGTACGGAGACGCGCATCGCCGAGTTCACGGACCTCGTGGCCCTGGCGCTCTCGAGCACGGACGCATACGCCCAGCTCACCGCCTCGCGGGCCCGCATCGTCGAGGCCGGAGACGCCGAGCGCCGCCGGCTCGAACGGAACCTCCACGACGGCGCCCAGCAGCGGCTGGTCTCGCTCTCGCTCGCGCTGCGCCTGGCCCGGACACGGCTCGAGTCCGATCCCGGGTCGGCGAACGCCCTCCTGGAGGCGGCCAGCCAGGAGCTCGCAACGGCGCTCGAGGAGCTGCGCGAGCTCGCCCGCGGCATCCACCCGGCCGTCCTCACGGACCGCGGCCTCGCGCCCGCGCTCGAGGCGCTTGCCAACCGCTCGCCGGTCCCGGTCGCGATCCACTCGGTGCCCGAGGAGCGCCTGCCCGCCCAGGTCGAGGCGGCCGCCTACTACGTCGTCTCGGAATCGCTCGCGAACGTCGCGAAGTACGCCGGCGCCTCGCGAGTCGACGTCTCGGTCTTCTGCCAGAACGGATGGGCGCTCGTCGAGGTGGCGGACGACGGGACGGGCGGCGCCGACCCCGGCCGCGGCTCGGGCCTGCTCGGCCTGGCCGACCGGGTCGAGGCGCTGGCGGGCAACCTGGACGTCGAGAGCCCCGCCGGCTCCGGCACCCGCGTCCGGGCCCGTATCCCGACGGGTTGAGATCTCCCGCCCCTGGGGCGTTCGGCTAACCGCACCGCACACGCCTGCCCGCCGCACTGCGGCGACACCCCCGCGGACGGCACCATGCGCACATGCCTCTTTCCCCCTCTCGAGGAGCTGTCATGCAACGCAAGAACCTCGCCGCTCGTATGGGCGGCTGGAGCGCGCATCACCGCTGGCTCGCACTGGGTCTCTGGTTCGCATTCGTCATCGCCGCCATCGCCGGCGGTGCGATCACGGGTCAGATCAACCTCAAGGAAAGCCAGCTCGGCGACGGCGAAGCCGGTCACGCCGCGCGCGTCATCGACAAGGCCGGCTTCAAGGATCGTGCGGGCGAGATGATCCTCGTCACGTACCCCGGCCACACCGTCAACGACCCGGCGTTCCGCACGGCCATCGACCAGGCCGTGGATCGTGTGAGCGCCTTCCCGCAGGTCACCAACGTCCGCAGCCCGCTGGCGACGAGCAACGCCGGCCAGGTGACCAAGGACGGGAGCTCGGCGCTCGTCCAGTTCGACATCACGGGCGATTCCGAGAAGGCCGCCGACAAGATCCAGCCGGTCATGAACGCCGTGGCCGGGCTCCAGAAGGCCAACCCGCAGATGCACATCGCGGAGTTCGGTCAGGCCTCGGCCGCACACGTCCTGAACGACAAGATCAACGGCGACCTGAACCACGCCCGGAACGTCTCCCTCCCGCTGACGCTCATCATCCTGCTCTTCGCGTTCGGCGCGGCCGTGGCCGCGGGCATCCCGGTGCTCCTGGCGTTCTCGGCCGTTCTGGCCACATTCGGCCTGAACTCGATCATCAGCCATGTCATGCCCACCACCGACGTGACCTCGGAGATCATCCTGATGATCGGGATGGCCGTGGGCGTCGACTACTCCCTGTTCTACCTCCGCCGTGAGCGCGACGAGCGTGCGGGGACGAAGACCGCCGACCGCAGCCGCGTCAAGGCCGCGAAGGTGGCCCTGCGCCAGGCCAAGAAGGCCGGCGACGCGGCCGTCATCGCATCCGCCAAGGGCACGCTGCGCGACGCGAAGCGCACGGCCGCCGGCAACCGCCGGACGGCCCTCGACCTGGCCGCCTCGACATCCGGCCAGGCCGTGCTGATCTCGGGCGTCACGGTGTTCCTCGCCATGTCCGGGATGCTGCTCGCCGGCGACCCGACGTTCGTCGCCATCGGCATCGCGTCGATGGTCGTGGTGTTCGTAGCCGTCATCGGCTCGCTGACCGGCCTGCCGGCCATCCTCGCGCTGCTCGGGGACAAGGTCGAGCGCGGTCGTATCCCGTTCCTGTCCCGGCTCACGAAGAGCCAGGATCGGACCGAGAGCCGCTTCTGGGGCGCGATCATCGACCGCGTCCTGCGCCGCCCGGCCATCTCGGTCGCCGTCGCCGCCGGCGCCCTGGCCGTCCTGGCCATCCCGGCGTTCAGCATCAACACGCAGACCCCGAGCTTCAAGTTCCTGCCTCAGGACTTGACGATCGTGAAGACCTACAAGCAGATCGAGCAGAAGTTCCCGGGTGGCCCGGCTCCCGCGGTGATCGCGTTCCAGGCGAACGACGTCACCTCGCCCGAGGCCAAGGCGGCGATCGCCGAGTTCAAGCAGAAGGCGCTCGCCACCCGTCAGATCGGTAACCCGATCGAGGTGACCATGAACCCGGATCACACCGTCGCGAAGATCACGGCCCCGCTGGCCGGCGACGGTGAGAACGCCAGGTCGGAGCAGGCGCTCTCGACGCTTCGGAACTCGCTCGTCCCGACGACGCTCGACCAGGTCACCGGCTCGGACGTCTCGGTCACGGGCGACACCGCGGGCTCGCACGACTTCAACGAGCTCATGAAGGTGCGCACGCCGCTCGTGTTCGCGTTCGTGCTGGGAATGGCGTTCCTGCTGCTCCTGGTCACGTTCCACTCGATCGTGATCCCGATCAAGGCGATCGTGCTCAACCTCCTCTCGGTGGGCGCGGCATACGGGATCCTGGTCGCGATCTTCCAGTGGGGCTGGGGCGAGTCCATCCTCGGCTTCCACTCCACCGGCTCGATCGCAAACTGGCTGCCGCTCTTCCTGTTCGTGGTGCTCTTCGGCCTGTCGATGGATTACCACGTCTTCATCCTCTCCCGGGTGAAGGAGCTGGTGGACGGCGGCATGCCGACCGAGGATGCCGTCTCGGCGGGCATCAAGGGCACGGCCGGCGTGGTCACCAGCGCCGCCATCGTGATGGTGGGAGTCTTCGGGCTCTTCGCCACCCTGTCCGTCCTCGATATCAAGCAGTTCGGCGTCGGCGCCGCCGTGGCCGTCCTGCTCGATGCGACCATCATCCGCGCCGTGCTCCTGCCGGCGACGATGAAGCTCCTGGGCGACTGGAACTGGTACATGCCCAAGTCGCTCCAGTGGCTGCCGCGGCTGCAGCACTCGCCCGAGCCGGCTCCGGCCGACGCGTAACGGCAACCACCACGAGGTCCGGCTCCGCCTTGCAGGGCGGGGCCGGACCTCGTACGCTGGGCGGCCACGATGGCCGCGTCCCGGCAGCTCCCCACCGGCACCGTCACCTTCCTGTTCACCGACATCGAGGGCTCGACCCGGCTCGTGAACAAGCTTCGGGACGGGTACGCGGCCGTCATGTCGCAGCACCAGGACCTCCTGCGCGCGGCCTTCGGCCGCCACAACGGCGAGGAGGTCGACACCCAGGGCGATTCGACGTTCTGGGTGTTCCGGGCGGCGCGCGAGTCGGTCGCCGCCGCCGCCGACGCCCAGCGCAGCCTCTCCGGCCATGACTGGCCCGACGGCGCCGAGGTGCGGGTGCGGATGGGCATCCACACCGGCGAGCCGGTCATCGCCGAGGAGCGCTACGTGGGCCTCGACGTGCACCGGGCGGCCCGCATCTGCGACGCGGGCCACGGCGGCCAGGTGCTGCTGTCGAACACCACCCACGCGCTGCTCGAGGGCGACCTGCCCGACGGGACGAGCACCCGCGAGCTCGGTGACGCCCATCTGAAGGATCTCGACCGGCCCGAGCACCTCCACCAGCTCGACGTCGCCGGGCTCGACACGACCTTCCCGGCGCTGAACACGACCGGGCGGGCGGCGGGCACCCCGATCCGCGTGGTGCTGGCCGACGACTCGGTGCTCCTCCGCGAGGGTGTGGCGCGCATCCTGTCGGAGGCGGACTTCGAGGTGGTCGGCCAGGTCGCAAACGCCGACGACCTCCTGCGCCGGATCGGCTTCTCAAAACCCGATGTCGCGATCGTCGACATCCGCATGCCGCCGACGAACACGGACGAGGGGCTCCAGGCGGCTCGCGCGATCCGGGAGCGGTTCCCGGGCGTCGGCGTGCTCGTGCTGTCGTCCTACGTCGAGCCCGGCTACGCCGTCGAGCTCCTCGGCGAGAACACCGAGGGCGTCGGCTACCTGCTGAAGGACCGGGTGGCGGACGTCGACGACTTCGCCGCGGCGGTGCGGCGCGTGGCCCAGGGCGGCTCCGCGCTCGACCCGGCGGTCGTGGCCCAGCTCGTCGGCCGGCGCCGCTCCGACGACCCGCTCGACCAGCTCACGCCGCGCGAGCGGGAGGTGCTCTCGCTCATGGCGGAGGGCCGCTCGAACGCCGGCATCGCCCTGCGGATGGTCGTCACCGAGCGGGCCGTCGAGAAGCACGTGACGTCGATCTTCGCCAAGCTCGGCCTCCCGGCCGCCTCCGAGGACCACCGCCGCGTCCTGGCCGTGCTGGCCTCGCTGCGGCAGTAGGGGTTTCCACACCTACGGAGACGGGGTCGCTCGACCGCGGCGCCGGCCCGCCCGCGCGAGACTGCTCCAATCGTGATCAGCACCACCCACACCAGCGAGGAGCCCGACATGACCGCCGTCGTCACCCCGATCGTCCCGATGCGCGAGCTGGCGCACCGGAGCTCGAACGGCGTGGACGTGACCATGCTGTGGGATCCCGCCACCGACCGGGTGCACGTCGCCGTCGTCGACTTCGAGATCGGCGAGGCGTTCGACGTGCCCGTGCGCGACGCGAATCCCATGGACGTGTTCAACCACCCGTACTTCTACGCCGGCCTCGAGCAGGCCGCCGCCTGAGGAACGCCATGAGGAACCGCCTGCGCAAGCTGATCTGCAGCCACCACGTCGTCGTCCAGGACGGCGCGCGGCGCCGGCGCTGCGCCGCCTGCGGCCGGCCCGCCTGAGCCACCCCGGGCGTCCGCTCCCCGCCGTAGGGTTGGGCGGGTGATCAAGTACCTCGGCTCGAAGCGCGCGCTGGCCGGCGCCATCGCCGCCGGCGCGGCCGAGCTGGGCGCCCGGAGCGCCGCCGACCTCTTCGCCGGCACGACCCGTGTCGGCCAGGCGCTGCGGTCGGCCGGGCTCGAGGTGCTCTCGAACGACACCGCGGCCTACTCCGAGGCGTTCGGCCAGGCCTACGTCGCGGCGGGGGCGGACGTCGACCGGGCCCGGATCCGGCGCCTCCTTCGCCACCTCCAGGCGCTCCCGCCCGTCGACGGCTACGTCACCGAGACGTTCTGCCGCCGCTCGCGCTACTTCATGCCCGAGAACGGCATGCGGATCGACGCCGTCCGCGACGAGATCGGCCGGCTCGACCTCGACCCGGTCGAGCGCGGCATCCTGCTCACGAGCCTCCTCGAGGCGGCCGACCGGGTCGACTCCACGGTCGGCGTGCAGATGGCCTACCTGAAGCGCTGGGCGCCCCGGGCCCGAAACGCGCTCGAGCTCCGCGAGCCGGCCATGGTCGCGGGCCCGCCCGGCCGGGTCGCGCGCGCCGACGCCAACGCGCTCGCGCCGGAGCTCGACGGGATCGACCTGGCGTACGTCGACCCGCCCTACAACCAGCACTCCTACCTCGGGAACTACCACGTCTGGGAGACCCTGGTGCGCTGGGACGCGCCCCAGCACTACGGCGTGGCGTGCAAGCGGGTCGACTGCCGCACCCGCAAGAGCGCCTACAACCGGCGGGCGCCGGCCCTCGCCGCCCTGGCCGGGCTCATCGAGCACGTCGCGACCCCATGGCTCGTGGTCTCGTTCTCGGATGAGGGCTTCCACCGGCCGGGCGAGGTCGAGGCGCTCCTTCGCCGGCGCGGCCACGTCGGCGCCGTCGGCGTGCCCCGGCCGCGCTACGTCGGGGCCCGGATCGGCATCCACGACCCGGCCGGGCGCCGGGTCGGCACGGTCTCGCACCTCGAGAACACCGAGCACCTCTTCGTGTGCGGCCCCGACCGGCGGCGGGTCGAGCGGGCGCTCGTGTCGATTTCGCGCGCGCTCGTTCGTCATGATGGTGCCGGCGGGAATCCGCCCGCAGGCCGAGCACCGGAGGGACGACATGCCGCAGTACATGCTTCTCATCTATGACGACGAGGCCCAGCGGGCCACCGTGAGCGAGCAGGACATGGCCAGCCTGATGCAGGAGTACTTCGCCTACACCGACAGCCTGACCCAGCGTGGTGCGCTGAAGGAGGGCGCGCCGCTCGATCCGATCGCGACCGCCCGGACGGTGCGCGTGCGCGACGGGCAAGCGCTCGTGGTCGACGGCCCGTTCGCCGAGACCAAGGAGCAGCTCGGCGGCTTCTACATGATCGAGTGCGACACCATCGACCAGGCGATCGAGGCGGCGAAGATGTGCCCCGGCGCCAGGTACGGGTCGGTCGAGGTGCGGCCGGTCATGCAGGTCCCGGCTCGGGTCTGACCGCAGCCCGGGTCTCATCGGCCGCTCGCCGGGCCTCCACCTCGTACGGGTTTCGCGCGTACCCGCGGACGACGTACGAGAACGGCATGGCGAGCGGCCGGTGCTGCATCTGCCACACATGGCAGAGCTCGTGCGTCACCAGGTCGTCCTGCTCGCCGCCCGCCACCGGCCGGCGCAGGAAGATCGCCAGGTGGGTCGCATAGCCGTCGAAGCTCGAAAACCACGGCAGGCGGAAGAGGAGCGGCGCGACGATCACGCGCACCCGGGCGATGCGCACAGGGCGCGGGTAGTAGTCGAGGGTGTCGAGCCGGGCCCGGGCACGCTCGAGCGCCGCGCGGGTGGTCGGGGTCATGCGGCTACTGGCCGGCCAGCGGGTCGAACACGAGCAGGACGCCGCCCTGCTGGTCGGACGTGTACCGGAAGCGATACAGGTCGGGCTCGGTGATCCCGTCGATCGTGGCCGCCTCGGCGGCCGACATCGCCGCGGCGGCCGGCGGCGTCGGCTCGGCGAGGATCGCGCCGAGCGGCTTCGCCAGGATGCCCTGCTCCTCGAACTGCGACCGCAGGAAGAGGAACACGAACTGCGGCCGCTCGCCCTTCTTGGGCGGCAGGAACGTCACGACCGAGCCCACGTCCGTGTAGTGGAACGTGTACAGCGCCAGCTCGAGCGCCTCGCGGCGCAGAAGCCGGAAGCGTGCCGTGCTGGCCTTGCCTGTCCGGATCGCGCACTGCGGCCCGAGGCCGCACATCTCGTAGAGGACGTTGTTCGCCCCGATCGGCACGGCCTGGTAGTTCGTCTGGCCGCCGTCGTTGTACGACAGGACGTACTGGGTGATCTTGAGGTCGTTCTGGTAGACCGGAGGGATCGAGGCGCTCACGGAGACGAGCTGGTGGTCGGTCTTGGTGCGGTACGTCGAGCCGACGTGCAGGGCGATCTGCTGGATCCGGTCCTGGGTCAGGCCGGCGGGCCGGAAGTTGCCCCATGTCGCGTCGGCCGCCGCCGGGGTGGTGGTGGCGTCCGACGAGCGGCCGAGCAGGATCACGAACGCCCCGATCGCGATGACCGCAGCTGCTCCGAGAGCCGCGTACGCCAGCCCGAACTTTCCCGAATGCGGGCTCACGCGGCGGGCCAAAGCTCTTCCCGGAGCGGATCGAAGTCGGGCCGGCGCAGGCTGGCGTCCTCGAGGAGCGTCACGACCTCGTCGCCGTACATCTCGCGCCGCTCGACCAGCACGTTCGCGATGTGCTCGACCGCATCGCGGTTTTCGCGGATCAGGTGATGCGCGGTGACGTACGCCTGGCCCAGGATCTGGGCGGCCATCTTCCGCTTGGCGGGATCCGACAGGGCGGCTCCGAGCGGGTCGGCGTCCATGGCGGAGCCCGACCGGGCGCGGTTCATGATCTGGGTGCCGATCCGCTCGTAGCGCTTCATGATCCGCTCGCTCTGGGCCTCGCGTTCGTCCTCCGGCAGCCAGGCGGGCAGCTCGGGCTCCTCGGGGCCCATCGCGGCCTGTCCGACCATGCGGGAGACCTCGGCGGTCACGCTGCGTACGTCGCCGCCCACGCCGTTCGTGTTCTCGTTGTAGAACACCCTCTCGGCGGCCATCGCCCCGAGCAGCACGATCAGCCGGGCGACCATCTCGTGCCGCCACTTGCCGAACCGCTCCTCCTTCTGCGCGGCCTGGTAGTGGCCGAGCGACCCGCCGCGCATGCGCACCGAGAGCCGCGTCGACTCGTAGCCGAGGTTGTACACATGGCTGGCCGCCGCGTGGCCGGCCTCGTGGATCGCGGTCGCGAGGGTCTCCTCGGGGACGTACTCGACGTCGATAGCCGTACCGGACTCGACGGTCGTGAGCGACTCGACGATGTCCTCGCGCGCGCAGCTCTCACGCCCGTCGAAATGGGCCCGCATGAGGCCCATCGAACAGACCTGCTCGATCATCGCGGGGGAGTAGCCGTTGGTGATCCGGGCGAGCTCGTCCTTGCGCTCCTCGGTCTCCAGATCCTCCTCGTGCGCGATCTTGCCCAGGTACAGGTCGAAGATGTCCTTGCGGTCATCCTTCGTGGGCGTGCGGAACCACACGTGACGGCCCATGCGGCCGGGGCGTGTCAGCGCCGGGTCGAGCGACTCGATGGGCACGTTGCAGGCCCCGATGAAATAGATCTGCTCGCGCCGCGGGCCGGGGCGCCGAAGCCGGAGCCGGAGCCGTCCGATTCGCTGCGGGATGACGTAGGTCGCATCGAGGAACGTGTTCATGCGGTTGGTGAGCGTCTTTCGCACGAACGGCGGGTTCCCGATGCCGTCCATGATGACGAGGAGCTGGTTCAGCGCCAGCTGGCCGCCGCCCCCGAACATGCCGGGGAAGACCCGGTTCACCGCCGACCCGATCTGGGCGGGGAAACGCGCAGGCCGCTCCGGCGCCCGCTCGGCGAAGACCCGTTCGCGCCACTCCTCGTTCTCCAGGATCACGTCCCCGCTCGGGACGGCGACCTCGCCGGCGGGCTGGAAGAAGCCCTGTCCGCCGAGGCTGGAGCGGCGCATGCCGACGGCGTCGATCTCGTCGATGAAGACGATGCACTGGCCGCCCCACTTCCGGGCGAGGCGCTTCGCGCGGAAGGCGAGGTATCGGACGATGACCGCATCCATGCCGATGAAGGTCTGCGCGAAGCCCGATCCCGGGATCGAGACGAACGGGCAGTTGAAGCCGGTGGCGATGGCCTTCGAGAGCATCGTCTTGCCCGTGCCCGGCGCGCCGAGCAGGAGCAGGCCCCGCTCGCGCTTGCCGCCGGCGCGCTCGAACTCCTCGCCCGACTGCCACAGGGTGACGACCCGCCGCACCTCCTCCTTGGCCTCGGCCTGCCCGCGGACGTCGTCGAGCTTGACGCCCCAGTCCGCGTCACCCGGCTCGAACGCCTGGATCTGCGTGATCCCCATGAGCATGAGCGGGCCGAAGAAGATCAGGAAGTTGGCGATGAAGAAGAACCCGACGTACACGAGCTGAAGGAGCAGTGTCGGGTTGGATGCCACACCGGCGATCGCGGAGCCGGCTCCCGTCTCGATCGACCACCATGACACCTGGTCGCCGCGCAGGACGCGGACGATCCAGATCAGCGTGACGATCACCTCGTAGTAGATGGCGAGCTTCAGCCAGAACCGCCAGAACCAGGCCCGGCGCCGTGCGACGACGTCCTCGGTCGTGACCTTCGCATCCTCGAGGCCGAAGAGATTCGGCCACGGGATCAGCCGGCGGGTGGCGACGTCGAAGACGCCGCGGAACGCGACGACCGAGAAGAACGTCGCGACCAGCGACCAGCCCGTCGACCAGCCGACCTCGGAGTGGTACCAGACGAACACGGCCGGGCTGCCGAGCACCGCAGTCGCGGTCGCAAACCACGTCAGCCGGCGCCATTGATCAACGAGCTGGCGCGACTCGGCGGTGCGCGCGGTGGCCGGGGCCGGCAAGGTCTCGGTCGCCATCGGCTAAGTGTAGTAGCGATCTGCGCTCATCGGAATACCGGAAGTACGCCCGAACCCCGCATCCAGATTGGGAACCGGACGGTCGCGGCGCCTGTCTCACCATCGACCACGATGGAGGTTTCGATGAGTGCGATACGGCGGTTCGGGGTGGTGCCGGCGGCGATGATCGTCGTCTCCGGCCTGGTGGGGGCGGCCGCGGGCTGCTCGGGGGGCTCAGGATCGAACGCTGCCGGAGGAGGCGGAGCGAGCGCCGGGCCGGCGCCCGTTGCCCACGCCGCCGCCGGCGCGAACGGCGGGATGGCCCTTGACTCCCTGGGCCCGACCGCCGCTCCGTCGCAGACGAAGGCGTTCAGCGGCGCCGCGGAGCCCGGGGCCACGGCGTCGGGCCCGCTCAAGCTGCCCAGCCTGCCGTCCGCCGTGATCAAGACCGGCGACGTCCGCCTGCGCGTCGATCACGGGAAGTTCGGCACGACGGTGCACGCCGTCCGCGATATCGCACAGCGGTTCGGGGGGTACCCGACCCGCAGCTCGACCTCGGGCTCCAGGATCCACGACGGCACGATCACGATTCGCGTCCCCGCCAGGACGTTCAACGCCGCGCTGAACGCCCTCGAGGCCATCGCCCACGTCCACGTCAGCGCCGAGAGCGTGACGGGCCAGGACGTGAGCCAGGAGTTCGTCGACCTGCGCGCGCGGCTCGTGAACCTCGAGGCCCAGGAGAAGGTGCTCCTGCGGTTGATGGACCAGGCGCAGACGATCGCCGACTCGATTCGCGTCGAGAACTACCTGCAAAACGTGGAATTCCAGATCGAGGATGTGCAGGGCCGCATCCTCTACCTACAGAACCGCACGTCCATGTCGACCATCACGGTGGCGCTGCACGAGGTGGGCAAGGAGCCGGCCCCGCCGCAGCATGCGAGCGCCATCTGGAAGGCCGGCGAGCGCTCGCTGGGCGCCGCGCTGGCCGTCGTGACGAGCGTCATCGTCGGCGCCGGGCTGGTCATCCCGATCTCGATCCTGGCGCTGCTGGCGCTTCTCGTGGGCCGCCGGCTCGCACCGCTCGCGCCACACCTTCGGGCGCGCGGCGCGACGAGCCCGTCAACCTCGAACGAGGGCTGACGACCGCCTCCGGGGCCGGGCCCTCGCCGGCCCGGCCCCGGCGCGGTGGGTCTACTCGTCCGGGTTCACGTAGACGGCGGTGGTGCCGTCGAAGGTGGACGTGTTGCCGGCGGAGTCGGTGACGGACACCGACAGCTGGACATGGCCCGGGACGAACGAGCTCGCGTCGATACCCTTCACGATCACGATGCCGGGCCCGCCGAATGCGGTGGCCGAGGCCGTGTGGCCGGCCGAGTCCGTGAGCGTGACCTTCACGGCACCGGCCAGACCGGGGACGTCGGGGAGCACGACCTGCACCGTCACGTCGGCCGCGGTCGCAGGAGTGATCGTGTCGGGCCGGCAGAGCCCGATGACGTGCGCGGCCACCGGCGGCGGCGGAGGCTGAGTCTCCTTGACCGCCTGGCCGGAGAAGCCTGTCGAGTTGCCGGCGGCGTCGGTGATCGTCCCGCGCAGGTCGAGGTGGCCGTCCGGGAGCGCGCTCACGTCGCCGCGCCACTGGACGGCGATCGAGCCACCGACCCGCGAGCCGAGGTCGACCCCGTCGACGCTCGCCGTGAGCGTGTCGGAGGAGTCGGTCCCCTCGGGAAAGGTCGCCTGGAACAGGGCCGAGCTCTGTGTGAACGAGTTCACCACGCCGGGGCCGTTCTCGGACGTCTCGGGCACCGTGAACGACGTCGGAGGCGCGGGCGCGACCGTGTCCTTCACGGCCTTATCGGTGACGGTGCTCGCGTTCCCCGCGGAGTCGGTCACCCTCACCGACAGCGGCACCGGACCGTCCGGGCGGTCCGACATGTCGAACGGCCCGACGAAGTAGGTGTCGTCGCCGCCGTCCCGGTGCACCGTGAAGCCGCCGACCGAGATCGAGATCTCGTCCGACGAGTCGGAGGTCTCGCCGAACCGGACGATCGCCACGACCGCGCCGGCCGAGGCCGCGTTCACGTAGTTCACCGGGTTGGCCTCGCCGCCGGCCACCCGGATGCTCACCGCTCCCGCGGGAGCGGAGGTGTCCTTGCGGATCGTGAACGGCTGGGTCGTCTGCGAGACGTTGCCGGCCTCGTCCACGGCCCACGCCGTGCCCGTCAGCTGGCCGTCGGGCAGATCGCTTGTGTCCACGTCGACGGTCGTTGCCGCACCCGAGGCGTCCTCCGAGGCGTCCGCGGTCTTCTCGCCGCCCGTGATCTCCACGTGCACGCGCTCGCCGGCCTCCGGATCGGCCAGGTGCACCACGACGGGCACCGACGAGGCCTGATCGCCGTTCACGACCTCCGGCCCCCCCGCGTCGGTCGGCGGGTCGGGCGCGATCACGTCCTTCTGCACGCTCTTCGGGGCCGGGAAAGCCGCCGTCGCGTTCCCGAGGGCGTCCGTCAGGATCGCGTTGGCCGTGACCTGCCCGTCCTCGAGGCCGCTCGCATCGACCTTGACGACGACGGACGACTGGCCACCCGCGACAGTCACGGGGGCCGAGTCGTCCGTCCCGTCCGTGAGCGTGACGCTCACAACGTCCGTCGGCGCCGAGGTCGGGGGCAGGTCGACCTCGACGGGGACGGCGTCCTCGTTGGTCTGGTTCACGAATTCCGTGGCGATCGTGAGATCTGTGGGCAGGTCAGGCGGCGACGCGTCCGTCACGGCGCTGCCGGACGCGCTCGGCGAGCTCGACAGACCCGCGGCGACGGCGCTCACGCGGTACTCGACCGTGCGGCCGTCGGTGCCGGTGGCGTCGACGATGCCCGAAGCGGGGGCGTTGGCGTCCAGCGTCCGCCACGGCCCCCCGGAGACGCTCCGCTGGAGTTCGTATCCCGCCACGCCGGTCGACGGCGAGGCGGGCCAGCTCACCTTCACGGCGCCACCGGCCTCGGCGGTCGCCGTGACCGCACCGGGCGGCAGCGGCGCCTGGGTGACGGACAGCGGCACGGAAAGCTTCTTCGGCACGCCGCTCACGGAGATGTCCACGCTGCCCCGAAGAGCCCCGGCGTGGAGCGGATCCGTCGTTACCGTTACGTGGGTGATCTTGCCGACCCCGAGGTGCTTCTGGGCGCCCGAGCCCGAGAACGCCGCGTAGGCGCCCGGCACACCGACGACCTGAACCGAGAGGTCGATCGGCGTGGCGGCGGTGTTCTGCAGATCGAAGCCGTCGCTGAGCGGGTCAGACGTTCCGGACGGACTGATGAGGCTCACCGAGAGATCGCTCAAGACAGGCTGCGCCGACGGCGAGCCTACGAAATCCGGCACCTTCGGCTTCACCGCCGGCACCGAGCCCGGCTTGCCGAAGTCGCCGAGCGTCGTCGGCACGCTCTCGAGAATCGAGGGGGCCACTGATGTCAGCGAGAGCGCGGCGAGAATTGCGTACGCCGCGACGAGCCCTCCCGCAAGGAGGGCGGCCGCGAGAAGCCCTCGCCCGCGTCTTACTGGCGGTAGCCTGGTCGGCTCGCCCCAGCGCATGGTCTGCCCCTCTTCATGATGCCCGAGACTCTATCCGCGGGCCCTCCTGTCCCGCCTCCCCCAATTGGGGGAAGGCCCGTAAACCGGCTCCGGTAGCGCGATCGTACCCCTTCCGGGGGGTGGGTGGTATAGGCTGCCGCGACCATGCGAATCCGCGCCTTCGCCATGGCCGTCGTCGTTGCGCTGGCAGCTGTCGCCTGCGGCTCATCGGGCGGCTCGACATCCTCGCCGGGCGGCTCGACCCAGGCCAATCCGTGCGCGAAGTCAAATTTGACGCTTGTCACGCCCGGTCAGCTAACGATCGGCACCGACAACCCGGCGTACGACCCCTTCTTCCAGGGCCCGACCGGTCACGAGTGGACGGGGCAGTTCAACCACGATCCCTACAACGATCAGGGATTCGAGTCTGCGACCGCATATGCGGTGGCACAGCAGCTCGGATTCAGCAAGGACGAGGTGAAATGGGTCGCGGTTCCGTTCAACAATTCGTACAAGCCTGGGCCCAAGAACTTCGACTTCTACTTGGCGCAGGTCTCGTACACCCCTCAGCGGGCGCAGGGCGCCGACCTCTCGGACTCCTACTATGACGAGCAGGAGGCGGTCGTCGCCCTCCAGGGCACCGACATCTCGAAGGCCACCACGGTCGCAGAGCTCCAGCCGTTCACGTACGGCGCCCAGATCGGGACGACCAGCTACGACGTGACGAACGACGTGATCAAGCCCGGATCCGCCGTCCAGACGTTCAACACACTGAACGCGGCCCTCCAGGCGCTCAAGAACGGCCAGATCGACGGCCTCGTCGTCGATTACCCGACCGCCTACTACATGGCGAACGTCCAGCTCTCGAACGGGACGATCGTCGGCGTTCTGCCCGCACCGACGGGCAAGGAGCACTTCAGCCTGGTGCTCCAGAAGGGCAGCTCGCTGACCTCGTGCGTGAACGGCGCCCTCTCGGCCCTCCACGCCGACGGGACGCTCGCCCAGATTCAGGACCGGTGGCTGAACCAGGCCGCCCACGCGCCGGAATTGCAGTAGCGCCGCGCCGGCGGCGGCTGCCGGGCTCGCGGGAGGCCCGGGCGGTCGCGACCGCCCTTCTGAGCACGGTCGTCGTGTTCACGGTGCTCGCGCTCGTGATCGTGACGGCACCGGGGTGGGACGACTTCCGGAAGAGCTTTCTGAACACCCATCTGTGGTGGTCATCGTTCCCGGACATCGCCCGCGGGTTCCTGGTCAACATCAGAGTCTTCTGCATCTCCGAGGTGCTGATCCTGATCCTGGCGCTCGGAATCGCGATCCTCCGGAGCCTGCCGGGGCCCGTGTTCTTCCCGATCCGTGCGCTCGCCATCGTCTACACGGACGTCTTTCGCGGCCTCCCGACCATCATGGTCGTCTACATCCTGGCCTTCGGCATCCCTGCGCTCCAGCTCACCGACGCCAGCTGGTACCGGTCGCAGACCTATTGGTCGATCATCGCGCTCACACTGGTCTACTCGGCCTACGTGGCCGAGGTGTACCGGGCCGGCATCCAGTCGGTCCATCCGAGTCAGGAAGCCGCGGCGCGCTCCCTCGGCTTGTCGCGCTGGCAGGCGCTGCGCCATGTCGTGCTGCCCCAGGCCGTGCGGCGCGTCGTCCCGCCGCTCCTGAACGACTTCATCGGCCTCCAGAAGGACACCGCACTCCTCTCCATCGTTGGACCGGTGGAGGCCTTCCGCCAGGCCCAGATCGCCGAATCGGCCAACTTCAACTTCTCGGTGTACGTCCCCGCCTCGCTGCTCTTCCTCGCGCTCACGATCCCGCTCGCCCGTCTCACCGACTATCTGATCGAGCGGGATCGGCGCCGGTTCCTGGCCTCCGGGGGCGTGTGATGGCTCCGGCGGTCGTGCTGGAGGGGATCCAGAAGTCGTTCGGGAAGCTCGAGGTGCTCTCCGGGATCGACCTCGAGGTGGAGGAGCACGAGGTGCTGTGCCTGATCGGGGCCTCGGGATCCGGAAAATCGACCCTGCTTCGGTGCGTGAACCTGCTGGAGCCCGTCGATTCAGGCCGGATCGTGATCCACGGTGAGGACGTGACCGCCCGGGAGGTCGACGTGAACGAGGTCCGGCGCCGGATCGGGATCGTGTTCCAGGCGTTCAACCTGTTTCCGCACATGAGCGTGCTGAAGAACGTCACGCTGGGCCCGCGGAAGGCCCTCCGGGTGCCGAGACGCGATGCGGAGGAGCGCGCGACCGAGCTCCTGACCCGTTTCGGGCTCGCGGACAAGCGCGACGAGTACCCCGACCGGCTCTCCGGCGGCCAGCAGCAGCGGGTCGCGATCGTCCGCGCGCTGGCGATGGAGCCGGACATCATGCTGCTCGACGAGGTCACGAGCGCCCTCGACCCGGCCCTCGTGGGCGAGGTGCTGAGCGTCATCCGCGACCTGGCCCAGAGCGGCATGACCATGCTGATCGCGACGCACGAGATGGGCTTCGCCCGCGAGACCGCCGACCGGGTGTGCTTCCTCGACCAGGGTCGGATCCTGGAGCAGGGGACGCCCGATCGCATCTTCACCGAGCCCGTCCAGCCGCGCACGCAGGAGTTCCTGCGCCGCATCATCGAGGCCGGGCGGATGTAGCGGCGCTACGTGGTCGTGGCGGTCGACGACGTCGTCGTGTCGGTGACCGTCGTCGTCTCGGTCACCGTGGTCGTGTCGGTCGTCGTCTCGGTGAGCGTGGTCGGGACGCTGATCGTGGTCTCGATGGTGGTCGTGTCCGTCGACGTGGTGCTGATGACGTCGGTGGTCACGACGGTCTGGGTCTTCGGCGGAAGCTGCACGGTCGTGCCCGGCACCCTGACGACCTTGCCCTTCACCCTCACCGTCTGGCCGGGCACCCGTACGGCCACCGGCGCGCCGGCGACCCGGATGACCTTGCCCTTGAGATGGACCGTGACCGTGGCCGCGTCGGCCGAGCTCCCGCCGCCGACCCAGTCGCCGAGCCAGGCGCCGGAGGCGAAGATCGCCGCCAGCACAGGCACGCCGAGCAGCATGCGATGGTGATGGATCCGGTACAGGTGGCCGTTCGAGCCGCGCCGGCCACGGGGGCGGGCGGCCACGACAGGCTCGGAGACGGCCGTTGCGAGCTCGGGCTCCGGCTCGGGCGCGGCGACCTGCGCCACGTCGACCTGCGCCGCGAGCGGCATCGGTGCGGCTGTCGCGGCCTCCTCGTGGCGGGGCACCCGCCGGATGACGACCATCGTCAGCAGGCGCAGCACGCCGACGAGAACGGCCCCGTTCACGACCAGAATCCCCGCAGCAATGAGCAGTCGCTCGATCACGTCCCTACCTGACCCCCGCCAAGAGTGTACCGCGTTCCAGGCCGCTCGTCACGCCCGCGGAGGCAGGTTGCGCCGCGACGGGCCGGGCGGCGATGATGGCCGCGTCTCCGTGCCGGACACCATCCCCGAACTCTTCGACGAGGCCGTCGCCGCAGCCCCTTCCAGGGTCTGGCTGCGCACCGACGGCCGCACGTTCACGTTCTCCGAGGCCCAGGCGCTGGTGGAGCGGGCCGCCTCCGCCATGGGGCGGCTGGGCGTCAGCCCCGGCGACCTGGTGCTGGTCACGGCCCGGAACACTCCGGAGTACCTCTTCGCCTGGCTGGCGACGACGTGCTCGGGCGCGATCGTCGTCGCCGTGAACCCGCTCGCGGGCGAGCACGAGCTCCAGGCGCTCATCGGACAGGTACGGCCGCGGCTCGTCGTCACCGACGCCGAGGCACCGGCCGCGGTCCGCGAGGCCGGCGCGACGACGGCCGACGTGGCCGCCCTCTACGCCGAGCCGGCCGAGGCGGCACCGGCCCGGCGGCCCGGGGCCGACGACGTCGCGGCGCTCATCCCGACCTCCGGCACCACCGGACGGTCGAAGCTCGTGGCGCAGACCCACCGCGCGTACGCGATGGCCGGCGAGGGCTTCCCGTGGTGGATGCAGCTCGGAGAGGATGACCGGCTCATGACGTCGCTCCCGCTCTTCCACATCAACGCGCCCGCCTATTCGGTGCTCGGATCGATCGCCGCCCGGGCTGGGCTCGTGCTCCTGCCCCGGTTCTCGGCCAGCACGTTCCTGGATTCCGCCCGCCGCCACGGCGCCACGGAGTTCAACGCGATTGGCGCCATGCTCGAGATCCTGATGCGCCAGCCGGAACGGGAAGACGACGCCGAAACGCCGCTTCGCCTATGTTACACGGGCCCGGCTCCCACAAAGGCCCGTCAACTCGAGATGGAGGAGCGTTTCGGCCTTCGAATCGTCTGCGGCTACGCGCTCTCGGAGTCGCCGTACGGGACGATCTGGCCGCACGGTTCGCGGCCGTTCGGCACGCTCGGGACCGTTCGCCAGCATCCCCGGCTCGGAACGGTGAACGAGGCGCGGGTCATGCTCGACGGAACGGAGCTCGCCGACGGCGGCGTGGGCGAGCTCGAGCTGCGGAACCCGGCCGTCATGCGCGGCTACTGGGAAATGCCCGACGAGACCGCCGAAGCGGTCGGCCCGGGCGGATGGCTGCGGACCGGCGATCTCGTGCGCCGGAGCCCGGACGGGACGTACACGTTCGTCGGCCGCCGCAAGGAGGTCATCCGGCGCCGCGGCGAAAACGTGGCCCCGGCCGAGATCGAGGAGGCGCTCTGCTCCCATCCCGACGTGACCGAGGCGGCGGTCGTCGGCGTGCCCTCGGAGCTGAGCGAGGAGGAGATCAAGGGATTCGTGGCCGTGGCCGATCCGGCGACGGCCGACCTGGCGTCGATCCGCGACGCCGCTGCGGCGCGGCTCACGGCGTTCAAGGTGCCGCGCTACCTGGAAGCGGTGGCCGAGCTGCCGCACACGCCGACCGGCCGGATCGCGAAGCATGAGCTGCCGCGGGAGCGGACCGGCGCCGAGACGGACTTCGACCCACGCGTGCGGAGGGCAGGATGAGCGAGCGCCACTGGCTGCACACCGACGTCGGCGGGGCCGGGGCCGACTCGATCACGGTCCGCGGCCGCGACCTCGCCACGGAGCTCATGGGCAGGGTCACGTTCACGGAGCTGACGTTCCTGCTCGTCCGCGGCCGCGAGCCGACGCCGCAGGAGACGGCGCTTCTCGACGCGGTGCTCGTGTCGCTCGCCGAGCACGGCCTCACGCCCACCGTGCTGGCCGCCCGGCTCACGCATACGGGCGCGCCCGAGTCGCTCCAGGGAGCGGTCGCCGCCGGCCTCCTCGGCGCGGGATCGGTGTTCCTGGGCGTCGTCGAGGACACGGCCGTCTTCCTGGACGCGGTCGTCGCCGGCTGCGGGGACGACGGGCTGGAAGCCGCCGCGGCGGAGGCCGTCAGGGCCCGCACCGGCGCCGGCGGACGCATCCCGGGGCTCGGTCACCCCGTCCACAAGGCCGGCGACCCGCGCACGGAGCGGATCTACGCGATCGCGCGGGAGCACGGGCTCGAGGGGCCGCACCTGCGGGCGCTCGAGCTCGTCGCCGCCGCCCACCGCCAGGCGACGGGAAAGGCGCTTCCGATCAACGGGGCGGGCGTCGCGGGTGCGGCGCTCGCGGATCTCGGCTTCCCGGCCCGCATCGTGCGCGGGATGGCGCTCCTGGCCCGAACTGCCGGCCTGGTCGCCCATCTGGACGAGGAGATGGCGCGCGGCCTGGGGATGGCGCTCTTCCGCGACGTCGAGCGCGGCGCCCGCATCTAGCGGCCGTAGAAGCGCATGCCGCCGGCCTGCCTGTAGGCCGAGAGCGCGGCCGATGACGTGTCGACGCGGTAGTTCCCTTCGCTCCGGTCCACGTTCGCCCAGAGGACGGCGGCCACGTTCCACGTCTTGAAGGTGTCGAACGCGTTCGCGATCCACCGGCCCTTGGCATCCGGGTCGCTCCCATCCTCGGCGCATCCGATCTCGCCGACGAAGAGTCGGATGTGGCGCCTGGACGCGAACCTGTGCGCTGCACCGAAGATCTCCCTCACCGAGCGCCACTCGCCGGAGCGGTTGTAGCCGTCGACCCCGATCAGGTCGACGTGCTTCGGCAGGTACTTCGCCGCCCTCCGCGGGTTGTGGTTGAAGTTCCCGGCCGCGACCGTCCACACCCAGACGGCGTTCCTGACGTGCCGGCGCCTGAACGCCCGCCGCACGCGCTTGTAGCTCGCCCGGTAGTCCCGGGCGGTGCCGGTGTTGCAGGTGCCCTGCATCTCGTGGTTCCACGAGAAGTAGACGCGGTAGTGGTAGCGCTTCACCTTCTTCGCGATCGAGCGCAGATAGCGGTTGTAACGGCCGTTCGCCACGGAGCGCCACGAGACGCACCGCTTGCTGATCGCCGAGCTCACGTTCAGGTACATGGGAAGCCCGCGGGCGTGCATCGCCTCGGGCCCCGCACCCGTGAACGTCACGTCGTTGAGCGAGCGGTACAGCCGCAGGATGTGGAAGTGCCGGCCGACGGCGTGCTCGAGCTGCCGCAGCGCGTCGTAGGAATTCTCGCCGGGTGCCATCTCGACGGCCGTACCGAAGTACGCCCCCTTGGAGGCGTTCGCCGTCCCGGTCGTGAGCGTGACAAGGAGGGCCACGCCCGCCACTATCCCGGCCAGCCTGAACCGCATCGTGCGAAACCATCGGCAGCGGACGTAAGGATGGTCTGAGCACAAGTTGAGGATCTTGAAAAGCCGTGCGCCCATTTAGACTGGCCGGCATGCGCAAGCTCCAGAGCCAGGGCGTCCACCACATCACCCTCGTCGGCGCCGACCGCCGGACCTCGATCGACTTCTGGGAGGGCGTGCTCGGGATGCCGTTCATCTTCGAGCAGCCGAACCTCGACAACCCCTCGGAGAGCCACCTCTACTTCGATCCGGGCGACGGCCGCCTGATCACCGTCTTCACCGACGAGGAGCGGGCTCGAGACCCGGCGCGCACCTCCACCGACCAGGGATGCGTCCACCACGTCGCCTTCTCGCTGTCGCAGGCCGTGTTCGCCCAGGCCGTCGAGCGGCTGGACGAGCGCGGCATCCGCCACAGCGGGGTGAAGGACCGCGGGTTCATGGATTCGATCTACTTCGAGGACCCGCTGGGCCTCCTCATCGAGCTCGCCTCCTATCGCTTCGAGCCACCCTTCGGGTACGCTCACGCCGACGTGCTGCGAGAGGCGCACCGGATCCGCGTGGCCCGAGGCGACGAGAACATCGCCGAGGTGCACCTGGCAGACGCGATCGAGGAGCTGGTGCGCGCGTCGCGCCCGTCGCTCTCCGAGGATCGATCGCCCAAAGACCCCTACTGAGCGCGCCTGCGGGGCAGGCCGGGAGGACACCATGGCCGAGATCACGATGCACATCCTGAAGCCGAGCGTGAACAACCTCACAGCGCGGATCTTCGTGCGGGCCGCCGGGCTCGACTTCGAAGAGATCGACTCCTGGGGTGTCACGACCTCCCCCGAGTTCCTGCGGATGAACCCCGCCCACCTGACGCCGACGATCGAGGAGGCCGGCCTGCCGAAGGGCGCGATGTGGGAGAGCTGCGCGATCATGCAGTACCTGTGCAACAAGCACGGCCTCACGCGCTTCTACCCGACCGAACCGGCCGAGCGGGCCATGGTCGACAGCGCGATGTGCTACCTGCTCGCGACGCTGTACCCGCTCCTGGCGCGGGCGACGTACCCGGCGCTCGGCTTCCCCCAGTATCCGGGCGAGGTGGGCTCGTCGGACGCCGACGCCGACGCGAAGGCCGACGCCCAGCGCGCGGCCGAGACGGCGCTCGCCGAGCCGCTCGAGGTCTACCACTCGTTCTTCCTCGACGGCAAGACGTTCATCGGCGGCTCGGAGCCGTCGATCGCCGACATGCGCCTCGCGGCGTCGCTCGAGTTCCTGAAGGCGATCGACTACGACTCGCCCGAGTGGCTCACCGGCTACATGAACGCGATGGAGCAGGCACTGGGCGATGCCTATACGGAGCCGGCGGCCGACGTGCGCGGCTACATCGCGCACGTGAAGTCGCAGCAGGTGAGCGCATAGCCGCTGCCGCTGGGGGGTCGTGAGGGCCCGGCCGGGCGCGCGTATCGACCGGGGAGGTGTGAGAGGATCGGCTTGTCACCTCGGGCACGAGAAAGGACGGGACCATGGGCATCATGGGCACGAGACGGCGCCTGCTGGCCGCCGCGGCGATCACGGCCGCGCTCGCGGCCGCAGGAGGGGCCAGCATCGCGCACGCGGACGGCGCGGCGGGCGGCGAGTTCGTCCTCACCGAGACCACCACGAACCGCGCGAGCGTCGACGTCGACCGCTCGGGCACGTCCACGCCGGGCGATGCCTTCATCTTCCACAGCGTCCTCACGGACGGCACCGGCACACGGGTCGGCACGGTGGACGGACACTGCGTCGTCCTGCTCGGCGGGCGGAATCTGTGCCATTCGGTCGTGACGCTCGCGCGCGGGACGTTGAGCACGACCTTCGTCGCGGCCGCCGGCTCCGCCACGCTGGCAATCTCGATCGACGGCGGCACCGGCCGCTTCGACCGCGCGCGCGGCCAGATCCGGGCCGCCCGAGCCAGCCAGACGGCGTTCCGGGAGGAGTTCGATATCGACCGATGAGCGTTGATTGACATGTTCTGGTAGCGGTCGGTACCATTGGCCGACCGTCAGCCAGAGGGGGAGCCGTGGTCCGCAGTCTCAGAATCGCCGTCCTGGCGCTTGCCGGGATCCTCGTCCTGCCGGCGGTCGCCCAGGCCGCCGTGATCTCCGCATGGCCGCTCGCCACGAACGCGCAGGACTCCGTGGGGTCGAACAACGGCACGGCGCAGAACGTCACGTTCGACGGGACGAGCGCGTTCTTCGGAGGGGCCAGCGTCAACTCCCGGATCACCGTGCCCTACTCGGCGACGCTCGTCCCGGGCTCCAAGGACGTCTCGGCGACGGTGGAGATCAACACCACGGCGATGCCCGGAACGGGCGGGCTCGACTTCGACATCGTGCGGTCGTCCAAGGCCGGGCAGCAGTACAAGATCGAGCTCTTCCCCAAGAACGGCAAGGCGCTCGCCCTGTGCTTCTTCTCCGGGTCGCTCGCGCACAAGCAGATCACCGCGGGCCCGGCGCTGAACGACGGCCGATGGCACACGATCACGTGCACGAAGACGTCGAACCAGATGAGCCTGACGGTGGACGGCGTCGTCGTGAAGACCGCCGCGATCCAGATCGGGACGATCACGCACAAGATCACCGCGTTCACGATCGGCTGGAAGCCCGCGTCCGGCACGAACGGCGAGGACTTCTACATCGGCAAGCTGCGGAACGTCTCGGTCTCGATCGGGTAGCCGCGCCGCCGCCGACGGTCAGCCCCGGCGACGTCCCTGCGCACGAAGGCGACGTCCACGAGGCGAGCGGCTGTCGCCTCAGAGCGGCACGAGGGCGGGAAGCGCGATCGCGAACCGCGGGCCGTCGATCGTCAGCCGGCCGCCGTGGCGCTCGGCCGTCGCTGCAACGAGGGCGAGCCCCAGGCCGGAGCCCTGCGACGAGCCTGCGTTCGGCCCACGCCAGAACCGCCGGGTGGCCAGTGCCGCCTGCGAAGGCGGAATCCCGACACCGTCGTCGGTGACCGACAACACGACGGTGCTCGGCCCCGTCTCGACCTGAACACGGATGAGGCCGTCGTCCGGGCCGTAGCCCTCTGCGTTCTCGAGCAGATTCCGCAGCGCTCGCTCGAGCGCCCCGCGATCGCCGCGGACCATCCCGGGCCCGTCGGCCTCGACCCTCACGGACGGATGCCCCGCGGACTCCGCGAGTGCCACCTGGCGAAGCGACACCGGCTCAGCCGGCACCTCTCCCACGTCCTCGCGTGCCAGCCTGAGCAGCGCGTCGAGGAGCCGGCTCAGGCGCTCGGCATCGGCGTTCAGGTCGGCGAGCGCGTCGCCGTCACCGCCGTGCTGGGCCAGGTATGCGGCATTCCCGCGGAGCGCCGTGACCGGGTTTCGCAACTCGTGCGACGCGTCGGCGACGAACCGGCGCTCGGACTCGCGCGCCCGCTCCAGCGCAGCCAGCATGCGGTTCAGCGTCTCGGCGAGCTGGGCGACCTCGCCGGCGACCGCCGTGTCGCCGGTGCGGAGCCGGAGCGAGGTGTCCTCCGTCCGCTCGATCAGGGCGGCGTCGTCCGACAACCGCTCGAGCGGCCGCAGGGCGCGGCGGGCGAGGAGCAGCGAGAGCGGGAACGCGACCATCGCAGCGAGCAGGGCGCCGGCGACGATCAGCCGGCGCGACTGCTCGAGCGTGTCTGCGACGTCGTCGGTGGACGCGGCGACGATGACCGCACCGCCGCCGGCGGTGCCGCCGAGTTCGGGGAGCGGCGAAACGTAGATCCGGAGCTCGTCGCCGCGCACGTGGGCAGTCGCATAGCCGCCCCGCCCCCGGTCGACGGCCTCGGCCACGAGGCCGTCTGCGGGAAGCGTCTGGCCCTGAAGCCCGAGCGATCGCGCGACGATCCGCCGCTGCCGGTCCACGACCTCGACGTCAACGAGCCGCGGCCCGGCCGAGACGTCGAGCCTTCCGGGCGACGTCAGCAGCCCGGGCGTGGTGACGCTGAGCTGGGAGATCTCGTCCGCCCGCTGGCGGAGCGTCGAGTCGAGCGAGCCGTAGAGATCTCGCGAGAGCAGGATCTGGACGCCCGCACCGAGCACGGCCACGGACACGACGATGGCGAGTGCTGCGCCAAGCGCGACGCGCACGCGCAGCGATCCTCGCCGTCTCACCACGGTCACCGTCTTAGGACGTACCCGGTTCCGCGCACCGTGTGGATCAGCGGCGGGTCGCCGAGCTTGCGACGCAGGTACGCCACGTACCGGTCCACCACGTTCTCGCTCTCTGCCCGGCCGTCGGCCCAGACGGCGGCCAGCGCGGCACGGCGGCTGATGGGTCGGCCGGGCCGGCGCATGAGGAGCTCCAGCAGGTCAGCTTCACGGCCGGTGAGCTGAATCGAGCGCCCGTCCCGCCGGACGGTTCGCAGGGCGGCGTCGAACACGAGGTCGGCGTACGAGCGCAGGTCGCCGGCGTCGGTGCGGCGGAGCAGCGCACGCAGGCGCGCGGTCAGCTCCGGGATGGCGAACGGCTTCACGAGGTAGTCGTCCGCGCCGGCGTCCAGCCCGGCGACGCGATCGGCGACCGCGTCACGCGCGGTGAGCATCAGGATCGGCGTCGTGACACCCTTCGCCCGAAGACTGCGCGCGACCGCGACGCCGCCAAGGCCGGGCATCGCGACGTCGAGCACGATGGCGTCGGGAAGCGAGGCCTCGACCTTCGCAAGCGCCGCCCCGCCGTCTGCTGCGCCGAGGACCTCGTAGCCCTCGGCTGCCAGGGTCCGCAGGAGCATGCGTCGCACTGAGGCATCGTCGTCGACCACGAGCACGCAGGCGCCGTCCCCCACATCGTGACTATCCGCGTCCACCGTGGGAGGAGTGTGAGAGGGCCTGCCGGGCTCCGGAGTCAGAGCGGCGGGGGCAGCGGTCGGGCGTCCAGCGCCAGGCCCAGATGCGGAATCCGGAAGCCGGTCTCGATCGTCCGCAGGAACGAGTAGGTCGTGGCAGGCCGTCGCAGGTGATGGCGCAGGGCGGCATGACGCGAGATGATGAAGAGGGGGACCCGGCCGCCATGCACGCCGGGTAGGCAGCAGCCGGAGCTGTCGTCGTGGCCCTCGTCCCAGACGATGAAGATCACGCCGCCGTGGTGGTACCCGGGCGAGCGGATCACCCGCGGCACCCAGTGTGCCAGCCACCGGTCGCCGGTCCTGATCGACGAGTCGTGCATGTTGTGGGCGTTGTTCGGCACGACGTAACTGAGTGCCGGCGGGCGGGACAGGCTTCGCGGGAACGCCCGCAGGCGCCGGATGTGCCGGACCTGGCGCGGGTGCGAGGTGACGCTTCGGAAGTAGACGAAGGGATTGTGGTGGCGGATGTAGTTGCCGCGGTCGCCGCCCGTATAGCCCCGCCGCGGCAGGCCCTGGAAGTACCCCTGCCAGCGCAGGCCGTGCCGCGAGAGCTGGCGGACGAGCGTGGCGCCGCCGTACCCGGGCCGGCAGGAGTCGCTCCCGCACCCCTGGGTCGAGCCGGAGATCATCGCCAGGTAGTTCGGCAGGCTCGGGTGTCGCACCGCGTAGAAGCGGGTCGCAACCCGGTAGCGGCGGGCGACCCGGTTCAGGAACGGCGCGTTCGGGTTCCCGATGATCTGGCGAAGGCTGTGGTTCTCCATCACGAACACCCACACGTGATGGAAGCGGTGAACCCGGGCGTCGGCGCGGGGCACGGCCACGACCGAGACCGCCGCGGCCAGGCAGACGGCTGCGCAGATGAGGGCGCGGCGGGGGCGACGCATCGTCGCACCCTCGCTGGCGCAAGCTGAGAGCCGCCTGAGAGTCGGCCGCGCTCGGATGGGCCGTACAGGGATCGAACCTGTGACCTTGGGATTATGAGTCCGGTCGCGGCCGTGATGTCTGGTGTGGATCAGTGCCCCTAGGTCGGTTGGCGAGTGAGATCCCGAGGCAGCGGGGGGCGACGAGTATCGTCTTGTGGGCCGACGTGATGTCGCGTTCGTTTGCAGATCCGTTGCAGTCCGGGATGGTC
>JAICKX010000039.1 GCA_025927685.1 Thermoleophilia bacterium | reverse complement strand
TCGGGGAGCCGGAGGGCGCCGACGTGCGGCTCGTGAAGATCGGCCGCGGCAGAGCGGAGATCGCCCATCGCGGTCGAACGCTGATCGTGCCCGTGAGCTTCGACCAGCGGCACAACGGCGTCAACCTCGCGGCCGCGGTCGCGGCGTGCGACGCGCGGGGCGTCGCGATCGACGATTCGCTGCTCGCCGGTGCGGCCGCCGCCGAGATCTCGCGCTGGCGCGGCGAGCGGCTGCCGCTCCCCGGCGGGGGCGTCCTGATCGCCGACTGCTACAACGCGAACCCGGTGTCGATGAGCGCGGCGCTGGACGATCTCGTCGCGGTCGCCGACGGCCGGCGCACGGTCGCCGTGCTGGGCGACATGGCGGAGCTGGGCGGGACTGCGGAGGGCTACCACGCCGCGGTCGGCCGCGAGCTCGCCGATCTCGGCATCGACGAGGTGATCGCGATCGGGCCGCTCAGCCGCGGGTACGGCGGCACCTGGTACGCGACGCTCGAAGAGGCCCTCGAGGCGGTGCCGGCCGCGATCCGGCCGGGCGACGCCGTCCTCGTGAAGGCCAGCCGGGCGATGGGGCTCGAAGCGGTCGTGGAGGCGGTGACACGGTGAAGCAGGTGCTGGCCGCCGGGGTTGCTGCGATGCTGCTCGGCATCCTGTCAGGCCCGGCGTTCATCGCCTTCCTGCGCCGGAACGAATTCGGCCAGCAGATCCGCGAGGAGGGGCCGGCGGGCCACCTCTCGAAGCAGGGCACGCCGACGCTCGGCGGGCTCGTCCTGCTCGCGTGCACGCTGATCTCGTTTCTCGTGTTCACCAAGCGGACGACACCGGGCCTCGCCGTCGCCGGCACGATGCTGGCCTGCGCCGCGATCGGATTCGTCGACGACTATCTGAAGCTCACCAACCGCCGCTCGCTGGGGCTGTCCGGCCGGTGGAAGATGCTCTGCCTGGCGGCGGTGGTGGCGGGCCTCGGGATGGTCGCCCACCACGAGCACCTCTCGACCGACGTGTACCTCCCGGTCATCGACACGCACGTCCCGCTGGGCCCCGCCTACTACGTCTTCATCTTCCTCGTCGTCGCCGGCGCGGCCAACGCCGTCAACCTGACCGACGGGCTGGACGGCCTCGCCGCCGGCACGATGACGATCGCGGCGCTCACCTACTCGGCGATGGGCGTGGTCGCGTTCCTGGCCGCGCGCGGCCTCTACCCGCAGAACGACCCGCGCTCGCTCGACCTGGCGATCCTCGCCGCGGCGCTCGTCGGGGGATGCGTCGGATTCCTCTGGTACAACGCCTACCCCGCCGACGTCTTCATGGGCGACACGGGGGCGTTCGGGCTCGGCGGAGCGCTGGCCGCGCTCGCCGTCTTCACCAAGACCGAGGTGCTGCTCGTCATCATCGGCGGCGTCTTCGTGATCGAGGCGCTGTCGGTGGCGATCCAGGTGATCGCCTTCCGCACGACCGGCCGGCGCGTCTTCCTCATGGCCCCGATCCACCATCACTTCGAGATGATGGAGTGGACGGAGAACAAGATCATCGTCCGCTTCTGGATCATGGCGGCGATCTTCGGGGCGAGCGGCTTCGTCCTCTACTACCTGTTCTTCTCGAAGTACCGGTGAGCCGGTGGACGACGGATGCGCGACGCACGACGGGGTCAGACCCCAGGTGGTGGTAGGCCCGTGAGTGAGCGGTATCTGGTCGTCGGCCTCGCGCGGAGCGGCGTCGCGGCCTGCGAGGCGATCAGGCGGGTGTGGCCCGAAGCCGAGGTGCTCGCGGCCGATGCGCGCGCCGATCTGGATGTGGGCAGGGTGCGGGCGCTCGGCGTCGAACCCGTCCTCGGGGGTGACGTGGTGCCGGTTCTGGGGATGACAGCGGTGGTGAAGAGCCCGGGGGTTCCGTCGCAGGCGGGCCAGATCGAGGCTGCCCGCGCGGCGGGCGTTCCGGTCTGGAGCGAGGTCGAGCTGGCCGCCCGGATGCTCCGAAACCCGATCGCCGGGGTCACCGGCACGAACGGGAAGACGACCACGACCGAGCTCCTCGGCGCGATGCTCCGCGCGGGCGGCGTCCCCTGCGAGGTGGCGGGCAACGTCGGCCGGCCGCTCTCCTCGCTCGCCGGGCACGTCGCGCCGGACGCCTGGATCGCCTGCGAGCTCTCGAGCTTCCAGCTCGAGGACATCGACACGCTCCGCTGCCGTGTCGGGGCCATCCTCAACCTGACGCCCGACCATCTCGACCGGCACGGCACGGTCGAGGAGTACCTGCGCTGCAAGCTGCGGATCTTCGAGAACCAGGAGCCCGGCGACGTCGCGGTCGTGAACGGCGACGACCCGGTGCTGCGCGACGCCGAGCTGCCGGGCCGGGGCGACCGCGTGCTCGTGACGCGCGACCAGGCACGCGACATCGACTGGGAGCACGCCGGCCTGCGCGGCGACCACAACCTCGAGAACGCCCTCCTCGCCGCGGCCGCAGCGCGCGCGGCGGGTGCCGATCCGGAAGGGATCGACCGCGCGCTGCGCGACTTCTCGCCGCTCCGCCACCGGCTCGAGACCGTCGCGCATGCCGGCGGCGTCGAGTACGTGAACGACTCCAAGGCCACGAACCCCGACGCCACGATCCAGGCCCTCACCGCCTTCCCGGACGGCATCCGCCTGATCCTCGGCGGGTCGCTGAAGGGCGCCGACTTCTCGGCCCTCGCGAGCGCGGCGGCGGCCGCGCCCGTCGCGGGCGTCTATCTGATCGGCCAGGCCGCGGACGCCATCGCCGCGGCGCTCGCGCAGGCGGGCGTCGCGTTCGAGCGAGCCGGCACGCTGGAGGCCGCAGTGCATGCCGCCGCGGCGGCTGCGCGCCCAGGAGAGACGGTCCTGCTGTCGCCTGCATGCGCCAGCTTCGACCAGTTCCGCGACTACGAAGACCGTGGCGAGGCGTTCCGCCGCCTGGCACGGGAGGCAGCCGGTGCCGCCTGATCCGCCGGCACCCCCGCGGCGGCGCCCTCCCCGGCGGCCGGCGCCGCCCGTGCACGTCGAGTACCACCTGCTCCTGCTCCTGACGCTCGGCCTGGTCGCCTTCGGCCTCATCATGGTCTACAGCGCGTCGAGCGGCCTCGCGGTCGTGCAGGGCCAGGATCCGATCGCGGCGCTCGTCCGGCAGGGGAGCTACGCGCTCGCCGGGATCGTGTGCATGGCGGGGGCGGCCCGCCTGTCGTACCGCTACCTGCGCGTCGCCGGCCCCTTCCTGATGCTCGCGGCGCTGATCGGCCTCGTGCTGGTGAAGGTGCCGGGCATCGGCCTGCGCCTGAACGGCGCCGAGCGCTGGATCGCCGCCGGCCCGATCACGGTCCAGGCGTCCGAGTTCGCGAAGCTGGCCATCGTCGTCCTCACCGCCGCCGTGCTCGCGGCCCGCAAGCGGCCGCCGCGGACGGTGAAGGAGCTCGTGAACCCGATCGGCGTGCTCGCGCTCGTCGTCTGCGCACTCGTGGCCCTCGAGCCGGACCTGGGGACGACGATCGCGATCGCCGTCACCATCACCGGCATGCTCATCGTCGCCGGGACGCCGCTTCGGCTGCTGGCCGGCACGTTCGCGGTGCTCGGGACCGGGGCGGCGTTCGTCATCTCCCAGAACGCGTACATGCACGCCCGCCTGCTCGCCTTCATGCACCCCTTCCACGACGCCGGCGGGAGCGGATACCAGAACGCGCAGGCGCTGATCGCGCTCGGCTCCGGCGGCATCTGGGGCAAGGGGCTGGGGCAGGGGACGCAGAAGCTGGCGTACCTGCCCGAGTCGCCCTCCGACATGATCGCGGCGGTGATCGGCGAGGAGCTGGGCCTGATCGGGATCCTGCTCACCGCGCTCGCCTTCGCGGGGTTCGCCGTCCTCGGGTTCCGGATCGCGCTGCGGGCGCGCGATCCGTTCGCCAAGTACCTGGCCGCCGGCGTGACCTGCCTCGTCACCGGCCAGGCCGTCGTCAACCTGGGTGCGGTGCTCGGCTTCCTGCCGCTCACGGGCGTCCCCCTGCCGCTGATAAGCTCAGGCGGCTCGAGCCTGGTCGTCTTCATGACCCTCTCCGGCACCCTCCTCAACGTGGCCCAGGCCGAACGCCGCCCCGTCCGCGCGATCTCCACCCCGGATGCCACCTCAGAACCCCGCCCGCGATCCCGAACGGCGAACGACCGTGCTGATCGCCGCCGGCGGAACAGCCGGCCACGTCGTGCCGTCGCTGGCGGTCGCCGCCGAGCTCACGGCTAGAGGCGCCGCGGTCGAGTTCGCGGGGACGGCCGACCGCATCGAGGCCCGGCTGGTGCCGGCCGCCGGATACCCCTTCCACACGTTCCCGGTGAGCGGCCTCCCGCGCACGCCGTCGCCCGCGCTCCTCCGTGGAATCGGGCTGGCGAGCCTCGCGCCCGCGCGCTGCGCCCGCATCCTGCACGACGTCCGGCCCGACGTCGTCTTCGGCGGCGGCGGCTACGTCGCCGGCCCGATGCTGGCGGCGGCCGGGATGCTCAGGGTCCCCGCCGCGCTGCTCGAGGTCGACGCCCATCTCGGGCTCGCGAACCGCCTGGGGGCGCCGTTCGCGCGGCGCGTCTTCCTCTCGTTCCCGATCCCGGGGAAGGATCCGCCGCGCTACCAGGTGACAGGGCGGCCGATCCCGCGCGCCGTGCTCGAGGCGACCGCCGAGGAGGGCCGGCGCGAGTTCGACCTCCCTGACGACCGGCCCGTCGTCCTCGTCTTCGGCGGCAGCCTGGGCTCGACGACGATCAACCGCTCCGCGGCCGCGGCCTGGGCGGGCGCCGACCCTGGGTTCACGGTCGTCCACCTCACCGGCGAGCGGGAGTTCGCGCAGTACGCCGGCAGGGCCGCCCCGCACTACCGGGTGCTGGCGTGGACGTCGGGCCTCGGCCCGCTCCTGGCGGCGGCCGACATCGTCGTCTCGCGGGCCGGCGGCTCGGTCTTCGAGATCGCCGCCGCGGGGAAGCCCGCGATCCTCGTACCCTCCCCGAACGTGACCGCCGACCACCAGAGCCTGAACGCCGCCCACTTCGCCGACTCGGCCGCCCTCGTGGTCGAGGACACGGCGCTCACCGCGGGACGGCTCGACACGGAGGTGCGCGGGCTCCTGGCCGAGCCCGGCCGGCTCGAGGCGATGTCCGAGGCCGCCCGGCGCCTGGCGCGCCCGGATGCGGCCGAGCGGATCGCGACCACCCTCCTGGAACTGGCGCTGTGACCGGCTTCGCCGGCCGCCGCCTGCACATGGTCGGGATCGGCGGCGCCGGCATGTCGGCGCTCGCCGCGATCGCCTACGCGTGGGGAGCCGACGTCGACGGCTGTGACGCGGCCCCGTCGGGGTACACCCAGCGCCTGGAGCGGTTCGGCATCCCGGTCGCGTCCGGGCACGACCGCAGCCACCTGGCGGACGGGGTGGACGTCGTCGTCTCGTCCGCCGTCTCCGCCGACACCGACGAGGTGCTCGAGGCGCGGGGGCGCCGGCTCACGGTTTTGCATCGGGCCGAGCTCCTGGCCGAGATGGTGGCGGCGAAGCGCTCGATCTGCGTGGCGGGCGCGCACGGGAAGACGACCACGACGGCCATGCTCGCCTACGCGGCGACCCGGCTCGGGCTCGACCCGACGTGGCTGGTCGGCGGGGACGTCCCGCAACTCGGCGGGAACGCCGGCCCGGGTGGCGGCGAGCTCCTGGTGGCCGAGGCGGACGAGTCCGACGGCTCGTGCTCGCTCCTGCGGCCGCACGTCGCCCTGGTCACGAACATCGAGCTCGACCATCATGCCCGGTTCGGCTCGGACGACGAGCTGCGCGCCCTCTTCGCCGCGTGGGTCGCGAGCGTCCCCGGCGACGGGGTCGTCCTGCTCGGCGACGGGGTCGACCTCGATGCTGCGGCCCCGCGCGCCTGGTTCGGGTTCGACGAGCGCGCCGACTGGCGGGTGACCGCGTTCGAGGCCAACGGCGCCGGCTCGCGGTTCTGGCTGCGCGTGCCCTCGGCGCCGCCCGTGCGCGTGGAGCTGCGGCTGCCGGGACGGCACAACGCCCAGAACGCCGCGGGCGCCGTGGCCGCGCTCGTCGCGGTCGGCGCCAGCCCCGCCGACGCGGCCGCGGCGCTCCGGGACTTCGACGGCGCCGGCCGGCGCTTCGAGCGGCGCGGATCGGTGGCCGGCGCGGAGATCGTCGACGACTACGCCCACCACCCGACCGAGGTCGCCGCCGCCATCGAGGCCGCCCGCGCCCAGTCGCCGGCTCGGGTCGTCGTCTGCTTCCAGCCCCATCTCTACTCGCGCACGGAGGCGCTGGCCCGCCGGTTCGGCGAGGCGCTGGCCGCCGCCGACGAGGCGGTTGTCACCGAGATCTACGCCGCCCGCGAGCAACCCGTGCCGGGGGTGACCGCCAAGCTCGTCGTCGATGCGCTCGCCGAGCGGCGGCCGGGGATGCCGCTCGCCTATGAGCCGACGCTGGAGGACGCCGCCGACTACCTCCGCGCGCGCGTGCGTGCGGGAGACATGGTGTTGACGGTCGGCGCCGGGGACGTGCGGCGGGTGGGCGACCTGCTGCTCGGGTGACCGGGTCGGCCCGTATCCTTCGGCTGTGGCCACGATCGACCCCAGCCTCCCGGGCGCCGAGATCGTCGAGCCCGGGCTGGCCGATCTCGACCGCGGCGCTGTGACGGTCAACTCGCTCCTCGTCTCGATCGCCGCCACCCGCCTGCGGAAGGCCGGGCTGCCGGTGCCCGAGCCGCTCCCCGAGCCGGAGCTCCGGCTGTACACCCTCCTCGCCGGCGAGCACGGTGACGCCGCCCATGCACGCATGAACTCGCTCGTGCGGCGGCTCGTGAGCTTCGAGCGAGCCTACGAGTGCGCCCGCTAGCCGGCGCCGATCGCATCCAGGCCCTGCTGTCTGCGCTCGGTCGGGAGGCGTCCGAGCCGACCGCCGCCTATCTGACCGGCGGCGCAACGGCGGTGCTGCTCGGCTGGCGCGACTCGACGATCGATGTCGACGTTCGGTTCGAGCCGGAGCGCGACGACGTGCTGCGGGCTGTCGCCCGCCTGAAGGACGAGCTTCGGATCAACGTCGAGCTCGCATCGCCGGCGGACTTCATCCCTGTGCCCGCCGGTGCTGAGAGCCGTGCGATCTACGTGTCGACGGAGGGCCGCCTGACGGTCTACCACTACGACCTCTACTCGCAGGCGCTCGCGAAGGTGGAACGTGGACACGACCGCGACCTGGCCGATGTCGCGGCGATGATCCGGGGCGGTCTCGTCGCTCCCGCGGCCGCGCTCCGGTACCTCGCCGAGATCGAGCCGCAGCTCCACCGCTTCCCGGCGGTCGACCCGGTCGAGTTCAGGCGGCGCGCGGAGGAGGCCTTCGGCGGCGGCGAGGTGGGAGGGTGACGCCGCCCGCCGTCGTCCAGGCGGACTACCCGACCTCCCGGCTGACGACGGTCGGGACCGGCGGGCCGGCGCGGTGGTTCGCGCGGCCGACGACCGTTGCCGAGCTGGGCGACGTGCTGGCGTGGGCGGCGGGGGAGCGCCTCGATGTCGCGGTCGTCGGCCTCGGCTCGAACCTGCTCGTTGCCGACGAGGGCTACGACGGTGTGATCGTCAGGCTGGCCGGGGCGCTCGCTCGGATCGATCGGGACGGCGACCGCATCGTCTGCGGCGGCGGCGCGTCGCTCGCGGCGATCGTGAAGCGGGCAACGGGGTGGGGGCTCTCCGGCATCGAGTTCGGCTGCGCGATCCCCGGGACGGCGGGCGGCGCCGTGCGGATGAACGCCGGCGCCTACGGCGGCGAGATCCGCGACGTGCTGGCCGAGGCGCTCGTGATCGGCGCGGAGGGGAGCCGGCGCGGCGGCCCCGACGAGCTCGGCATGCGCTACCGGCGCTCTGAGGTGAGGCCGGGCGAGGTGGTCGCCGAGGTCGTGCTCGGCCTGTGCCCCGACGACCCCGAGCGCATCAGGCTGACCGTGGCCGACATGCAGCGGCGGCGGCGCGAGGCGCAGCCGGCCAAGGTGCGCACCTTCGGCTCCGTGTGGAAGAACCCCGACCCCGGATTGACAGCGGGCCGGCTGCTCGAGGAGTGCGGGCTCAAGGGCTACGCCGTCGGCGGCGCGCGCATCTCGCCGGTGCACGCCAACTTCGTCGAGAACCACGATGGGGCCCGCTCGGCCGACGTGATCGCGCTCATGCGCGAGGCCCGAAGCCGCGCGCGCGAGCGCGGGGTCGAGCTCGAGCACGAGGTGCAGCTGCTGGGGCCGATCGGGCTCGACATCTAGAATTGGGTTCGTGAGCGACGACGCCCAGCGGACGACCTGGCTGGCCTGGGAGGCCGAGCTTCGCGCCGCGGCGGAGACGCTGCGCGACCGGCCGGAGCACGCCGACGTCGTGCGCTTCCTCGAGCACCAGATCACGGTCGCGTCGCACAACGCGTACTGCGGCACGCCGACGCCGTTCTCGGTGCCGGGCGTCCCCGCGCGGTAGCGGGGGCTCGCGGCAGGATCGCCGCCGCCGCCGCCGAAGTCCCCGATATGGCATTTGCTGCCAACGTCGACCGAGCTCTCTTGCTGCGCCGGCGGGCGCTCAAGCAGGCGGAGGGGAGGCGCAGGCTCGCGCTCCTCTGCCTGGCCGTGGTCGTCGTGCTCGCCCCGGGCGGCTACTGGATCCTCGCCGGCTCGAGCGCCTTCGCCGTGTCGGGCATCTCGGTCTCCGGCGGCGGCGCGATCGTGAGCGCCGAGGTTCACCAGGCCGCGTCCGAGGCGGTCAAGGGCAAGAGCCTGCTGCGGGTCGACGCGGGCGACGTCGCGCGCGCGGTCGAGCGGCTGCCGTACGTCCGCACCGCCACCGTCGACCGCTCCTTCCCGCACACGCTCTCGATCCGGATCACGACGTACCATCCCGCCGCGGTCGTCAAGTCGGGGAAGACCGGCTACCTGGTCTCGGCGGACGGGCGCGTGCTGTCCGAGGGGGTGCCGGAGAAGAGCGAGCTTCCCGTGATCAGGGTCGCGGACGGGCTCGCGCTCGCCCCCGGCACGCGCGTGCGCCACGGCGCCGTCGCGACCGCGCTCGCCGTCCTGCACTCGGTGCCGAGCTCGTTCAGCCGCCGGGTCGGCCACCTCCACAAGCTGATGACCGACGACACCGGGATCGTGGCGGTGATCGGCCGCGGGCTCCACCTCCGGCTGGGCTCGGGCGACCAGCTCGACCTGAAGCTCCAGGTGGCCGTCCGCGTGCTGCGGTCGATGCAGCCGGCCACCCGGTCGGCGCTCGGGTACGTCGACGTCACGGTCCCCGGCCGGCCGGCGCTCGGATACAAACACTCAATCTCGACATGAGAGTCAGACTCGCCGCTTCTCACGCTCCGCTTGACAGAGAGGGTAGGCGCGGGTACTCTCGGGACCGCGCAGTTCCGCCGAACCAGCCGCAGCATGCCCGAGTTCGGCGACGCGCTCGAACATGATGTCAAACCCTCAACTAGAGGGTGAGCCCGAGGAGCGGAGCTCGATATGAGGGATCAGAGCGGGAACTACCTGGCAGTCATCAAGGTCGTCGGCGTCGGCGGAGGCGGCACGAACGCCGTGAACCGGATGGTCGACGCCGGCCTGAAGGGCGTCGAATTCATCGCCGTCAACACCGACGCGCAGGCGCTGCTCATGTGCGACGCCGACGTCAAGATCCACATCGGGTCGAAGATCACGCGCGGCCTCGGCGCGGGCGCGGATCCGTCGATCGGCCAGGAGGCCGCGTCCGAGAGCCGCGACGAGCTGAAGGAGGCGCTGAAGGGCGCCGACATGGTGTTCGTCACCGCCGGCAAGGGCGGCGGCACGGGCACCGGCGCGGCGCCGGTCATCGCCGAGATCTCCCGCGAGCTCGGCGCGCTGACCGTGGGCGTCGTCACCCGGCCGTTCGGCTTCGAGGGCCGCAAGCGCTCCGACCAGGCCGACGGCGGGATCAGGCAGCTGCGCGACAAGGTCGACACCCTGATCATCATCCCGAACGACCGCCTGCTCCAGGTCGTCGAGAAGCGCACCTCGATCGTCGACGCGTTCCGCATCGCCGACGACGTGCTGCGCCAGGGGGTGCAGGGCATCACCGACCTGATCACCGTCCCCGGCCTCATCAACCTCGACTTCGCCGACGTGCGCACGATCATGCGTCAGGCCGGCTCGGCCCTGATGGGGATCGGCGTTGCCGGGGGAGAGAACCGGGCGGCCGAGGCCGCCAAGGCGGCGATCTCCTCGCCGCTCCTCGAGGCCTCCGTGGAGGGCGCGACCGGCATCCTGCTCAACATCACCGGCGGCCCCGACCTGGGCCTCTTCGAGGTGAACGAGGCGGCCGAGATCGTCGGCTCGGCGTCCGACGCCGACGCCAACATCATCTTCGGCGCGGTCATCGACGAGGGCCTGGGTGACCAGGTGCGGGTGACGGTCATCGCGACCGGGTTCGACCGCCGCTCGAGCGAGCGGCCCGTGGCGGCGTTCGCCGCGGGCGGCAAGCAGCGCGAGGGCGGCTTCCTGCGCAGGCCGAAGCCGGCCGAGCAGGAGGACACCGGCGAGTTCAGCATGCCGCAGACGGATCCGCTCGAGATCCCGTCGTTCCTCCGCGAGGAGTAGGTACGCGGGTCCGCGACGCCCGGCCCGGCGACGGACCGGCGCTCGCAGCGCTCGTTGCCGAGCTGGGCTACGGCTCCGGCCCGGCCGGCCTCGTCGCCGCGCTCGAGGCGATCGGCCGGGACGAGCGTGTGATCGTCGCCGTGGAGGACGGCGCGGTGCGCGGCTTCGCGAGCGCGGCGGTCACGCCGTTCTTCCACGACGGCTCCCGCCGCCTCCGCCTCACCGCCATCGCCGTCGCATCGCCCCACCGCGGCCGCGGGGTCGCCCGCGCGCTCGTCGCTGCGCTCGAGTCGTGGGGGCGCGACCGCGGCTGCGGCATGGTCGAGGCGACGAGCGCCGAGCACCGCGCCGACGCCCACGCCGCCTACCGGGCGCTGGGCTTCGAGGAGACGTCGCGGCGGTTCGTCCGGCCCCTGTAGCCCGAACGCGCTCCGCCCGCAGAGGGCGTGTATAGACTGCGCCTCCGGATGCACGCGTCCGAGGCTCTCCGCCGCACTCCGCTTCACGATCGGCACCTGGCAGCCGGGGCGCGGATGGTTCCGTTCGCGGGGTGGGAGATGCCGGTGCAGTACGCCGGGGTGATCCCCGAGCACCGCGCCGTCCGCGAGCACGCCGGCGTGTTCGACGTCAGCCACATGGGCCAGCTCGAGGTGCGCGGGCCGGGAGCGCTCGAGTTCCTCCAGTCGATGCTCTCGAATGACCTGACCCGGATCGGCGCAGGCCAGGCCCAGTACACGCTGCTCCTCGACGAGAACGGCTGCCCCATCGACGACCTGATCGCCTACCGGCTGGGTGACGACCATCTGCTGCTCGTGGTGAACGCCGCCCGGGTGGACGACGACCGCGAGTGGCTGCTCGGGCGCCTCCGCGAGGGCGCCGTGCTCGACGACCGCACGGCCGACATGGCGATGCTCGCCCTCCAGGGCCCGGCCGCCCTCGACCTGGTCGACCTGCCGCAGCTCGCCCCCTTCGAGTTCACGCGCGCAGAGGTGTGCGGCGTCCTCGGGATCGTCGCCCGCACGGGGTACACGGGCGAGCCGGGCGTCGAGATCATGGTCGCCCCCGACCAGGCGAGCCGGCTCTGGGACACGCTGCTCGCCGCGGGCGCGGCGCCGGCCGGGCTGGGCGCACGAGACACCCTGCGGCTCGAGGTCTGCTACCCGCTCTACGGCAACGACCTCTCGCAGAGCCGCACGGCGCTCGAGGGCGGCCTGGGCTGGGTGTGCGCACTCGACCGCAAGGAGTTCGTCGGCGCGGATGCGCTGCGCGCGCAGCGGGAGGCGGGCGGCTACGACCGCCTGGTCGCGTTCCGCGTCACCGGGCGGGGCATCCCGCGCCAGGGCATGGCCATCCGCCCGGCGGGCGAGGTGACGAGCGGGACGATGTCGCCCTCGCTCGAGGTGGGCATCGGCATGGGGTACGTGCCCGCCGACCTCGCCGCCGAGGGCACCGAGATCGAGATCGACGTGCGTGGGCGGCCCGTCGCCGCGCAGGTCGCGTCCAAGCCGCTGTACGTGAAGGAGAAGATCACATGAGCGACGAGAGCTACCCCGACGAGCTGCACTACCACGAGGCGCACGACTGGGTGCGCGTCGACGGCGACACGGCCACGTTCGGGATCACGTGGTACGCGCAGGACACGCTGGGCGAGGTCGTCTTCTACAGCCCGCCCGAGGTGGGAGACAGCGTGACGAAGGACGCCGACTACGGCGAGCTCGAATCGACCAAGGCGGTCTCGGGCGTCGTGGCGCCGCTCTCCGGAGAGATCGTCGAGGTGAACGAGTCGCTCGACGGGAACGAGAGCGCGATCAACGACGACCCGTACGGCGAGGGCTGGCTGATCAAGGTGCGGATGTCCGACCCGTCCGAGGTCGACTCGCTGATGGACGCGGCCGCCTACCGCGAGCTCGTCGAGTCCCTGTGACGTTCACCGCGCTCACCGACGCCGACCGCGACGCGATGCTCGCGGCCGTCGGCGTCGGGTCGATGGAGGAGCTCTTCCGCGACATCCCCGACGCGGTCAGGCTCGGCCGCGAGCTCGACGTCGAGCCGGCGTTGACCGAGGCGGAGCTGATGGCCCACCTGTCCCAGCTCGCGGGCCAGAACGCCGACGCCGGGAGCGAGCTCCTCTTCCTCGGCGCGGGGATCTACGACCACTACGTCCCGGCGATCTGCGACGCCGTGATGGCCCGCGGCGAGCTCCTGACCGCCTACACGCCCTACCAGCCGGAGATGAGCCAGGGGACGCTCCAGGCCATCTTCGAGTACCAGACCGCGATCTGCGAGCTGACCGGGATGGACGTCTCGAACGCGTCCGGCTACGACGGGACGACCGTCGCGGCCGACGCCTGCTTCGTGGCCCGCGCCGCCACCCGCCGCACGAAGGTCGTCGTCGCCCAGGCGCTCAATCCGCAGGTGCGCCGCGTCGTTCGCACCTTCGCCCCGGGCTTCGGCCTGGAGGTCGTCGAGGTGCCGCACTCCGGCGGGACGACCGACCCGGACGCGGTCCGGGCCGCCGCAGAGGACGCGGCCTGCGTCATCTTCCAGCAGCCGAACTTCTTCGGTTGCCTCGAGCCGGCGCCCGACCTCGCCGCCGCCGCCACCGCCGCGGGCGCGCTTCCGATCGCGCACGTCGACCTCCTGTCGCTGGGCGTCCTCGAGGCCCCCGGGAACTACGGGTGTGCCCTGGCGATCGGCGAGGGCCAGTCCGCCGGGAACCACATGAGCTACGGCGGGCCCCACTACGGCTTCATGGCGGCCAAGGGCGAGCACATCCGGCGGCTGCCGGGCCGCATCGTGGGCGAGACGCACGATCTCGAGGGCAAGCGCGGGTACGTGCTCACGCTCCAGACCCGCGAGCAGCACATCCGGCGCGAGAAGGCCACCTCGAACATCACGACCAACCAGACCCTGCTCGCGCTCGCCGGCCTCGCCTATCTGTGCTGGCTCGGCCCGCGCGGGCTGGAGGAGGTCGGGCGGGCATGCCTGTCCCTGGCCGAGGAGGCAAAGCGGCGGGTGGGCGCGCCGCTCGCGTTCGACAGGCCGACCTTCAAGGAGTTCGCGCTCGACCTCGGCCGGCCGGCCGAGGACGTCGTGCGCGCCGCCCGCGCCCGGGGCGTCCACCCCGGCTACCCGCTCGGTCGCGACTACCCGGACATGCAGAACCTGCTGCTCGTCGCCGTGACCGAGAAGCGCACGACGGCCGACATCGCCCGGCTCGCCGAGGTGCTCGAGCCGTGAAGCTCGTCTACGAGCGCTCGCGGCCCGGCCGTCGCGGAGGGCGTGTGCCCGAGACGGGCGTCGAGCCGGCGGAGGTCCCCGCCGGGCTGCGCCGGGCGGCCCCGCCGCGCCTGCCCGAGATCGCCGAGCCGGACCTCGTCCGCCACATCACCGAGCTCTCGACCCGCACGTTCGGAATCGACACCGGCTTCTACCCGCTCGGCTCGTGCACCATGAAGTACAACCCGCGCGTCAATGAGCGGGCGGCGGCGCTGGCCGGCTTCCGCGACCTGCATCCGCACCAGGATCCCGAGGGCGCCCAGGGAGCGCTCGAGCTGATGTGGCGGCTGGAGCGGATGCTGGCCGAGGTGGTCGGGCTCGACGCCGTGACGCTCCAGCCCGCGGCCGGCTCGCAGGGCGAGCTGACGGGGCTCACGCTGATGCGGGCCTACTTCGACGACCGCGGAGAGGACCGCACCGAGATCGTCGTCCCGGACACGGCGCATGGCACGAACCCCGCCAGCGTCGCGATGGCCGGCTACGCGCTGGTCGGCGTCAAGACCGACCCGCGCGGCAACATCGACGTCGACGACCTGCGCGGCAAGGTCGGGCCGCAGACGGCCGGCCTCATGCTGACGAACCCCTCCACGCTCGGCCTCTTCGAGGAGCGGATCACCGAGATCGCCGACATCTTCCACGGCGCCGGCGCGCTGCTCTACTACGACGGCGCCAACCTGAACGCGGTGTGCGGCATCTCGCGGCCGGGCGACATGGGCTTCGACGTCGTCCACTTCAACCTGCACAAGACGTTCTCGCAGCCGCACGGCGGGGGCGGCCCCGGCGGCGGCCCGGTGGCGGTGCGCGGCATGCTCGAGCCGTTCCTGCCGGTTCCGCGCATCGTGCGCGGCGACGACGGGCTGTCGTACGACTGGGACGAGCCGAAGACGATCGGGAAGGTGCGCGGGTTCGCCGGGCCGTTCGGCGTGTTCGTGCGCTCGTACGCCTTCATGCGCATGTGGGGCCCGGCGCTCCGGCACATGTCCGAGGTGGCGGTGCTGAACGCCAACTACGTCCTCGCCCGGCTGAAGGACGCCTACGACCTGCCCGTGGACCGTCTGTGCATGCACGAGTTCGTCGTGTCGGCGCGCACGCTGCGGCGCGAGCACGGCGTGACCGCGCTCGACGTCGCCAAGCGGCTCATGGACTACGGCTTCCACCCGCCGACGATCTACTTCCCGCTCATCGTCTCCGAGGCGCTCATGATCGAGCCGACCGAGACCGAGGCCCTCGAGACGCTCGACGCGTTCTGCGACGCGATGCTGGCGATCGCCCACGAGGCGGCGGAGGATCCCCAGCAGCTGAAGGACGCCCCGCACACCCGGCCCGTGCGGCGGCTGGACGAGGCCGAGGCGGCCAAGCGGCTGACGGTCCGTTACCTGTTCGAGGACCACCCGACCTCCGAGTAGGCCGCGATGCTCGAGGCCGTCCTCTTCGACTACGGCCACACGTTGCTCGACTTCCGCTTCGACGAGGACGTGTGGCTGGGCTGCCTGCGCGACATGCTCACCGCGGCGGGGGGCTCGCCGGACCGGGCGGAGGACCTGCGGGGGGAGCTCCGGCGCCGGCTCGAGGCGCTCACGGCCGACCCCGACGACCATGCCGAGCTGGTGTACGCGGACGTCGTGGCGGAGGCGCTCGCGGCGTGCGGCACGCCGGTTGGCCCGGAGCTCGTGCGGACGGCGATCGAGGCCGAGCACCGCGGCTGGGCGAGCGCACGGCATCTGCACTCCGAGGCGCACCGGCTGCTGGACGAGGTGCGGCGGCGCGGCCTTCGGATCGGCATCGTCTCGAACACGTTCGACCCGCCGGAGCTGCTGCATGCCGACCTGGCCGGCGACGGCGTCTCCGAGCGGGTCGACGCGATCGCCTTCTCGTCGGAGGTGGGAAGGCGGAAGCCGGCCCCGGAGATCTACCGCGCGGTGCTCGAGGCCCTCGGCGTGGAGCCCACGAACGCGCTCTTCGTGGGCGACCGGGTGCGGGAGGACATCCAGGGCCCGGCGAGCCTCGGGATGCGCACGTGCCTGGTCACCTACTTCCGTGTGGACGACGGCGACCACGCCCTCGCGGACTCCGTGGCGGCGAGCCCGGCGGAGGTGCTGGAGGCCGTCGACAGGATCATGGCCGCGGAGGCCGCGGGCCAGATGATCGATCGGTAGCTCCCGCGCGCCTGGACGCACTGGAGTGTGGCTGGGCGACGGCCAGTGGCGCTGCGGCTGCGAAGCTTCGCATCGAGGCGTCCTCGGTCAGCCCGATATCAGCGGATATCGGGCTTCCCTGCGTCCTTGCGCTGCTCGCTTCTCGCCGCCCAGGACATCACGGGAGCCACCGATCGATCATCTAGACTCTGAGCATGGCCCGCATCCGCCAACCGCTCCCGGTGGTCGAGAGCACCGAGCAGGTCGAATGCCGTCGCTGCGGCGTGGTCTGCCAGAAGGTGGTGCATCCCTCGCGGTGCCTGGAGCAGTCCTGCCCGTTCCTGTACGCGTACGAGGCGTTCGGGCGCACGTACGTCGGCTGCACGCAGGAGATCTTCGCCGCCGACATCGATCTCGACATCCTGCGGCGCTCGACCAGGCGCCGGAACGGCTTCGGCGGCGTGCGCGCCGTGCGCGAGCCACTCGCGGTGTGCCCGGTCGAGGTCGAGCGGGCCTACGAGAACCGCGAGGACCCGATGGGCTGCGTCAACCCGGAGTTCCACGAGCTGCCGGGCGACCGCCGGTCCATCCGGGTCATCTCCGAGCGGTAGCCGTCACTCGTCGGTACCGGCCGGGGGCCGGCGCAGCCGCTTCCGCCTCCCGGCCCGGCGCTTGGTCTCGAGCCGCTCCTCGGTGGCCGCGCGCGTGGGTCTCGTCCGCCGGCGCGGGGGAGGCGGCGGACGCAGCGCCTCGCGCATGAGGTCGCAGAATCGCTCGACGGCGATGGCCCGGTTGCGGGCCCGGCTGCGCTCGTCCTGGGCGACGACCCGCAGCCGCCCCTCCGAGTCGAGCCGGGTGCGCAGGCGGCGCTTGGCGAGGGTGCGCTCGGCGTCGGTGAGGGCCGGGCTCGCGGAGACGTCGAACACCAGCTCCACGCGGGTCGAGCTCGTGTTCACGTGCTGGCCGCCCGGGCCGCCGCTCCGCGTGTAGCGGAAGACGAGCTCCTCCTCGCGCACCGGCCTCGACGCGCCGATCTCAAGCTCGGGCATGGCGGCGGACGCCCGCTCGCTGGAGGCGGCGGAGCGCGGCGATCGTGGTCTTGTCCGGCCCCTCCGGCCCCGGCCCGGGCGACTCCGTGATCTGGGCCGCGTGCTGGAGCTTGGGGTGGCCGAGGATCACGCTCAGCTTGCGGCCGATCAGGCCGTCCCCGGGGTCGGCATGCAGGTCGCGGCGCGCGCCGAGCGGGAGCGCCGCATCGTTCACGTGCAGGCACACCAGCCGGTCGAGCCCGATCCGCTCGTCGAGCTCGCTCACGAGCTCGTCGACGCAGGCCGGGTCGCGGATGTCGATTCCCGTCGCCCACAGGTGGCAGGTGTCGAGGCACACCGCGATCCGCTTCGGGCGGCCGAGCTCGTCGATGACGCGGGCGATGTCTGCGAGCGTCAGGCCCATCGTGTTCCCGGCGCCGGCGGAGTTCTCGATCACGAGCCGCGTCTTCGAGCGCTTCTTGCCCTCGCCGAGCGCGATCTGGAGCGCGGGGATCACCTGGTGCAGCGCCGCGTCCAGCCCGCGGCCGAGGTGGCTTCCGAGGTGGAAGACGACGCCGTCGGCCTCGTACGCCTGGGCCATGAGCATCGTCTTTCGCAGCGCCTCGACGCTCTTCGAGTAGACGCTGTCGTCGGTCGCGCCCAGGTTGATCAGGTACGTGGCGTGGCAGGTGACCGTTCCGATGCCGTGCTCGCGGCGGGCGGCCCGGAAGCGCTCGGCGGCGTCGGGGTCGACGTCGGGATGCCGCCACATCCGCGGGCTCTGCGTGAAGATCTGGAGCGCGTCTGCCCCGATCGCACCGGCCCGCTCGGCGGCCTTGTAGGCGCCGCCGGCGGTCTTCAGGTGGGCGCCGAACTCCATCGCGCGATGGTATCCGCGCGTGCGGTGGTGGGCCGCGGCGGCCAGCATCTAGACTGGGCCGCCGTGCCCGCTCCCGTCGTCCGCATGCCGCCCAGCCCGACCGGCTGGTTCCACGTCGGCAACGCGCGGACGATGCTCTTCAACTGGCTCTACGCCCGCCACACGGGCGGGCGGGTCGTGCTCCGCTTCGAGGACACCGACCGGGCCCGTTCGACCGAGGAGGCGATCGCGCAGGCCGAGGACGTGCTCCGCTGGCTCGGCATCGACTGGGACGACGGGCCGCACCGCCAGACGCAGCGGCTCGACCTCTACGCGCAGGCGGCGACCGACCTGCTCGAGCGCGGGGCCGCCTACCCCTGCTACTGCACGCCCGAGGAGCTCCAGGCAGAGCGGGAGCGGCGCCAGGCGGCCGGCCTGCCGCTGGTCTACTCCGGCCGCTGCCGCGGCCTCGCCGCCGAGGAGCGGGCGGCCCGCGAGGCGGAGGGGCTCCCGCGCGTCATCCGGCTCGCGATGCCGGTCGAGGGCACGACCGCCATCGAGGACGTCGTCCGCGGCCACGTGGAGTGGGAGAACGCGCTCCAGGGCGACCACGTCATCTTCCGCTCCGACGGGACGCCGACCTACCTCTTCGCCAACCCGTTCGACGACATCGCGATGGGCATCACGCACGTCATCCGCGGCGAGGACCTGCTGCCGTCGACGCCGCGCCAGCTCGCCGTCTACGCGGCCCTCGACGCCGCCCCGCCGACCTATGCCCACCTGCCGATGGTGCTCGGCACGGACAAGAAGAAGCTCTCCAAGCGCCACGGCGCCGTCTCCGTCGAGGAGTTCCGAGACCGCGGCGTCCTCTCGCAGGCGCTCGTCAACTACCTCGCGCTCGTCGGATGGAGCTACGACGACCACACGACCGTCATGACGGTGCCCGAGCTCGTCGAGCGCTTCACGCTCGAGCGCGTGAACCCGAGCGCCGGCGTGTTCGACGCCGAGAAGCTCGAGTGGCTGAACGGCGAGCATCTGCGCGCGCTCGCACCGGAGGAGTTCGCGACGGCGCTCCAGCGCTACCTGGAGGCCTCCGGCTCGCCGATCGCCGAGCAGCCCGAGCGCGTCGGCCGGGTGGCGCCGATCGTGCAGGAGAAGCTGCGCACGCTGGGCCAGTTCGAGGGGTTCGCCGGCTTCCTGTTCGGCGAAGCGCCGGTCGACGCCGGCGCCTGGGCACGGGTCGAGGCCGATGCGGACGCCCCCCGCTGGCTGGGTGCGGCCCGCGATGCGCTGGCGGGCGTCGCCGCATGGGAGGCGGAGCCGATCCACGCCGCGCTCGCAGCGGCATGCGACCAGCAGGGCGTGAAGCCGCGCGTGCTCTACATGCCGATCCGGGTTGCGATCAGCGGGCGAACGGTGGCGCCGGGCCTCTACGAGAGCCTGGAGCTCCTCGGCCGCGACGAGTCGCTGCGGCGGATCGAGGACGCGCTCGGCAGGCTCGCGGCGTAATTCCCTGCAAACCGGCGCGATTCGCTTGCAAATCGCCTGGACTTGAAGGATTATCGAGTGCAACGGATAAGCGTTGCTCTTGCCGTGTTTGGGTCAGTCCGCATCCCTGCAGCACTTCCGCGCCTGAGCGTCGCGGGGCTCCTCCTCGCCTTCGGGTTGTCGGCGGCCGTCGCCACGGCCGTCGGTGTCGCCGCATGGTCGCTCGGCGCCACCGGCGGCTACACCGCCGACCGGGTGGCGCAGCTCCAGCGAGCGGCCTACCAGCGCGGCCTGGCGGCAGGGCTCGACCGCGGCCAGGCGCACGGCAAGTCCGCCGGCCGGCGCAAGGGGCTCGCGGCCGGCGAGAAGCGCGGCTACGCGAAGGGCTACAAGAAGGGCCTGAAGCGCGGCCAGACGATCGGCTATCAGCGCGGCCACACCGCCGGCTACAGCGACGGCTACTCCGCGGCCCAGGCCGACGGGAAGTCCGGCAAGAAGGCGGCCGGGAACTGAGCTACCCGCCTGAGGTGTGCGCTCGTCCGGGTGGGTGGTCTTTTGCCCCCTTCGTCCCGATCGGCCGTCGGGCGCGGTAGGCTTCGGGCCGTGGGGGTCACCATGCTGCACGTGCTCGCCCAGCTGTCCGGGGCCACGGCCTACGCGGCGTTCCTCGGATGCGTGATCGCGGCGGCGTTCGCGATCGGCGCGCTGGACGGCGAGCCCGCCGTGCGGCTCGCGCGGCTCCTGGCGTTCATCGGCGGCTCGGCCGTCCTCCTGGCGTCCTCGAGCTCCACGCTCTACCACTGGCTGACGGGCGCGGCGTCGCCGCGTTCGGCGCTCCTGGTCGAGCTGGGCCTGCTGGCTCTCACCGCGGCCTACGCGGTCGTCGTCGCCCGCGCCCTCGAGGGCGGCGAGCGGGCCCGCCAGTAGCGCCGCACTAGCCCCTCAAGACACGGGCGCCGGGGCCGACTACCCCGGCGAATGTCGATGCAGCCCCCCGTGTCGTCAGCTGCCTGGCGGCGCCTCTCCCCCCCAACGAGGAGGACGTAGCCATGGGCAAGGTGATCCTGCCGCTCTCCGAAGGCGAGCTGTCCGAGAAGACGATCTTCGACCGCCGCTTCGTGATCGAGTGCTGCGAGACGTTCCACCTGCACTGGCGCAACCTCCGGCTCGAGCTCTCGGCCGACAACTGGATCCAGCTCGTCGAGTCGTTCGAGCAGGGCATCGCCAAGTGGCGCGCGCACGGCTCGCCGCGGTCGCACCCCCATCTCGAGCTGGCCCGCTTCCTGATGGACACGAGCGAGGTCGTGAACGGCACGACGGCCAACGCCGAGCTGTGCGAGAACCTCTACAAGACGCTGCGCGAGACACACGGCGCCGACGCCGAGTTCTGGGTCGAGGACGCGTTCGTCCACTTCCACTACCGCGACCTGCGCGTCGAGATGCCGGTCGCCGACTTCCTCGCGTTCTCGAAGACGATGGCCGAGGCGCACACGAAGCTGCGCTCGCACACCTACCGGCCCCTCGAGGACCTGTTCCGGCAGCTCGACGAGGAGAACATCGTCTACGTCGTCCTGCGCAACTGGGAGGCGCTCCCCGAGAGCGTCGCCGTCGGGCCGCACTCCGACCTCGACCTGCTCGTGCACCCGCTCCACGTCGAGAAGGTGGACAGGCTGTGGCGCGGCGAGCGCACCCACGCCGAGGACCACCGCGTCCAGCGCAAGGTGCCCGTGCTCGGCCCGTCCGGCGAGCAGAGCTACATCCTGGTCGACATCCGCTCGACCGACGACGGCTACATGCCGGAGGACTGGTGCCACCGCCTCCTCTCCCGGCGGGTGCCGCACAAGATGTTCCACGTCCTGCCGCCGCGCGACTATTTCGTCTCGCTGCTCTACCACGCGGTCGCGCACAAGGGCGTCATGAGCCCCGACTACGCGCAGCGGCTGGTCGGCCTGGCGACCGAGGCCGGCATCGACACCGACCTCTCCCGGATCGGCGACTTCCGCGAGGCCTGCCGGATCTTCGCCGAGGAGGGCGTCGAGATCTCGACGCCGCGCGACGGCTCGGTGCTGCCGAAGATGCCGTACCTCGACCCGCCGGCGAGCGTCGCCTCGAGCCGCATCCTGGACGTGATCGACGGCCGGCCGTTCGTGAGCCGGGTGGCGTTCGTCGAGAAGGACGGCAGCCCGATCGTGCGCAAGCAGACCACGTTCGAGCTCGCCGAGCGCGAGCACGCGCTGCTCTCGCTCCTCGGCTCCGACCACTTCCCGAAGCCGATCGCCACGTGGCGCGACGGTGTCTCGACCGTCTGCGAGATGGAGCGCGTCGACGGCTACCCGCTGGCCGACCTCGAGCGCTTCGTCGCCGAGACGACACCGGAGGGCGCGCGATCCTTCCTGCTCGAGTGCGTCGAGATCCTGGCGGAGCTCGGAGCGCGCGGCATCACCCACCGCGACATCCGCACGGACAACATCCTCGTCCGCGCCGGCCGTCCGGTGCTGATCGACTTCGGCTGGGCCGTCTCCGAGCAGCACCCGTACATCACGCCCGCCGGGCTCGGCGACGCCGGCCGCGCGCCCGAGGGCTTCTGCGACGCCTACGCGATGGGCGTCGCGCTCACCCCGGCGTTCGCGCACCACCCCGAGCTCCTGCACGTCCTGGCTGCCATGACACGGCCTGACGCCGCGGAGCGGGTCACGGAGCCGACCGAGCTGCGCGCCCTGGTCGACGCCGGCGCCCCGGCGCCCGCCGAGGTGGCCGCCGCGGTCTGCCGGATCGCCGAGCAGGCGATCGGGTCCGGCGCCCTCGAGCCCGCGGCTGCGGCGCTCGAGCGCGCGCTCGAGATCGCCCCGGACGACAGCTCGCTCCTCGCCGCGGCCGGCACGATCCGGCTCGCGCTGGGCGACGCCGCCGAGGCCGAGCAGCTCTTCGAGCGGGTGCTCGTGGCGGATCCCGAGAACCCGGCGGCCCGCACCGGGCTCGCTCACGCCGCGGTCGATCAGGGCCGCATCGACGAGGCCCGCGAGCGCTACGCCGCGATCCGGGCCGAGTGCCCGGCCGCCACGATCGTCATCCCGGTCATGAACCGGGCCGATTTGACCAGGCAGTGCCTGGCGGCGCTTGCGGGCTCGACGCCTGCGCACCTCTACGAGGTGGTGGTCGTCGACAACGGCTCGACCGACGAGACCGGTGCGTTCCTGCGCCGGGCGCGGGCGGCCGGCCTGCTGCGGGTCGTGACGAGCCCCGAGAACCTCGGGTTCGGGAAGGCCTGCAACCTCGGCGCCTCCCTCGCCCGCGGCGGCTCGATCGTCCTGCTGAACAACGACACGATCCCCGGGGACGGCTGGCTCGAGGCGCTCCTCGAGGTGGCCGAGGACCCGAGTGTCGGCGTCGTCGGCAGCCGCCTGCTCTATCCCGACGGGCGCCTTCAGCATGCCGGCATGGCGCTCAATCCGCACGGCCTCCCGTACCACGTCCACCGCCACGAGCCGGCCGAGTTCGGCCCCGCGCTCGTGCAGCGCGACTACCCGGCGGTCACGGGGGCCAGCATGCTCCTGCGCCGCGAGGTCTACGAGCAGCTGGGCGGGTTCGACGAGATGTTCCAGATGTACGTCGAGGACGTCGACCTGTGCCTGCGCGCCTGGGAGGCCGGCCTGCGCGTCGTCTACTGCCCGAAGAGCCTGCTCGTGCACCTCGAGTCGGCGTCGGTCACCGACATGGCGCGCCGTGACGAACAGGTGCGCACCGGCTGGGGGCTCCTGCGCTCCCGCTGGGACGGCAAGTTCGCGACGCCGCCGTGGGGCGGGCAGGAGCCGGAGGTGCCGGTGCTGGCGCTCGACGGCGTCCGCACGTTCGCGGCTCTGGCGTTCGCCGACGAGCTGGTCGCCCACCCCGAGATCCTGCGCACCTACACCGACACGTTCGGCGACCGGGACGACGCGTCGCTCGTGATCTATGCGCCCGGCCGCCGGCCGGCCGAGATCGCCGGCGCGCTCGGGCAGGTCATGCGCCAGGCGGGCATCCAGGAGGAGGGCTGCCCGGACCTGCTCGTCGTCGCCGCCGACGGCGGCAGCGAGGGCGAGGCCGCGCTCGCGCGGGCCGTCGACGCCGCCTACACGCGCCGCAACCGTGAGGGCTCGTTCGCCGGGCTCGACCACTTCGACGACGCCCGCGTCGCCCAGCTGCGGCTTCTGGCGGAGCGGCGCTGGGGCCGCCTGGCGGCGTGACCGCCGCCGCGCTGCCGCTCGTCTGGACGGGGTCGCTCTTCGACCCGTACGGCTATGCCGACGAGGCGCGCGCCTACCTGATCGCGCTCGACCGCGCCGGCCGCCCGGCCGCGGCGCGCGACATCCGCTTCACGAACGACCGCGTGCGGCTGCCTGCCGCGCAGCAGCAGGCCGTTGACGCCGCGCTCAGGCGCACGCCCGGCGGCGCGTTCGCGCTCGTCCATCACCGCATCCCCGGCCCGGGTCAGCCGCTGCATCCGGAGGGCCCGGACGTGGCGCGCACGATGTTCGAGACCGACAGCGTGCCGCGCGCCTGGCTGCCGCGCCTGCTCCAGGTCGACGAGGTGTGGGTGCCGTGCGAGTTCAACCTGGAGACCTTCCAGCGCGGCGGGATGCCGGCCGACCGCCTCCGCGTCCTGCCGGAGACGATCGACTTCGACCTGTTCGACCCGGAGCGGACCGAGCCGCTCGTGGCCCACGGCGCCCGCGGCTTCTGCTTCCTCACGAACTTCGACTTCACGGACCGCAAGGGCTGGGACATCCTGCTCGACGCCTGGTGCGACGCGTTTGCGCCCGACGACGACGTGTGCCTGGTTCTCAAGTGCCTCGGCCTGCACGTGCCGGAGGCCGAGATCCGGGCCCGGATCGACGCCTATCTGGCGGGGCGGCCGACGGCGCCGATCCTGCTCGACACGCGCTTCCTGCCGGCCGCCGACATGCCGCGCCTCTACGCCGGTGCGGACGCGTTCGTCCTCGCGAGCCGCGGCGAGGGCTGGGGGCGGCCGTGGATGGAGGCGATGGCGATGGGCCTGCCGACGATCGGCAGCCGCTGGAGCGGAACGACGATGTTCATGCACGAGGCGAACTCGTGGCTCGTCGACGGCGAGGTCGTCGAGGTCGCCGAGAGCGCGCAGGGCCACACGCCGTTCTACCGCGGCCACAGCTGGTTCCATCCCGACCGCGAGGCGCTCACGGCGGCGATGGTCGAGGTGCGCCGGGGCGGCGCGCAGGTCGAGGCGCGGGCCGCATCCGCGCGGGCCGGGCTGATCGAGCGATTCGGGCCGGAGCCCATCGCGGCGCGGATGGCCGAGCTGACCGAGGGAGCAATCGAGCGCTGGCGGCAGCGCGGCTCGCGGCCGGTCACCTGCGTCTGGCGGGGGGACGGAGGATCGGGACATTCGCTGGCCGTCGTGAACGACGCGCTGGTGTCGGCGATCGAGGGGGAGGGCGGCGTGGTCGAGCGGACGATCCAGGAGCTCGGATCGTCCCCGGCCGCGTCGGTCGGCGTCGCCCAGCACTGGCCGCCCAGCTTCGACCCGCCGAGCGCCGGCCCGTTCGTCCTCTACCAGCCGTGGGAGTTCGGCCGCGTGCCGAGGCGGTGGGTCGAGGAGGTGCGCCGGACGGTCGACGAGGTGTGGGCGCCGTCACGGGCCGCGCGGGAGGCGTTCGTCGCGTCCGGGGTCGCGCCCGACCTCGTGCACGTCGTCCCCAACGGCATCGACCCCGAGCGGTTCACGCCCGACGGGCCCCGCCGGGAGCTGCCGACGCGGAAGTCGACCGTGCTGCTCTTCGTCGGCGGGATGACGTACCGCAAAGGGATCGACCTCCTGCTGGAGGCGTACCGGCGCGCGTTCACGGGCGACGACGACGTGTGCCTCGTGCTGAAGGCCTTCGGCTCGCGGACGTTCTACCGCGGCCAGACGGCCGAGGACGCGGTGCGGGCGTTCCGGGCCGTGTCGGGAGCCCCCGAGCTCCTCCTCATCGACGAGGATCTGGCGTTCGAGGCGATCCCCGCGCTCTACCGGGCGTGCGACGTCCTGGTGCAGCCGTACCGCGGCGAGGGGTTCTGTCTGCCGGCGCTCGAGGCGCTGGCCTGCGGCCGTCCCGTCATCGTCACCGACGGCGGGTCGACCGACGACTTCGTCCCGGCCGAGTGCGGCTGGCGGGTGCCGTCGCGGCGCGTGCCGCTGCCGGCGGGCGCTCTTCCGCCCGAGTACGACCTGGCGGGCGAGGGGTTTCTGCTCGAGCCCGACGGCGACGCGCTCGTGGCCGCGCTGCGGTCGGCGGCCGATCCCGTGGAGCGGGCCGCGCGGGCGGCTCGTGCGCGCGCGCAGGCCGAGCGGTTCACGTGGGAGCGCGCGGGGACTGTCGCGGCCGAGCGGCTGGCCGCGCTGCGCGATCGGACGCCGATCCGGCAGATCGCGCCTACGGCGGTGCCCGACCGGCGCGGGTTCGTCTTCGTCGTCCCGGCGGCGTGGGGGAGGCGCGAGACGTGGGCCGGCCCGCTTCGGGCCTACGCTGAGGCGTTCAAGGCCGGGGACGACACGACGCTCGTCCTGCCGACCCTCGACGAGGCCGAGGCGCTCGCGCTCGCGAGCGCCGAGCTCGAGGCGGGCGGCTTCGACCTCGAGGGCCTCGCCGACATCTGTATCGCCGACTCGAGCGCGACGGTGGCCGAGGCGCTGGAGCTGGCCGCCGACGCGATGATCTGTGCGAACGGCCACCGCCCGGCCCGGGCCCGGCTCGTCGTGCCGGCGGATCCGGCCGCGCTTCGGGCCGCGATCACGCGCGCCGCGTAGCTGCGAACGACCGAGGTCTGCCCGGATGGGGCCAGACCCATGGGGTCCGGCTAGCTCTCGGCCGCGGGGTGCCGGGCCAGGTTCTCGAAATGGGCCGGGCGCCAGCTCGTGCGGAAGCAGCCCGGCGCGCAGCCGACGGCGAGCACCGTCGTACCTGCGTCGACG
>JAICKX010000148.1 GCA_025927685.1 Thermoleophilia bacterium | reverse complement strand
TGAGCCGGCCGCGCGTCTGCGTCATCGGGCTCGACGGGACCCCGGCGAGCTACCTCCGCTCCCGGATCGAGTCCGGCGGCCTGCCCGCCATCTCGGCGCTTGCGCGCGACGGGACGCTCATGTCGGCGCGCGCGCCGCTGCCGCCGATCTCGTCGGTGTCGTGGGCGAGCGCATCGACCGGGACGAACCCCGGCCGCCACGGCGTCTTCGGGTTCGTGGAGCGGAAGCCCGGCACGTGGGGCCTGACGTTCACGAACGTCCACACGATCGCCGAGCCGCCGGTCTGGGCGCTCGCCGCCGCGGCCGGGATGCGCTCGGTCGTCCTGAACATCCCGGGCACGTACCCGGCCCAGCCACAGCCGAACGGCGGCGTGCTCGTGTCGGGGTTCGTGTCGCCGACGCTCGAGCGGTCGGTGCAGCCGCCGGAGCTGCTCGGGTTCCTCGAGGAGCGCGAGTACCTGGTCGACGTCGACCTCGGGCTCGGGCACAGCGACCTCGAGGCGTTCTGGTCGCAGCTCGTCGCCCACCACGACGCCCGCACCCGCGTCTTCACCGATCTCCTCGACCGCGAGCCGCCCGACCTTCTCTTCTGCGCGTTCACGGGCACCGACCGGCTGCACCACTTCCTGTGGGCCCAGATGGAGCGCGGCGAGGAGCCGTGGGCGAGCCGCTTCCACGAGTACTACGACCGCGTCGACGCGTCGGTGGGCGAGCTGGTCCGGCGCCTGCCCGACGACTGCGCGCTCGTCCTGCTCTCCGACCACGGATTCTGCCGCCTCGACCGCGAGGTGTACGTGAACCGCTGGCTGGAGCGCGACGGGTGGCTGGCGCTCCAGGAGCCGGCCAAGTCGATCGCCTCGGTCGTCCCGGAGAGGACGCGCGCCTACTGCATGGATCCCGGCCGGCTCTATCTCAACCTCGAGGGGCGCGAGCCGGGCGGAACCGTGCCCGCCGCCGAGTACGAGGCGGTGCGCGCCGAGCTGGCGGCGTGGGCCGCCGGGCTCCCGTTCGTGACGCGGGTGGCGACACGCGAGGAGGCCTTCTCCGGGTCGAAGGCGGAGCTGGGCCCCGATCTCGTGCTCGTCTCGAGGCACGGCTGGGATCTGAAGGGCGCGGTGCGCACCGCCGAGCTCGAGGGCGTGGGCAAGCTCACCGGGATGCACACGCAGGACGACGCGTTCGTCCTCGTCCGCGGCGCCCGCCCGGCGGGCGAGGCCGACGTCCAGGACGTGGCCGCGACCGCCGTCGCCGCGCTCGGCCTCGACGCGTCGGGGCTCGACGGGCGCGTGCTCCGGTAGATGGCCTTCACGGTGCGGCCGATGATGCAGGCGGACGCGGAAGCGATCGCGGCCTGGCGGTATCCCGGCGAGTACGCGTTCTACGACTTCGCCGCCGATCCGGGCGATCTCGCTCTCCTGCTGGACGCGGCGCGCCGGGGCGACGACTTCCACTCGGTTGACGGCGCGGACGGCGGGCTGGCGGGGTTCTTCCAGGTGGAGGCGGCCGGGACGGGCGTCGAGCTCGGCCTCGGCCTGCGTCCCGACCTGTGCGGGAGGGGTCTCGGCGAGGGCTTCACGCGGGTCGGCATCGATCTGATCCGGCGCCTGCACGGGCCGGTGCGGATCACGCTCGCGGTGGCCGCGTTCAACGCCCGGGCGATCACCGTCTACGAGCGGTGCGGGTTCGGGGTCACGGGCCGGCACGTGCGGCACACCTCGGGCGACGACTGGGAGTTCGTCGACATGGAGCTCGTCCCCTGAGCGGGCTCAGCCCGGCGGAGGCGGGCGGGTGAGCCAGCGGCGCTGGGCCGCCCAGCGCTCGAGCGTGCGGCGGCTCGGCGGCCGGGCCGGCCATGCCGCATATCGGGCGTGCACCGAGCCGGCGACGTCGGCCGGTCGCGCTCCGGTCGCGTAGGCCGCCTCGAGCTGGCGACGGAGCGCTGGCCAGGTGTAGCTCCCGGGGCGAGGGCGCCGGGAGGGGCCGGCGAGCGCGGCGAGATGGGCATGGAGCGCGCGGCTTCTGGCCGCCGTCAGGCACCCGTTCGCCCGCCAGATCCCCGACAGCGTCCGCACGAAGTCCCGCCCGCTGCGCCGGGTCTGGAACTCGCGCCCGGCGTGGCCCGCGCACAGCCAGACGGCGACGCCGTGGCCGAGGCGCACCTGCTGGGTCTTCCCGCTCGTCCGCTCCACGCAGATCGCGCACACCGGCTGCTTCGTCGAGAGGCCGCGGGCCTTGTAGAGCGTCGGGAGCGGCGTGGGAGGCATGGGGAGAGTGTGCCGGGCGAAACGTCGCATGTGGGTCACGGGGCGTTGCAAGCGTGTGTCGAAAGACCCCAATTGTCGTTTCACTCGACCGACAACCGCCGGTGTCTCGCCGGCACGCGGAGGCCCACGCACCAGGATCGCGCCAGGCCGGATGTGCAACTCGGGCGCGTGACCTCTGTTCGTCGCCTCCTGACCGCGAGCCACCGACCAGTGTGGAGTGGTCACAGGACGCTCACAGAAGGCGCCGAGTGTCGTTTCACCCAGGCGACAACTGCCGCTCCGCCAGGGCGCCGCGCGGCGCCGCCCCCCGCAACACGCCGGCCCGACGACGGACCACCGACGAGGGCGGAGTGGTCACAGGACGCTCACAGAAGGCGCCGAGTGTCGTTTCACCCAGGCGACAACTGCCGCTCCACCCCGCAACCCCGCCGGGCGCCTCCCTCGCCCGCAACCGTCCCGCTGAGCCCGCTCGGAGCCCGCACGTAGAATCTGTCGGATGCCGCTCGAGCTTGTGTGTGGGCCTGCCAACTGCGGCAAGATCGCCCTCCTCTGCGCCCGCTTCCTGGAGCAGGTCGACGCGGGCGCCGATCCGCTGCTCGTCGTGCCCAACCGCACCGACGTCGAGGCGATCGAGCGCGAGCTGCTCCGCAGCCGCGGCGTGCTGCTCGGCGGGGCGGTCGTCACCTTCGACGATCTGTTCGAGGACGTGCTCGGGCGCTGTCGCGAGGTGCGCCCGATGGCGAGCGAGGTGCAGCGCCGGCTGCTCATGGCCCGGGTCGTGCGCGAGGCACCCCTCTCCGCGCTCGCCCCGTCGGCGCGCTTTCCCGGCTTCATCGATGCGCTTCTCGGCCTGGCAGGCGACCTGGCGGTCACGCGGCCGCCGACGCGGCCGGCCGGCGACCCGCGGCTTGCAGAGATCCTCGACCTGGTCGCGCGCCACCGCGCAGCGCTCGACGCGCTCGGCCTGACCGACCGCCCCGGCATGCGCGCCCGGGCGGCGGAGCTGCTCGAGGCGAAGCTCGAGTCCTGGGGCGGGCGGCCGGTGCTTGCACACGGCTTCGAGGACATGACGGTGGCCCAGGTGCGGGCGCTGCGGGCGCTCGCCGCCCGGGCGCCGGTCACGGTGTCGCTGCCGTACGAGCCGGGCCGGCCCGCGTACGCGGCCGTGCGCCCGCTCCAGGAGGAGCTCTCGCGCGACGCGACGATCACGGAGCTCCCGCCGGCGGCGCACTTCGACCACCCGGCGCTCGCGCACATCGAGCGCACCCTCTTCGCCGACGCGCCCGCGCCGCCGGCGCCCGATCCGCAGGCAGCGGTCGTCCTGCTCGAGGCATGCGGACGGCGCGGCGTGGCCGACATGGTGGCCGCCGAGGCCGCCGAGCTCATCCGGACGGGCACGCCTGCAGAGGAGATCGGGGTCATCGTCCCGCGGACGTCCTCACACCGGGCGGCGCTGGAGACGGCCTTCGCGGCGGTGGGCGTGCCGATCTCGATCGACGTTCGCGTCTCGCTGCCGCAGACGGCCTTCGGGGTTGCGCTGCTCGGTGCGCTCCGGTACGCGTGGGCGGGCGGCGAGCGCCATGACCTGTTCGCCTATCTGCGAAGCCCGTTCTCGGGCATCGCCCGGCGGCGGGTCGACTACGTCGAGGGCCGCATGCGCGGCCGCGGCGTCGCCGGCCACGAGGAGACGCGGGCCGCCGTCGTCGAGTTCGCGGGGTCGGAGAGCTACCCGGCGCTCGACCGGCTGGCCGCGTGCGAGGACGCGCTGGACGGCCTGGCGGGGATGGCCCGCGCCATGACCCGCGCCTCGCGCTCGCTCGAGGCTCGCTTCGTGCCGCCGTCCGCGCGGGTCGACCTGGCGGCCGCCCGGGCTGTCCTCGAGGCGGTGGACGACCTGCGCGCGCTCGGGCCCGTCGACCGGGACGCCGTGATGGACGCCGTGGCCCGCCTCTCCGTCCGCGCCGGTGCCGCGTCCGAGCCGGGCCGCGTCGCCGTCCTCGACCTGCGCCGCGCGCGCACCCGCCGGTTCCGTGCGGCGTTCGTCCTGGGGCTCGAGGAGGGAAGCCTGCCGGGCGCCGCCGCCGAGCGGCAGGGGCTCGACGCCGATGCCGCCGCGGCCCTCGGAATCGACCGCCCGGACGCGGTCGAGGTCGAGCGCCACCTCTTCACGATCGCCTGCACCCGCCCCTGGGCCAGACTCGCGCTCGCGCGCCAGGCGGCGACCGAGGAGGGGAAGCCGCTGGAGCCGTCGCCGTTCTGGGCCGAGGCCGTGCGCGTCCTCGGCGACCACGCCCCCGGGCTGGTGCGCCGCCGCGGCCTGGCGGACGTCTCCTACCCGCTGGCCGAGGCGCCGTCCGACCGCGAGCGCCTGCGCGCGCTCGCCCGCAGCCTGCGCGACGACGCGGAGTGGGCCACGGCCGTCGCCGCTGCCACCGGCTGGGAGCGCAAGCTGGTGCGGGCCGCATCGGCCGTCCGGCGCGACTCGGACGTCCGCGATTCCGAGCTCCGCGCCGACCTCGCCGCCACCGACCGCTTCTCGGTGACCGAGCTCGAGAAGTACGTCGACTGCTCGTCGATGTGGTTCGTCGAGCGGGTGCTCGATCCGCGCCAGATCGACTTCGAGCTCGACGCGCGCACGCGCGGCTCGATCGCGCACGCCACGCTGGCCCGCTTCTACGCGCAGCTCCCGGCCGAGGTCGGCGTCGAGCGCCTGACCCGGGACGACCTGCCGGCCGCGTACGCGCTCATGCGCCGCTGCCTGGAGGAGGCGCTCGCCGGACAGAAGGTGCCGGACTCGGTGGCCGGCAAGGAGCTTGCGCGGGCGCTCGAGCGCGACCTCGACGCGTTCCTGCGCGGCGAGACGGAGCTCGCCCTGCCGCTCGTCCCCCGCCGCTACGAGGTGCGCTTCGGGAGCCCGATGGCCGCCCCCGGCCTCAAGGAGGGGCTTGCGATCGGCGACTTCCACGTGTCGGGCCAGATCGACCGGATCGACGTCGACCCGGCGATGTCGCCGCGCGGCCTCGTGTGGGACTACAAGTCGGGCGCCTCGGCCCACTCCGCGGTCGAGATGGAGCGCGAGGGCCGCCTCCAGATCCCGCTCTACATCCTCGCCCTGCGCGATCTGCTCGGGATCGAGCCGGTCGGCGGGATGTACCGGGCGCTGGCCGGCAAGCGCGCCGCCCGCGGACTGGTGCTGGCCGGCGAAATCGGCTCGGCCGGGATCGCGCCGGCGGACATCGTCGATGCCGACACGTTCTGGGGCCAGGTCGAGCGGGCCCGGGAGCGGGCCGAGAAGGCGGTCGCCGGGATGCGGGCCGGGCGCGTGCGCCACGACCCGCGCTGGGGCGACTGTCCGGCCTGGTGCACCCAGCACGCGATCTGCCGGGTGCCGCGGCCGTGAGCGACCGCTTCAACGAGGAGCAGCGTGAGGCGGTCGAGCGGCGGGGGCACGTCTTCGTCTCGGCCGGCGCGGGCACCGGGAAGACGGCCGTCCTGGTCGAGCGCGTGCTGCGCCGGTTCCGCGACGGCACGCCGATCGACCGCCTGCTCGCGATCACGTTCACCGACCGGGCCGCCGCGGAGCTCCGCCGCCGCGTCCGGGAGGGTCTCGAGCTGGCGGGCGAGATGGAACAGGCCCGGGCCGTCGACACCGCCTGGATCTCGACGATCCACCGCTTCTGCCTTCGCATCCTGCGTGCGCACGCGTTCGAGGCCGGGCTCGACCCGCGGTTTGCGATCGCCGACGACGTCCGCGCCGGGATGCTCCTCCACGAGGCGTTCGACCTCGGGCTCGAGCGCTTCCTGGCCGAGGGCCCCGACCGGCGCGTCGACCTGCTCGCGACGTATGGCCGCCGCCGGCTGCGGCCGATGATGCTCGATGCCCACGCTCGCCTTCGAAGCGCCGGACGGCCGCTCGACCTGCGCCCGGCCGACTGCTGCGAGCTCGCCCCCGCCCGGGCCGCGGCCAGGGCGGCAGCGGAGGGCCTCGCCGGCTCCGGGAAGGCCGGCGCCCTGCGGGCGCTCCTCGACGCCGACCCGGCAACCGCCGTCCTCACCGACCTCGCGGCCTACCGGGTGCGCAGGGCGCCCGGGAACGCCGACTACTGCGAGCGGCTGGGCGAGCTCGAGCAGGCCGCCCGCGACCAGCTGGCGGCCTCCGACCTTGCGGAGCTGGAGCGCCTGCTCGTGCTGCTCGACGCCGCGTACGGCGACCTGAAGGACGCCCGCAGCCTGGTCGACTTCGCCGACCTCGAGCTGCGCGCCCGCGACCTGCTGCGCGCCCGTCCGGATCTGGCCGAGGCCTACCGGGACCGGTTCGCGGACGTGCTCGTGGACGAGTTCCAGGACACGAACCGGCTCCAATGCGAGCTGATCGACCTGGTCGCCGGAGGCGAGCTCTTCTTCGTCGGCGACGAGTTCCAGAGCATCTACCGCTTCCGCCACGCCGACGTCTCGGTCTACCGCGGGCAGCGCGCCGCGGCCGGCGACGGGCTGATCGCGCTGCGCCGCAACCACCGCTCGCGCCCGCACGTCATCGCGGCCGTGAACGAGGCCTTCGCGCGCGACTTCGGCGACCGCTACACGCCGCTCCTGGCCGAGGCCGGCCACGCCGGCGAGCCACCGGCCGGCGGCCGGGTCGAGCTCCTCCTCACCGACAAGGCCGGGTTCCGGGAGGCGGGGGAGAGCTGGCGCGGTGCCGAGGCCGAGACGCTGGCGGCCCGCATCGCGGAGCTCGTGGACGACGGCGAG
>JAICKX010000060.1 GCA_025927685.1 Thermoleophilia bacterium | reverse complement strand
TCCGGCGGCCAGCGGCAGCGGATCGGCGTCGCCCGCGCCCTGGCGATCCGGCCGAAGATGATCGTGTGCGACGAGCCGGTCTCGGCGCTCGACGTCTCCGTCCAGGCCCAGATCCTGAACCTGCTGAAGCGCCTGCAGCGCGAGTTCGGGCTGACGTACGTGTTCATCGCCCACGACCTCGACGTGGTGCGCCACATCTCCGACCGGATCGCCGTGATGTACCTCGGCAAGATCGTCGAGGTGGGCTCGGCCGCGGAGCTTCACGGCCGTCCCCGGCATCCGTACACCGGTGCGCTGCTTTCGGCCGTGCCCATCCCGAACCCGCGCGCGGCCCGAAGCCGCGTGCCCGTCGTCCTCGAGGGCGACGTGCCGAGCCCGATCAACCCGCCGTCCGCGTGCCGGTTCCATCCCCGCTGCCCACGCTTCCAGCCGGGCATCTGCGACGTCGAGGAACCGCCGCTCGAGCGCAAGGAGGGGGGCGGCGGCGAGGCGGCCTGCCACTTCCCGCTCGAGACGTGGCCGATGCACGACCTGCGCCTGCCCGCGCGGCCGTCGACCTGACCCCCGTGGGGCCGCGGTGGCAGCGATATGCCGCGGGCCTGCGCCGGCTGCTCCTCCTGATCGCCGGGCTGGACGCGCTCACGGCGGTGGTCTCGCTCGTGCTCGGCCTGCTGCTCGGGGCCGGCATCCGCCGGTCGCTCGCCATGGGCTTCTACCTCGTGGGCTCGTTGCTGCTCGTGGTGGGCGTGCTCTACGGCATCCGGCCGCCGGTCCGGACCACCGGCGGGCAGGGGTCGGGGGGCCTTTTGGGGTCGCTCGCCGCAGGCGGCGGCAGCGCCCGCTGGGCGAGCGCGGAGGACCTCAAGGACAGCCTGTCGTCGTCGGCGCTCTTCATCACGCTCGGGATGGCCTGCCTCGCGGTCGGCGTCGCCGTCGACCCCCGCGACGGGCTGCTCTAACTGCGGCCCAACAAGTGGCGCTAACGTTTCTTCAGGCCGGACGTCGATAGGGAGACCGTGGCGAGCCCTTCACGACTTGATTGCGACGGCGCGCGGGCACTGGCATCGCAGGCGCTCGACCTCGAGCTCTCCGAGCTCGAGCGGGCCGCGCTCGCGTCGCATCTGCGCCGGTGCGGAGACTGCGCCCGCTTCGAGCAGTGCGCCGGGTGGCTCGCGGACGCGGTGCGCGCGGCGGCGCCGGCCGAGCCGGTGGCGCTGCCGCAGGTGCGCGGTCCCCGGCGGCGGCGTGCGCGCGTCGCCCGCCGCGGTGCCGGCGTTGCGGCGGCGGTCGCCGCCGCGTTCGCGCTGGGCGTGTTCACCGCCGGCTCCCGGACGGTGCACCAGGCGCCCGAGAAGCCCCCGCAGCTCGTCGCGCTGCGCTCCCTCGGCCAGGACATGCTGATCATGCGCAGCGAGCGGCAGCCGTTCGACCCGGGCGAGCGCTGGCCGCTCACCCGGCTCCCCGTCTGAGTGCGACTACACTTTCGGGCGGCATGCCGATGATCTCCGCCGTCTCCTCGCGGGTCTGACACCTCGACCACGCCGCCCGTGTGGCGGCGGCCGTGGAGCGCTCGCGCGTCCTCGCCGAGGCCGCGCAAGCGCGGCCCGCGGAGCGCCGCAAGTGGCGCCTCAGGCGTGTAACGAAGTCGGAGCCCACGCTCGCCTCCGAGTGATACGATCCGGCTCCCGGAGCCGAATTCCTCCCCCTACGCGCGCCGCACAAGGAGTCACATTGTCCGAGAACGGCCAGTCCTCGAACGTCGGCAGGATCGTCGAGATCAAGGGCGTCGTCATCGACGCCGTCTTCTCCGGCACCCTGCCCGGGATCTACAACGCGCTCGAGATCACCCTGCCCGACGGCGGGCGGCTCGTGGCCGAGGTGCAGCAGCACCTGGGCGACGGACGGGTGCGGGCGATCGCGATGGACGCGACCGACGGCCTGGCCCGCGGCCTCGACGTCGTCGACACCGGCGGCCCGATCACCGTGCCGGTCGGCGAGCGGACGCTGGGGCGGATCTTCAACGTCCTCGGCGAGCCGGTCGACAAGGGCGACCCCATCGAGGAGGGCGAGCGCTGGCCGATCCACCGGGAGCCGCCGGCGTTCGAGACCCTCAGCCCGACCACCGAGATCTTCGAGACGGGGATCAAGGTCGTCGACCTGCTCGCGCCGTACGTGAAGGGCGGCAAGGTCGGCCTCTTCGGCGGCGCCGGCGTCGGCAAGACCGTGCTGATCCTCGAGCTCATCAACAACATCGCCCAGGTGCACGGCGGCCTCTCGGTCTTCGCCGGCGTCGGCGAGCGCAGCCGCGAGGGGAACGACCTGTGGCTCGAGATGAGCGAGTCCGGCGTCATCTCGAAGACCGCCCTCGTCTACGGCCAGATGAACGAGCCGCCGGGAGCGCGCCTGCGGGTGGGCCTCTCCGGCCTCACCATGGCCGAGTACTTCCGCGACGAGCAGAACCAGGACGTGCTGCTCTTCATCGACAACATCTTCCGTTTCGTCCAGGCCGGGTCAGAGGTGTCGGCGCTCCTCGGCCGCATGCCGAGCGCCGTGGGCTACCAGCCGACCCTCGCGAGCGTGAGGGGGCAGCTCCAGGTGCGGATCACCTCGACCTCGAAGGGCTCGATCACCTCCTTGCAGGCGATCTCCGTGCCGGCCGACGACCTGACCGACCCGGCCCCGGCGGCGTCGTTCGCCCACCTCGACGCGACGACGGTGCTCTCGCGGTCGATCTCGGAGAAGGGCATCTACCCGGCCGTCGACCCGCTCGACTCCAACTCGCGCATCCTCCAGCCCGGCTCGGTGGGCGAGGAGCACTACCGCACCGCCACCCGGGTGCAGGAGGTGCTCCAGCGATACAAGGACCTCCAGGACATCATCGCCATCCTCGGCATGGACGAGCTGTCCGACGACGACAAGCTGATCGTGCAGCGGGCCCGCAAGATCGAGCGGTTCCTGAGCCAGCCGTTCCACGTCGCCGAGCCGTTCACCGGCACCCCCGGCAAGTACGTGAAGCTCGAGGACACGATCCGCAGCTTCCAGGAGGTGCTCGACGGCAAGCACGACGACGTGCCGGAGCAGGCGTTCTACCTGGTGGGCCCGATCGAGGACGTCCTCGAGGCCGCCGAGAAGCTGAAGACGGCCGCGTAGGCCCGAGCAGGCATCCGATGCCCGACCATCCGCCCTATCCCGTCGAGCTGATCACGCCGGAGGGGTTCGCCTTCCAGGGTGAGGCCGAGATGCTCGTCGTGCCCGGCGCGGCCGGCGAGCTCGGCATCCTCGCGAATCACGCGCCGCTGGTCTCGCTCCTCAAGCCCGGCGAGACGCGCATCACCGACGACCAGGGCGCGGTCAGGCGCTACGCCACCGACGACGGCTACCTCCAGGTGCGCCAGAACCGGGCCGTGGTCCTGGTGGGCGAGGCCGTGGACGCCGAGGCGATCGACGCGTCGGAGGCGTCTCGCCGGCTCGACGAGGCCCGCTCGGCGCTCGAGCGCGCCGAGGGCGGCGACGGCGACGTCTACGCGGCCCGGCGCGAGGCGGCCTTCGCCGAGGCGCTGACCAAGGTCGCGGGGAGCCGCTGAGGGAGAGGCCGGGCGTGGACCACCCGGTGCACGTCCGGATCGAGTACCGCGAGCGCCGCTCGCGGCTCACGGCCGCCCTGCGGTTCTTCCTGGCGCTGCCGCATCTCGTGGCCGCGCTCGCCGTCGGCCTGGCGGCGACGGCCGCCGTCGCCGCGGCCTGGGTCTCGATCCTCGCCACGGGCCGCTCCCCGCGGCCGCTCGCCGGGTTCGTCGCCGGGGCGCTTCGGTACACGGCCCGGGTGGGCTGCTACTGGCTGCTCGTGACCGACGGGTTCCCGTCGTTCTCCCAGTCTCGGGCCGGCGGCCCCGTCGACGTGTCGGTCGAGGAGCCGGCGGCCCGCTCACGGCTCACGACGCTCTGCCGCCTGCCGCTCGCCGTGCCCGCGCTCGTCCTCCTCTACTTCCTCCAGGTGTTCGCGCTCCTCGCGAGCTTCGTGGCGTGGTGGACGATCCTCATCACGGCGCGGATGCCGTCCGGGATGTTCGAGGTCATGGAGGTCTGCCAGCGCTTCCAGGCCCGCGTCTGGGCGTACCTGTGGCTGCTCACCGATGCCTATCCGTGGTTCCAGGAGGAACGGGGTTCCGGCCCGGCTGGATGGGGCATCCAGGCGGAGATTCGGCCCTCCCCGGAATGACTTCGGCCGCATTGGTCGAAGGGGGAGGTGTCTATACTCTTGCGACCCCGCGCCGGCGCCGGCGCGCCCCAGGAGCCGATGGCAACGCAGACCCCGCCCACGCCGCCGCCCGCCAGCGCGCGGCCCAAGATGACGATTTACGGCGGCGGCAAGCCGCCGAAGAAGCGTAAGCGGCGGTGGGTGCGGATCGCGCTCTGGACGTTCGGGAGCATCTTCCTCGTGCTGCTGGCGTTCGTGGCCGCGGTCGCCTACTGGCTCTACGGCGACTACAGCCGGATCACCAGCAATTCGAAGGACGTGAAGGAGGCCACCAAGGCGCTCGACCTCCTGCCGCAGGCCGACGCGCCGGTCACCGCCCTCGTCATCGGCTCCGACCACCGCTACACGGACGGGTCATCCCCGTCGCGGTCGGACACCTTCATGCTGGTCCGGATCGACCCGAAGCACCACGTGGTGTCGCTGCTCTCCTTCCCGCGCGACCTGTGGGTCGAGATCCCGGGATTCGGGATGGACCGCATCAACGCCGCCTTCTCCGACGGGGCCCAGCTCCAGGGCTCGAGCCCGACCAAGCTCGCCCTCGAGACGGTCAAGAACCTCACGGGCCTCAAGGTCAACTATGTGGCGGTGGTCGACTTCCGCGGCTTCAGCGACCTCGTGAACAACCTGAGCGGCGTGTACGTCCCCGTCGACGAGTACTACCTGCACACGCAGGCGATGAACGACGCCTCGCCGATCGGCGAGCGCTACTCGGCGATCGACGTGAAGCCCGGCTACCAGCTCCTGTACGGGGCCGATGCGCTCGCGTTCAGCCGCTACCGCCACACCGACTCCGACTTCTACCGAAACGCCCGCCAGCAGACGTTCCTGCGCGCGTTCGAGCAGCGCGCCGCGAGCCGCTTCCACGGGATCTCGCTGACCGACCTGCCCGACATCAAGAACCTGCTCGACACGATCTCGAGCAACGTCCAGATCGGCGCCAAGGGCGGCTCGCCGAGCGTGCGCACCTTCGTGAAGTACGCCACGCTGGCTCCCTCGCTGGCCGGGCACTTCGTCTCGGCCCGGCTCGAGGCGACGACGGGCATGGAGGGCGACGCCTCCGTCGTGTTCGCGACGCCTGACGCGGTGAAGAGCGCGGTCCACCAGTTCACCCACCCGCAGACGCTGTCCTCGCCCACCGGCCAGCTCCCGACGGGCAGGAAGCCGGCGAAGCCGGCGAAGCCGAAGTTCAAGCCCGCCGTCCCGCCGGCGTCGGTGACCGTCTCGGTCCTGAACGGCACGACGAAGGAGGGCGAGGCCGGGACGACGGCCACCGCGCTCGGCGGCTTCGGCTACCCGACGTCGTCTGCCAACGCCGACACGCAGAGCTACACCCAGACCTGGGTCTACTACCGGTCCGGGTTCCAGAAGGCGGCGGGCGACGTGCGGAAGATCCTCGGCACCGGCCAGACCGGCCCGCTGCCGGCGACCTTCAGCGGAGCCTCGGCCGAGGTCGTGACGGTGCTCGGGACGGACTACGGCGGCAAGCTCGCGATCCACCCGCCCAAGAAGGCGCAGAGCTCGGCCCTGCCCGACACGATCACGCCCGACAACCAGGTCTACCTCCAGCAGTTCCGCGACGCCGCGCACCGCGCGCACCTCCCCGGGATGTACCCGACGGTGACGCAGAGCGCGTCCGAGTTCGCGCCGTTCACGACGAACATGCCGATCCGGACGTACGTCATCCGAAATGCCGGCCACGGCTACAACTCGATGTACGCCATGTTCCGGATGCCCGCCGTCAACGGGGCGTACTGGGGCATCGAGGAGACGGGCTTCGTCGATGCGCCGATCCTCGCCAACCCGGCGACGACGCGGAAGCTCGACGGCCGCGTCTACCGCTTCTACTACAACGGCCCGCACCTGCACATGGTCGCGTTCACGTGGAAGCGGCGCGTGTACTGGGTCATCAACACGCTGCTCGACGACCTGACGAATCCGGAGATGGTCGCGATCGCGCGCTCGCTGCGGCCAACGGGATGAGCGCGGCCAGGGGGAACGGGACCGCCGTCGGCGTCGTCGGCGCGGGCTACGTGGGGCTGGTGACGGCCGCGTGCTTCGCCGACCTCGGCCACGACGTCGTCTGCTGCGACGTGAACCCGGAGCGGATCGAGGCGCTGCTCGCCGGCCGGGTGCCCATCTACGAGCCGGGCGTCGAGTCGCTGCTCGAGCGAAACCGGGCCCGGCTCTCGTTCACCCTCGAGCTGGCGGACGTGCTCAGGCGCTGCCGCATCGTCTTCGTCTGCGTCGACACGCCGCCGACGGCGTCGGGCGACGCCGATCTCTCGCGGGTCGACGCGGTCGTGGCGGGAATCCCGCAGACCGGGACGCGCCACGTCCTGGTTATGAAGTCGACCGTGCCGGTGGGCACCGGCGACAAGGTGCGGCTGGAGCTCACGGCTCGCGGCCTCGACCAGATCGGGTACGTCTCGAACCCGGAGTTCCTGCGCGAGGGCCGGGCGCTGGCCGACTTCATGGAGCCGGACCGGATCGTGATCGGCGCGTTCGAGGGGGCCGACGGCCAGGCCGTGGCCGACCTCTACGCCGACATCGAGGCGCCGGTCATCCGCACGGATGTCGCCTCGGCGGAGATGATCAAGTACGGCTCGAACGCGTTCCTGGCCACCAAGATCTCGTTCATCAACGAGATCGCGAACGTGTGCGAGGAGGTGGGTGCGGACGTCGGCGTCGTGGCGCAGGGGATGGGCCTGGACGAGCGAATCGGGCCGCACTTCCTGCGGCCGGGGATCGGCTTCGGTGGGTCATGTTTCCCGAAGGACGTGAACGCGCTGAAGCAGCTGGCGGGCAACTCCGGCTACCACTTCCAGCTCCTCACGGCGGTCATCGAGGTGAACGAGCTCCAGAAGCGGCGCGTGGTCGGGAAGCTCGAGAAGCACCTGGGATCGCTGCGCGGCCGCCGGATCGCCATGCTCGGACTGGCCTTCAAGGCCAACACCGACGACATGCGCGAGGCGTCCAGCATCGTGCTCGCCTCCCGCCTTCGCTCCGAGGGCGCGGACGTCGTCGCCTACGACCCGGTCGCGACGGAGAAGGCCCGCGGTGTCCTGGGCGACGGCGTGGAGCTGGCCGGCTCCGTCCTCGAGGCGGTGACGGGCGCCGACGCCGCGGTGATCGTGACGGAGTGGGGCGAGTTCCGCCACCTCGCCACGCGGGTAGTGAAGGAGGCGATGGCCACCCCGCTCATCGTCGACGGGCGAAACCTCCTCGATCCGCGCCAGGCGCGCGCAGCCGGCTTCGCGTACGAGTCCGTCGGCCGGCCGGCCGACCCCGCCGACATGCTGCGGATCGCGGCGGATCGGGCGGACGCCGTCTCGTGATCGCCGTGGTCCTGGTGGGCGGCGAGGGCACGCGCCTTCGCCCCCTCACATACACGACGCCCAAGCCGATGCTGCCGATCGCCAATCGCCCCTTCCTCGAGCACCAGGTCGAGCACCTGCGCTCGCACGGCGTCGACCGCATCGTGCTCGCCTGTGGCTACAAGCCCGACGCGATCCGCGCCCACTTCGGTGACGAGCTCGACTACGTGGTCGAGCCCGAGCCGCTCGGCACCGGCGGCGCGATCGCGTTCGCGGCCCGCGAGGCTGCAATCGACGAGACCTTCGTGGCCTGCAACGGCGATGTCCTCACCGATCTCGACCTGACCGGGCTCGTCGCGTTTCACCGCGATCGCGGCGCCCGCATGACGATCGCCCTTCACCCGGTCGACGACCCGAGCCGGTACGGCGTCGTCGCCACCGACGGGGACGGCGCCGTCACCGCCTTCATCGAGAAGCCGCCGCCGGGCTCGACCCCGGTCAGGACGATCAATGCCGGCACCTACGTCGCCGAGCCGGGCGTCCTGGACCTGGTCCCGCCGGGCCGCTCGGTGTCGGTCGAGTACGACGTCTTCCCGCAGCTCGTGGGGGAGGGGCTCTGCGCGCTCGCCGACGAGGGCGCATGGATCGACATCGGGACGCCGGCCAGCTACCTGGCCGCGAATCTCGAGCGGATGCCGCCCGGCGGGCTCGTCGACCCGACCGCCGTCGTCGATCCGAAGGCCGTCGTCGAGGGCTCCGTGATCGGCCCCGGGTGCCGGATCGAGGCCGGCGCGCACGTCCACGGGTCGGTCGTTCTCGCCGGAGCGCTTGTCCCGGCGGGCGTCACCATGGACAATCTGGTGGTGGGAAGAACTGGAGAATCCGTGTGGTGACCTTCCAGGCCGATCCGTCGGGCATGTCCGACGCCATCGCCGGGATGGCCGAGCAGCTTCGGGCCGGCGAGCGGACGGGTGCGGAGGCGGGCATGCAGCTGGGCCTGCCGGCCGCCGTCGTCATGGCGGGCATGGGCGGCTCGGCGATGGGGGGCGAGCTCCTGCGGGCGCTGGTCGCCGCCGATTGCCCGGTGCCGATCACGCGCGTGCGCGGCTTCGGCGTGCCGGCCTGGGCCGGCCCCGGCACGCTGGTCGTCTGCACGAGCTACTCCGGCAACACGGCCGAGACGCTGGCGTGCGCCCACCAGGCCCACGCCCAGGGCGCCGCACTCCTCGGCGTCGCGTCCGGCGGCGCCCTGGCGCAGCTCGCCGAGGAGCTCGGCTTCCCGTGCGCGATCGTCCCCGGAGGCATGCAGCCCCGGGCCGCGCTCGGGTACCTGTTCGGCGCGATGGCCGGTGCCTTCGCCGCCTGCGGCCTCTCGGCGGACGGCATTGCCGAGGAGTGCGCCCAGGGCGTCGAGGCGTGCGACCGCGACGCGGCCGCGGAGCTCGGGCGGCGGCTGGCCGGGACCGTCCCCCTCGTCTACGGCTCCGGCCCGCTGGGCGCCGTGGCGTACCGCTGGAAGACCCAGTTCAACGAGAACGCCAAGATGCACGCCTTCAGCCACGCCTTCCCGGAGCTCGGCCACAACGAGATCGTCGGCTGGGAGGGGGCCGACGGGCGCGGGTTTGCGATCGTCGCGCTTCGCGATCCGGACGAGCCCGTCGAGATCCGGCGCCGGATCGACGTCACGCTCGACCTGGCCCGGCCGCACGCCAGCGTGGTCGCCGCGCTCGAGGGCCACGGCCCCTCGCGGACGGCGCGCGCGTTCAGCCTGGTCGCCACCGGCGACTGGGTGACGTACCACGCGGCGCTTGCGCGCGGGGTCGACCCGACGCCTGTGGACGCCATCACGGCGCTGAAACAGGCGCTGGACGAGTAGCGGCCCTTGACGCCGTAGCGCACCCACGCTACTTATAGCTTGTATGCGATACGACGACGTCCTCGCCGAGCTGCGCGCCGCCCTGGAGTCCGGACAGGTGGACGAGCGGGACGTGCGCCGTCTGCTGGCCCGCGCCGACCGGGCGCAGCGGCCCGGCCCGGTGGGCCTCCTCCGCGCGGCCGGCGCGATCGTCTTCCTGCTCGGGCTCGGGCTCCTGTTCGGGCTCGGCTACGACGGCTACCCGTACGCCGGGCAGCTCGTGGGGCCGTTCCTGTTCCCGGCCGCGGCGCTCGGCACGGCGATCGTCCTCCACAGGCGCGGAGCGAAGCGCTGGGAGATCGAGCTGGCGGGAATGGTCGGCTACGTCGCGCTCGGGCTCGCCTACATGACGGCCGGCGTCGCGGCGGACGCCGGCCCGGGCTACGGCCTCGTCGCCTCGGCGAGCGCCGTCGCGGTGGTCGCCGCGATGCACGCGGTGGTGCGGCACGTGCGCCTGACCTCGTGGGGGCTTTCCGCCTCGCTCGTCGCGTTCACCGGCTTCGCCTCCGACATCGCCGGGTTTCTCGCCGACGACACGGCCGCCTGGCTCGTGGCCGGCCAGTTCGCGCTTGCGCTCGCCGTCGGGATCCTGCTGCTCCGGCGCGACCGGGAGGTGGCTGCGAACGCCCTCCGGACCGCCGCGCTGCTTGCGCCCGTGGCCTGCGCGTTCGGGCTGGGCGACGGCGGCTTCGGCTCCTTCGGCCTGTGGCACCTGGCGCTGACGGCGGCCGTCGCAGGGACGCTCCTCGCCGCCGCGGCCCTCGACCTGCCGGGCCTCATGTGGATCAGGGCCGGCGACGGCCTCTTCTGGATCTGCGCCGTCGCGGCGGTCGCCGGGCAGAGCGTCGGCTGGGCCGTGGCGGTGATGCTCGCAGGGGTCGGGCTGGTCGGTCTGGCGCTGCTCGTGGCCCGGCTGCGCCCAACCGTGGCGGCCGGCAGCGCGCGGCTATAGTGGCGCCCGTGAGCACGACGGTCCCGTCGGACATCCACGACCCGGGCCTCGCGCCCCAGGGCGTCATGCGGGTTGAGTGGGCCGACCGGCAGATGCCGGTCCTGGCCGCGATCCGCGAGCGCTTCGCCGCCGAGCGGCCGCTCGCCGGCCTGCGCGTCTCCGCGTGCCTGCACGTCACCTCCGAGACCGCCAACCTGGCCCGCACGCTGAAGGCGGGCGGCGCCGACGTCCTCCTGTGCGCGTCGAACCCGCTCTCGACCCAGGACGAGGTGGCGGCGGCGCTGGTCGAGGAGTACGAGGTGGCGGTCTACGCGATCCACGGCGAGCCCAACGACGTCTACTACGGCCACATCGGAGCGGCCGTCGACCACCGGCCGCACATCACGATGGACGACGGCTGCGACGTGGTCTCGACGCTGCACAAGGATCACAGGGACATGCTGGGCGACGTCCTGGCGGGCACCGAGGAGACGACGACCGGGGTCATTCGCCTTCGGGCGATGGAGCGAGCCGGCGCGCTGGGCTTCCCGATCGTCGCCGTGAACGAGGCCAATACCAAGCATCTCTTCGACAACCGCTACGGCACCGGGCAGTCGACCGTGGACGGGATCATCCGGGCCACGAACATCCTGCTCGCCGGGCGCACCTTCGTGGTGTGCGGCTACGGCTGGTGCGGCCGCGGCCTGGCCGACCGGGCCCGGGGCCACGGCGCCCACGTGGTCGTGGTCGAGGTCGACCCGCTGGCCGCGCTCCAGGCGGTCATGGACGGCTTCCGGGTCGCGCCGATCGCCGAGGCGGCGAAGCTGGGCGACATCTTCGTCACGGCCACCGGCAACAAGCACGTCATCCGGCGGGAGCACTTCGAGGCCATGAAGGACGGCGCCGTGCTCGCGAACACCGGGCACTTCGACGTCGAGGTCGACATCCCGGCGCTGCGCGAGCTCTCCGTCTCCTCGGCGGCGGCGCGCCCGCACGTGGAGCGGTTCGACATGCCGGACGGGCGCGGGCTCTACCTGCTCGCCGAGGGCCGGCTCGTGAACCTGGCCGCGGCGGAGGGGCATCCGGCGTCGGTCATGGACATGAGCTTCGCAAACCAGGCCCTCTCCGCCGAGTACGTGGCCCAGAACCACGCCGGTTTGGAGCCGCGCGTCTACACCGTGCCGAAGGAGATCGACGACGAGGTCGCCCGGCTCAAGCTCGAGAGCATGTCGTTCGCGATCGACACGCTGACCGACGAGCAGCGCCGCTACATGGACACGTGGGACGAGGGCACGTGAGCCGGAGGAGCGCGCGGTACCTGTCACGACCGACATCCTGAGCCCGCACGCGATCCTGCGCCTCGAGGACGACGCCGTCGTCCTCCTCGACCAGCGCCGTCTGCCGCAGGAGACGGTGGAGCTGCGGCTCACGACCTGGCAGGAGGTGGCCGGCGCGATCCGCGAGATGGCCGTGCGCGGCGCGCCGGCGATCGGCGTGGCGGCGGCGTACGGGATGGCGCTCGCAGCCGTGCGCAGCCACGCCGGGAGCGTGGAGGTGCTGCGGGAGGACGTCGCCCGGGCCGGCGCGGGGCTTGCGGCAGCGCGTCCGACGGCGGTGAACCTGCCCTGGGCGGTGGCCCGCATGACGGAGGAGGCGGCCGCCGCGCACGCGGGCCCGGCGGCCCTCCGCGAGGCGCTGCGGGCGAAGGCCGAGGCGATCCACGCCGACGAGGTCGAGCGCTGCGAGCGGATCGGGGAGCACGGCGCGGGCCTCCTGCGGGCCGGCGCCCAGGTGCTGACGCACTGCAACGCCGGCGCGCTCGCCACGGGCGGGTTCGGGACGGCGCTCGGCGTGATCCGGGCCGCCCACCGGCGCGGGCCGGGCCTGCACGTGTGGGTCGACGAGACCCGCCCGCTCCTCCAGGGCGCGCGGCTCACGGCCTGGGAGCTCCGGCAGGAGGACATCGCGGCGACGCTCGTCACCGACTCGACCGCCGCCTGGCTCATGGCCGAGCGGAAGGTCGACGCGATCGTGACCGGGGCCGACCGGATCGCCCGAAACGGCGACACCGCCAACAAGATCGGGACGTACGGCCTGGCCGTGCTGGCGCGGGCGCACGGCCTGCCCTTCTACGTCGCGGCGCCCACGTCCACCATCGACCCGGCGATCGAGCGCGGCCGCGACATCCCGATCGAGCACCGCCGCCCGGAGGAGGTCGGAGCGGGCGCCGCCGCGGGCGTGGGCGTCTACAACCCGGCCTTCGACGTGACGCCGGCCGAGTACGTGAGCGCGATCGTCACCGAGCACGGCGTGCACCGGCCGCCGTACCTGTTCAGCTGAGCGGACCCGACGTGAACGAGCTCAGGGCCCGGCTCGAGCGCCACGGCCAGGAGCAGCTGCTGCGCTTCTGGGACGAGCTCGGCGAGCCGGAGCGGGAGCGGCTGGCGGGCGAGGTGGGGGAGATCGACCTCGACCTGATCGACGAGCTCGTGGCGAACCTGCTGGAGGACGAGCCGGCGGCCGCGGCGGCTCCCGGCGAGATCCGCCCGCCCGAGGCGGCCCGGCCGGGGCCTGAGGACGTGCTCGCCGGACGGGGGATGCTGGCCGCGGGCGAGGTGGCGGTCGTGATCGTGGCCGGCGGGCAGGGGACGCGGCTCGGGTTCGACGGGCCCAAGGGCTGCTACCCGATCGGCCCCGTCAGCGATCGCACGCTGTTCCAGATCCACGCCGAGAAGGTGGTCGCGCTGGGCCGCCGCCACGGCGTGAGCGTGCCGCTGTACGTGATGACGAGCCCGCAGAACCACGCCGAGACCGCCGCGTTCTTCGACGAGCACGGCGGCTTCGGCGTCGAGAAGCTGCGCCTCTTCGTCCAGGGCGAGATGCCCGCCGTCGACCGGTCGAGCGGCCGGATCCTGCTCGCGGAGCGCGGCGGCGTGGCGCTCTCGCCCGACGGCCACGGCGGCACGATCCGGGCGCTCGAGCGGAGCGGCGCGCTGGCCGAGATGGCCGACGGCGGGATCCGCACGATCTTCTACCTCCAGGTCGACAACCCGCTGATCGCGATCGGCGACCCGGGCTTCCTGGGCGCCCACCGGCGGGCGGGCGCCGAGATGTCGTCCAAGGTGGTGCGGAAGACGGATCCGGCCGAGAAGGTCGGGCTCGTCGTGGTGCGCGACGGGCGCCAGGAGATGATCGAGTACTCCGACCTGCCGGACGAGCTCGCGGAGCGGCGGGCGCCGGACGGCGGCCTCGAGCTGTGGGCCGGTTCGATCGCGCTTCACCTGATCGACGTCGCCTTCGCCCGGCGCCTGGCGGCCGGAGGCACCCGGCTGCCGTTCCACCGGGCGGTGAAGCCCGTGCGGTTCGTCGACGAGCACGGAAACGCCGTGGAGCCGGAGGAGCCCAACGCCGTCAAGTTCGAGCAGTTCATCTTCGACGCGCTGCCGCTGGCCGAGCGCTCGCTCGTGATCGAGACGGACCGCGCGACCGAGTTCGAGCCGCTGAAGAACGCCGCCGGGCCGGCCTCGCCCGAGACGGTGCGCGCCCGGCTCTCGGCCGTCTACGCCGCCTGGCTGGAGGAGGCCGGGGTGGGGGTCCCGCGAGGCGAGGACGGGCTTCCGGCGCACCCGGTCGAGATCAGCCCCCTCGTCGCGCTCGATTCGGCCGAGCTGGCCGGCAGGGTCGGCCCCGGCCTGGACGTGACGGGCCCCGTGCTCCTCTCCTGACGGATCCGGTGCTCGCCGCCGGCCATCCGTGACGCCGGACATGGCAGCGTGGGCGGGTGCGGCTCCTGCTCGACATCCTGCTCCCGCCCCGGTGCGCCCTCTGCCCGTCCTCCGAGGAGCCGGTGTGCGGGCCGTGCCTGGCCCGGCTCCCGTACATGACCGGCCCGGCGTGCGCCCGCTGCGGCCGCCCCACCGCGATCCCGGTCGAGGACTGCCGCGAGTGCCGCGGACGCCGGCTCGCGTTCCGGCAGGCCGCGGCGGCGGTGGCCTATGAGGGCGGCGGGCGGGAGCTCGTCCGGCATCTGAAGAGCGGACGCCGGCGGGCGGTGGCGGTGCCGGCGGGGGCGGTGGTCGCGGCGCTCCTGGATCCCGGCGGCTGCGACGCCGTCTGCTGGGTGCCGGGCGACTGGTGGCGGACGGTCCGGCGCGGGTGCCACCCGGCGGAGCTCGTGGCGCGCGAGGTGGCCCGCCGCTGGGGCCTCCCGGCGCTCGACCTGCTCGAGCCGGCGCGGCTGCGGCGGCCGCAGCGGGGGCTCGGCCCCGCCGCCCGGCGCCGCAACGTCCGCGGCGCGTTCCGTGTGCGGCGATCGGCCGCCGCCCCGGCCGCGGTTGCGCTCGTCGACGACGTCTACACGACCGGCGCCACCCTCGACGCCTGCGCCCGCGCGCTCCGCGACGCCGGCGCCGAGGTCGTCGACGGCTTCACGCTCGCCCGCGCCGTCCGGTGGTGACCGACTATGGTTCGGGGGCACCCACCCGCCCGGAGGAGTCGCCCATGAAGCTTCAGGTGAAGGGCAGGAACGTGAACGTCACAGACTCCCTGTTCTCCCATGCAGAGCGCAAGCTGGGCAAGCTTGCGAAGCACCTTTCGGACGAGACGCGGTGCGAGCTCGAGCTCGCGGGGGAGCACAACCCCACGAAAAAAGAGCGCCAGGTGGCGGAGGGGACGGTCTGGACGAAGGGGCCGGTCCTGCGCGCCCGGGAGAGCTCGCCCGACATGTACGCGTCGATCGACCTGGTCGCCGACAAGCTCGAGCGGCAGGTCAAGCGCTACCGCGAGCGGCGGACACGGAAGGCCGCCCAGCACATGGCCGTCCACCACGCGCCGCCGCCGGCGGAGCCCGCGGCGCTGCCTGACGAGGAGACCACGGTGATCGTCAAGACCAAGCAGTTCAACATGAAGCCGATGCCCCCCGAGGAGGCCATGCTCCAGCTGGAGCTGATCGGGCACGACTTCTTCGTCTTCGTGAACGCGGAGTCGGAGGACGTGAACGTGATCTACAAGCGCCGCGACGGCAACTACGGGCTCATCGAGCCCACGCAGAACGGCGAGGGCTAGAAGAACTTCGAGAGCGGCTTGACCTGCGCGGCGTGGCCGAGGTGGCGGAGGCGGAAGCCGTCCTCGATCGTCCGCAGCAGCGAGTACGCCGTGCGCGGCTTCTTGATGCGCACGTGCTTCGGGCCGCCGTGGACGATTGCGACGAACGGCTGATGGCCGCCCTTGATGCCCGCCAGGCAGCAGCCCGAGAGGTCGGTCTTGTCGGCCTCGTCCCAGGTGATGAAGATCGCGCCGTGGTGGCGGTAGCCGCGCGACGCCAGGATGTGCGGGACCCACCGCCGCAGCCAGTTGTCGCCGTCGATGATCGCGCTCGAGTGCATGTTGTGCGCGTCGCTCGGCACGATGAAGCTCAGCGCGGGCGGATGGCGCAGGCTCCGCCGGAAGGCGTGGAACGACAGGATGTGGTTGCGCTGCTTCGGCTTCGACGTGATCGCGCGGAAGTAGACGAACGGGTTGTGGTGCTGCACGTAGTCGCCGACGTCGTCGCCGGTGTAGCCGCGCTCGGGGAGCCCCTCGAAGTACCCGCGCCAGCTGAGGCCGTGCCGGGCCATCTGGCTGGTCAGCGTCTTCCCGGGGATCCCGCGCTCACACGAGTTGTTGTTGCACCCGCGGGTGCCGCCGGCGATCATCGCCAGGTAGTTCGGGAGGCTCGGGTGCGTCACCGCCCACATCCGCGTCGCCGTCCCGTGCCGCCGCGCCAGCCGGCTCACGTACGGCGCATGCGGGCTGCCGATGATCTGGTCGTAGCTGTGGTTCTCCATGACGAAGACCCACACGTGCTTCAACCGCGGCACGCGCGCAGCCCCGGCCGCCGGCGCGACCGTCCCAACCACCGCCAGCGCAGCCAAGAGCGCGACGGAAAACCTCAGCCACCTCACCATCCACCCGCAGTCTCCCCGGCGTTCGTGATGTGGATGTGAGGGCGGCGTGAGGATTTCGCTTGGACTGGATGATTCTGGAAGCTTCCGTGGGCTCCCGTGCTGATCACGTGGGGGGCGGCGACCGGTGGGGCGGGCGGAGGCTGATCCGCACGGGTGGTGTCCTCCGGCGGCTGGTCGGTCGAGGTCGGGCTCGGCTGGGCGCGGCGCGGCCGGGAGCGTGGGGCTTTGGCGGGGTCGGTCTGGGAAAGGGCACTTGGCCGTGGCGCGGGGTGTCATTTCCATTTCTGCACCGTTTTGTGGCGGGTGCGCGAGGGCCGGTCGAGCGCGGCCTCATCACTCAAGGCGAGGCGGAGCGGCTCCCCCTGGTCTGCCGGGGCACGGGCGTGTCCTCGGACGGCTGCCGGCCGAGCTCTCGCTCGGCTCGGCCGGCAGCCTGGCTCTGGCAGGGTCGACCGGTAGGAGAGCGGCCACTTGGCCCCTATGCGCGGTGTCATTTCCGTTCCGCCACGGTTTTGTGGCGGGTGCGGCCAGCGCGCCGGAATCGATCACTTGGCCCTCCTGCGGAGTGTCAATTCCATTCCTCCACACACTCGCAACACCCCGTGACCCACCCGCGACATTTCGCCTGCCAGACTCGTGCCGTGCCCTCTCCCCAGTCCTACGTCCCGACGCTCTACAAGGCGCGCCGGGTGCCGACGAAGCAGGTGGTCTGCGCGATCTGCGTCGAGCGGACGCGGGGCCGGACCAAGGAGCTGAACATGGGCTACGGCGTCTCCGTGTGGCTGTGTGAGGCGCACGCGTCCAGGGAGTTCCAGACGCAGCGCGGCGGCCGCGACCTCGTGCTGACCCTTCAGCGGCTGTGGCGGGCGCACGGCTGCCTCACGGCCGCCAGGGACAAGGCGCTCCGGGCGCACCTCGCCGCCCTCCAGGGCCCGAACGCCCGGCCCCGGCCCGGCAGCTACACGTGGCCGACGCTGCGTGCCGAGGCTGAGCACCATTTCGCCGCCGGCGCCCCGCCGCACACGGTCATCGCCGCCCTCCGAGCCCGCCACGCGGCCGACACCGCCCGCGCCCCGAGCATCCGCACGATGCGGCGCTGGTGCGCCGAGCGCAGGTGGCTGTCACGGCCGCCGTGACCCCGTTCGATACCATCCAATCGCCATGAGCGTCTTCCAGAAGATCCTGCGCGCGGGCGAGGGTCGCACCCTCAAGCGGATGCAAGAGCGAGTCGACGAGATCAACGCCCTCGAGGACGAGATCGCCGCGCTCTCCGACGAGGCCCTGCGCGCCAAGACGGAGGAGTTTCGCGGCCGCTTCGACCAGGGCGAGGACCTCGACGACCTCCTGCCCGAGGCGTTCGCCTGCGTCCGCGAGGCGGCCAAGCGCACCCTCGGCATGCGCCACTTCGACGTCCAGCTGATCGGCGGGATGGTGCTCCACGAGGGCCGCATCGCCGAGATGAAGACCGGCGAGGGCAAGACGCTCGTCGCCACGCTGCCGCTCTACCTGAACGCGATCGCGGGCGTGAACGTCCACCTCGTGACCGTGAACGACTACCTCGCCAAGCGCGACGCCGAGTGGATGGGCC
>JAICKX010000023.1 GCA_025927685.1 Thermoleophilia bacterium | reverse complement strand
GCATGTGACGGCGGTCACGCCGCCGGTCCGACTTTCCCGGTTATTGGAAAACCCTGTATGATCGGCGGCGGGATCCCGGGGGAGGCATATCCCGCAGGATCAGTGGGCACAACGGCCGCGCGCCGCCGCCGGTCCTGGCGGCGGCGACGCCTGCCGGTTTTCGCATCTACCCTTCCCGCGATGGCGGAGCAGGTAGAGGTCGTCCACCACACGGACCCGAGCTGTCCGTGGGCGTACTCGGCGGAGCCGTTCATGCGCGCCCTGGAGTGGCGCTACGGCGACGCGCTCTCGTGGCGGCTCGTCACCATCGGGCTGCGAGAGGACACCGCCGACCTCGAGCGGCGCGGGACGACGCCGGCGTCGCGCGTCGACGGCTGGCGGTGGTTCTCCGAGACGTTCGGGATGCCGCTCCTCACGACGCCGCGGGCCCGCATGGTCGCGTCGGGGCGAATGTGCCGCGCCGTGAAGGCCGCCGGCCTCCAGGGCGAGGCTGCCGAGCGGGGCATGCTGCGCGGCGTCCGGATGGCGTGGTTCACGTCGCTCCACCTGCTGGATGAGGACGAGGCGCTCACCGAGATCGCGGGCGCCGTGCCCGGGCTCGACCCCGACCGCCTGCTGCGCGACCTGGCCGACCCGGCCGTCGAGGAGGCCTACCAGGCGGACAAGGCCGAGGCCCGTTCCGCGGCCGGCATCGGTGCCCCCGCGATCGCGCAGGGCCGGGCGTCCCTCTTCGACGGCGGCGCCCGCTTCACCGCGCCGAGCCTCGTCTTCCGCTATGACGGCCGGACGCTTGTCGCGGGCGGCTTCCAGTCGTTCGAGGCCTACGACGTGTGCGTCGCCAACCTGGCTCCCGAGCTCCCGCGCCGCCCGCAGCCGGAGCCGGCCGAGCTCCTGGCCGAGTATCCGCAGGGCCTCACGACGGCCGAGGTGGCCCAGGTCTGCCGCGAGCGCAACGACCCGGCCGACCTGCCCGGAACCGAGGCCGAGCTCGCGCGGCTGGCGGACGCCGGCGCCGTGCGGCGCAGCCCGATCGGCGATGACCAGACCCTCTGGCACGCGGCCGCCTGAGCGCCGCCTCGTGCTCGTGCGGCACGGGGCGACGGCCTGGAACGCCGAGGGCCGGTTCACGACGAGGACGGACGTCGAGCTCTCCACGGAGGGGGCCGACCAGGCCGCCGAGGCGGCTCGAGGCCTGGCCGCGACGCAGATCGACCGGGTCGTGTGCTCGCCGCTCCTGCGGGCCCGCGCGACCGGCGAGGCGATCGCCGCTGCCGCGCCCGGCGACCCGCCGGTCACCGTCGACGAGCGCCTGCGCGAGATCGATGCGGGCCCGTTCGAGGGGCTGACCGGGGCCGAGATCGAGGCCGGGCCGCTGGCAGCCGTGTTCCACCGCTGGCGCTCGGAGACCGACCCGGCGTGGCCCGACGGCACCGAGACCTACGACGCGGCCGTCGCCCGGGCGGGCTCGTTCTTCGCCGACGTCCGCGAACTCCCCGGCACCACGGTCGCCGCGACGCACGGCTCGCTGGCCCGGGTGCTCGTCACGGCCGTCGTCCTGGGCATCGCCCCCGGCCTTCACCGGCGCATGTGGCTCGACCACTGCCACTGCGCGGTGGTCGCGCTCGACCACTCGCCGCCGCGCCTCGTCGCGCTCAACGTCGCCGCGCGCAACATCGGGGTCTGACCCCGTTGTTGCGCGGACGAGCGCCTGGGGAGGCGGGCGGCCGCGGAGCGCCCTATTATCCGCCGGGCATGCGCCGCGGAGTCATCGTCATCGCCATCGTCGCCGCGGCGCTCGCCGTCCCTGCCCCGGCGTTCGCGTCGCTCTCCGTCGGCTCGGTCGGGCCCGCCGTGCACGCGCTCCAGAAGAAGCTCGTCAAGCTCCGCTATCTGGGGCCGACCGGGCTGACCGGCGTCTACTCCGAGCGCACCGCCCAGGCCGTCATGGCGTTCCAGGGCTGGTACGGCATCCCCCGGGACGGCGTCGCCGGGCCGATCACGCTGCGGCGCCTGCACAAGGCGAAGCTCCGGCCGCACCCATGGTCGCGCGCCCACAAGCACGTCGAGGTGCACAAGGCCGCCCAGGTGCTGCTCCTGATCGGCAAGGGCGGGAAGGTGACGCGCGCCATCCACGTGTCGACGGCAGCACCGGGCCATGTGACGCCGTCCGGCCACTTCCACGTCTACAGCAAGTCGCTCATGTCGTGGTCGAAGCCGTTCCAGGTCTGGCTGCCCTACGCGAGCTACTTCTACGGCGGCGACGCCTTCCACCAGTACCCATCCGTGCCCCCGTATCCCGCATCACACGGGTGCATCCGCATCTACGATCGTGACGCGATCGTCGTGTACCAGTTCGCCACGCTCGGGACGCGCGTCCACATCGAGTAGATGCCTGACGGCCGCGGTCCGCTCGGCGAGCATCGCTATCGCCTGATCGCGTTCGACTGGGACGGCACCGCCGTCACCGATCGCAGCGAGCGCCCCGCCGAGCTTGCGCGGGCGATGCAGCGGCTGCTCGACGCGGGCGTGCTCCTGGTCGTCATCACGGGGACGAACGCCGACAACGTCGGCGGCCAGATCGCCCCGCTCCTCACGCCCTCGGCGCTCTCGCGCCTCTACATGATGGTGAACCGCGGGTCGGAGGTCTACGCGCACGAGGCCGACGGCACCCGGTCGCTGCTCTGGGCGCGGGAGGCCTCGCCGGAGGAGGACGCCGCGCTCGACCGGGCCGCCGATGCCGTCCGCGACCGGCTGAAGGCCGACCACGGCATCGAGATCGACATCGTGCGAAACCGGCTCAACCGGCGCAAGCTCGACCTGATCCCGACGCCGCAGTGGGCCGATCCGCCCAAGTCCCGGATCGGTGAGCTCCTGACGGCGGTCGAGGAGCGCCTCGAGGCGCTCCCGGGCGGCATCGGAGCGGTCATCGACATGACCGACGAGGCGGCCAGGGCGGCCGGCCTGCGCGACCCGCGCATCACGACCGACGTGAAGCACGTCGAGGTCGGGCTCACGGACAAGTCCGATTCCATCGCCTACGTCATGCGGAGGCTCGCCCCTGCGCGGGCGATCCTCGCCGAAGAGGTGCTGCTCGCAGGCGATGAGTTCGGCCCGATCGCCGGCTTCGAGGGCTCCGACTACCGCATGGTGTCGCGACTCGCGGCCGGCGCAACGATCGTGTCGGTCGGGCGCGAGCCGAACGGCGTGCCCACCGGCGTCGTGCAGCTCGGCGGCGGGCCGGGCGCGTTCGTGAAGCTGCTCGAGGATCAGTCGGCGGTGTCGGCGCGCCCCGCCCCACCGCCGCGGGTCGAGGTCGAGGAGGAGGCCGCCGCACCGCGGCCGCCGCCCGACGGCTGGGTCGTCGAGCGGTCGGGGTACGACCCGGTCTCCGAGGCGTCGCTCGAGACGCTCTTCGCGGTCTCGAACGGCTTCATGGGCATCCGCGGGACGGCCGACGAGGACGGCCCGGGCTCGATGCCGGGGGCGTACGTCGCCGGCCTCTTCGACGGCGCCGCGGCCGGGCAGGAGGACCTGGTCGTGATCGGCGATTGGGCGGCGACCGAGATCGTCGTCGCTGGGCGGGCGCTCAGGCCCTGGGAGTGGCGGGTGCTCGAGCACGCGCGCCGGCTCGACCTGCGGGCGCTGCGGCTGGAGCGCACGCTGCGGTGCGTCGATCCCGACGGCCGGACGCTGCGGCTGCGGTCGCAGCGGATCGCGAGCCTCGCCGACCCGCATGTCGGCGCGATCCGGCTCGAGATCGCCCTCGAGGGAGGGCCGGGCGCTCGCGTCGAGGTCGTGAGCGCGGTACGCACCCACGAGGGTCACGGCCCGCTGCCCCACGTCGAGATGGTCGCCTCCGGCCGGGTGGGCGAGATCGCCGTCCTGCACACCCGCACGCCTGGGGCCCGCGTCGCGGTCGACCACGCCCTCGCCGTCAGCGCGAGCGCGCGCGGCTCGGCGCTGGCCTGCGAGCACGTCACCCGCGAGGACATGTCAGGCCGGGCGGTGGCGTGTGAGCTCTCGGCCGGGGATGCGCTCGTCATCGACCGGTTCGTCGCCGTCCACTCCGAGCGCGACGTGCCGCTTCCAGGCCCGTCGGCGGTGCGGGCCGCCCGCTCGGCGCAGAACGCCGGGTTCGACGCCCTGCTCGACGCCCACACCGCTGCATGGGCTCAGATCTGGGAGGCCGCGGACGTCGAGATCGAGGGAGACCAGAACACGCAGGTCGGCATCCGGTTCGCGGCCGCCCAGCTGGTCGCCGCGGCTCCGAGGGAGGACAGCCGCTCGTCGATCGGCGCCAAGGGCCTCACCGGCGACGGGTACAAGGGCCACGTCTTCTGGGACACGGACATCTTCCAGCTCCCGTTCTTCGCCGCGACCAGGCCCGACGTCGCCCGCCGGATCGTGGAGTACCGCGTCCTCACGCTCGACGCCGCCCGCCGGAACGCCGAGAACGCCGGCCTCGAGGGCGCCTGGTACGCGTGGGAGAGCGCCGCGACCGGCGAGGACGTGACGCCGTCGTTCGTGATCGGGCCGGGCGGACGCCGGCTCGAGGTGCTGACGGGCCAGCAGGAGATCCATGTCGTCGCCGACGTCGCCTGGGCGATCGAGACCTACGTGCGCACCTCGGGCGACGAGGCGTTCCTGGCCGCCGGCGGCGGCGAGGTCACCGCGGAGGCGGCCCGCTTCTTCCTGAGCCGGGCGGTCGAGACCGACCGCGGCCTGGAGCTCCACGACGTGATCGGGCCGGACGAGCTCCACGAGCACGTCCGAAACAGCGGCTTCACCAACGAGATGGCGGCCTGGACCCTGCGCCGCGCCGCCGACCTTGCCGAGGCCGGCCGGGCGCCGGCGGAGCCGGACGAGCCGCGGGTCTGGCGCGACGCGGCAGACCGGATGGTCGTCCTGCGAACCGGCGACGGCCTGATCGAGGAGTTCGAGGGCTTCATGTCGCTGCCGCTTGCGCCGGACGAGCGGGCCGGGCGCGACGAGCTCGCCTGGCAGCGCGACCGCATGGAGTGGCGCGACGTGAAGCAGGCCGACATCGTCATGCTGATGGCGCTCCTCGAGCCGCAGTTCGACGAGGCCGAGCGGGCGGCCAGCTACCGGCTCTACGAGCCGCTCACGCGGCACCTCTCGTCGCTCTCGGAGGCCGTCCACTCGCTCGTCGCGCGCCGCGTCGGCCTGCACGACGAGGCCGACGACTATCTGCGCCGCGCGACCGCGATCGACCTGGAGGACAGCCGCGGGAACAGGAACGAGGGGCTGCACATGGCGACCCAGGGCGGCCTGTGGCAGGCGGTCGTCCTCGGCTGCGCCGGCGCCCGTCCGCTCGACGACGGCTCGTTCCGGCTCGACCCGCACCTGCCGCCGGGATGGGAGCGGCTGCGGTTCCGGTGGCTGCACCGCGGCACGCCCCTCACGATCACCGTCTCGGCGGGCGAGCTGCTGGTCGAGGCTGCCGAGGGAGCCGCCGCGATCGTGGCTCCCGGCTGGTCGGGCGAGGTGCGCGCCGGGGAGCCGGTGCGGCTCGCGCACGACGGCGGCGGCTGGCGCGCGGCGGCCTGATCTTTACGGATTCTTGACTAATACCGGCCGGGCAGCGGCCGATGAATCTCGGTATGAGGTTGGGTCGGCGCGTGATCGCGATGGTCATCGTGGCGGGGGCTTTGGGCGTCGTCGCGGGACCGGTGCAGGCAGCAACTACTCCGCCGTGGGTCGGTCTTCTCCGGGCGATCAACAAGGCGCGGGCCACGCATGGCCTGCGGGCGATGGCCCCCTCCCAGCGGCTCCGGATCGCCGCCCTTCAGCATTCCCACGACATGCTGTGGCGCGGCTACTTCGCCCACACGAGCCCGACCGGCTCGACGCTCACCTACCGGGTGATGCACTCGGGCTTCATCACCTACGGCCAGTGGTGGGCGGGCGAGACGCTGGCCTGGGGCAGCGGCAGCTATGGCACGCCCGGCAATGTCGTGCAGGCGTGGCTGCACAGCCCCGAGCACCGGGCCATCCTGCTGTCGCCCAGGTACCACCTGGTCGGCATCGGCCGCTCGTACGGCACGTTCCTCGGTCACCCCGGTGCCGCCGTGTGGACCGTGGACTGGGGCCACCGCTAAACGCACCTGTCTGCCACGAAACTGCCACACGTGTGAAACCTCGTAGGGCCGTTCTGAAACAGAGGGACCAGGTCCCGGTGTTTCACGGATGAAACAGCTGGACCAGGTCCGGGTGTTTCACCAAGTCCTCAGCCCGCACGCTGGGTCCTGAGACAACCGGGGTCTGACCCCGGTGGTGGCCGGCCGCTGACGAGCGGAACGGGTTTCGGACGCCGGCGGCGGCGTACCGAGCGCTGGCGGTTACGATAAGCCGATGGTTCCCCGCAAGCTCGTGCTTGCGTCGCCGCGCGGCTACTGCGCCGGTGTCGACCGGGCCGTGGACACCGTCGAGCGCGCGCTCGACCACTTCGGCGCGCCCGTCTACGTCCGCAAGGAGATCGTCCACAACCGGCACGTGGTGAGCGAGCTGGCCGGGCGGGGCGCCGTCTTCGTCGACTCCGAGCTGGACGTGCCGGAGGGCGGCGTGGTCGTCCTGTCCGCGCACGGGGTCGCGCCCGAGGTCTACCGCAACTCGAAATCCCGGAGCCTGCGCGTCCTCGACGCCACCTGCCCACTCGTCAGCAAGGTGCACGCCGAAGCCCGCCGCTATGCCGCTCGCGGCTATACGATCGTCCTCATCGGGCACGAGGGCCACGAGGAGGTCGTCGGCACCATGGGCGAGGCGCCCGACGCCATCCAGCTCATCGGCTCGGTCGGCGAGATCGACGACCTCGTCGTCCCCGATCCCGAGCGGATCGCGTACATCACCCAGACGACGCTCTCGGTCGACGAGACGCTCGACATCATCGCCGCGCTCCGCCGGCGGTTCCCGGCCGTCATCGGGCCCGCCAGGGACGACATCTGCTACGCGACCCAGAACCGCCAGAACGCCGTCAAGGAGCTGGCGCGGGAGGTCGACCTGGTGCTCGTCATCGGGTCGCGCAACTCGTCGAACTCGAACCGGCTCGTGGACGTCACCCGGGAGATGGGCGTGGCCTCGCATTTGATCGACGACGAGACGGGCATCGACCCCGCCTGGCTGGACGGGGTCGAGACCGTGGGGATCACCTCGGGCGCCTCGGCGCCGGAGTCGCTCGTGACTCGCGTCGTGGAGCATTTCCGGGCGCTCGGCACCGAGCTCGTGGAGTCGCACGAGCTGGTGGACGAGGACGTCCACTTCTCGCTCCCGGTCGAGCTGCGCCGGGCCGCCGCCGGCTAGCAGTTCGCTCGCAGCCGGGTCGTTGCGGCGGAGCAGAGCGATCCGTTCAAGTCCGGACCGCCCCGCGCGATTGCGTCAACCGGCCAACGCGGCCAGGAGCTCGGCCTCGCGCTCCGGCCTGAGCGTGGCATCCGACCGGAACTCCGGGTGCTCACGATCCCACGCGATGGTGTCGCTCGCGATCTCCTCGATCGGCCGGAACGACAGGCCCTCGGCGACCGCCCGCGCCGAGCTGATCTGCATGAAGCCGGCCTGCTTCGGATCGGCTCCCTCGCCCACCCAGAGCGGCAGCTCGCTCCACGGCTCGACGCCGGCGTCGAGCAGCGCCTGCTCGTCCGCCCACACCGGCCGCGCCCCGGAGCCCGAGACGGCGGCGCAGGCGTCGAACAGCGCCCCCATCCCGATCGGCTCCGCCGGCCCGCAGGCGTTGAACCTTCCGGTGAGGTCGCGGTGGACCGCAGCCAGGATCCAGGCGGCCAGGTCGCGGCCGTCGATGACCTGGACCGGCCGTTCGGGGCCTCCGGGAAGGAGGACGTCCCCTCCGGCGGCGATCCGCCGCGGCCAGTAGGTGAAGCGGTCGGTCGGGTCCCACGGGCCGACGATCAGCCCGGGGCGCACGACGAGGACGCGGCCGGGAATGGCCGCCTCGGCCGCCTCCTCGCACAACGCCTTCAGGCCGCCATAGGTCTCCTCGTCGATCACCTCGGTGGCCGGGTCGGCCAGCCGGTCGACCGGGGCCGACTCGTCGATGCCGGCCTCCGCGACGCTGCCGTAGACGGAGACGCTCGAGACGAACGTGTAGTGCCCGCAGCGGCCGGCGACGGCCTGGGCCGAGGCGCCGACGACGCGCGGAAGGTAGCCGCACATGTCGAGGACGGCGTCCCACTCGCCGCCCGCCAGCGCGTCGAGGCCGCCGTCGCGGTCGCCCTGGATCCGCTCGACCTGTCCGGCGAAGAGCTCCGGGTTGGTGCGGCCGCGGTTGAAGAGCGTGACCGCGTCGCCGGCCTCGAGGGCGGCGGCGACCAGATGCCTGCCGAGGAACTTCGTGCCTCCCAGGACGAGGAGCCGCACTACGCCTTGGCGATCGTGAGCTCGGCGCCCGGCTCGACCGAGACCGCCAGCGTCTCGGCCGCGATCCAGTCGCGGTGCTCCGTGAACGCGCGGGTGACGTCGCCGTCGCGATCCGGGTAGGTGAGCCGGATGCGGTCGGTGATCGCGAGCCCGGCGTCCTTGCGCATGTCCTGGATCTGGCGGATGAGGTCGCGCACGACGCCCTCGAGCCGGAGCTCCGGGGTGATCTCCGTGTCGAGCGCGACGACGAAGCCGTCGCCGTCGGTCACGGCGAACCCCTCGCGGGCGCGGCTGCGGAGCTCGAACTCGCCGGGCTCGAGCGTCCAGTCGCCGACCAGGACCGCGTCGCCGCGAAGCTCGAACTGGCCCTCGCGCAGAAGGCCGCGGATCATCGCCAGATCGCGTCCGTGCTTGGGGCCGAGCAGCTTGAGGAGCGGCACGACCTCGGTCTGGGCGAACTCCTCCGCCGACGTGGCGAGCCGCACCGCCTTCACGCCCAGCTCCGCGCCGATCAGATCGACGTGCTCGCCCACCTGGCGGCGGCGGTCGGCATGGTCGGTGGCGACGATGACCTCCGCGAGCGGCTGGCGCAGCTTGAGGTTGGCCTCGGAGCGGGCCCGGCGGCCAAGCTCCACCACCGACCGGACCGACTCGAGCGACGCGACCAGCCCCTCGTCGTCGAGCCCGTCGGTCGGCTCCGGGTAGCCGGCCAGGTGGACGCTCGGCTCGGCGTCGGCGCAGGCGCCGCGCACCAGGTTCTGCCACATCTCGTCGGCCAGGAACGGCATCACCGGCGCCACGCAGCGGATGGCCTGGACGAGCGCGTACCAGAGCGTGGCGTGCGCGGCCCGGGTCGACGCCGCGTCCTCGGACTTCCAGAAGCGCGACCGCGAGAGCCGGACGTACCAGTTCGAGAGGTCGTCGACGTGCGCCTCGAACGCGCGCACCAGCCGCGGCGAGTCGTAGGTGTCGAGCGCCGCCCGGCATTCGCGCACCAGGCCCTGCGTGCGCGCGACGACCCAGCGGTCGAGCGGCTGCATCCCCTCCGGGCCCGGGCCGGAGACGAGCGTCGCCGCGTCGGGCCGGAAGTCGTTGATGCCCGCGTAGGTCACGAAGAAGGCGTACGTGTTCCACAGCGTGAGCAGGCGCCGCTTCACCTCGTTCGCCCGCCCGTAGCCGAAGTTCAGGTTCTGGGCGGGCGGCTGGGTGGCGTACATCCAGCGCATGACGTCGGCACCCATCTCCTCGATCGCGTCCTCGAACCAGATGGCGTTCCCCCACGACTTGTGCATGGGGCGGCCCGTCTCGTCGTTCACCTTCTCGTACGTGAGCACCCGCCGGTACGGCGAGCGGCCGTCCAGCGTCACCCCCATGAAGAGCATCGAGTAGAACCAGAGCCGGATCTGCTCGCGCATCTCCGACACCCAGTCGGCCGGGTACCACTTCTCCCAGTGGGCGTGGTCGGGCAGGTCGGCAACCGTCACGCCGACGCCGGCGCCCTCGGCGTAGCCCGCCTCGACGGACGCCTCGTTGTGCCACCCGAGCGTCGAGAACGGGACGATCCCGGCGTCGAGCCAGGCGTCGCCGACGTCGGCCACCCGGCGCGCGTCCCCGGCGCACTGGGCGCAGCCGATGACGACGTCGTCGATCCAGGGCCGGTGCAGCTCCTCGAGCCCCTCGGTGCCGCGCACCGCCCGCTCGAGCAGCTCCGCCTTCGACCCCACCACGGTCATGTGGCCGTCCTCGCACAGGTAGAACGGCAGCGGCAGGCCCCAGTAGCGCTTGCGGCTGATGCACCAGTCGCCCATGTTGCGCAGCCAGTCCTCCATGCGCTTCGCGTACTGGGGCGGCGTCCACTCCACCTCGCGGGCAGCCTGGATCATCGGATCTCGGATCTCGTCGCAGCCGATGAACCACTCGTCCACAAGCCGGTAGATGAGCTCGGTGCCGCACCGCCAGCAGACGGGATAGCGGTGCGTGATCTCGCCGTCGGCGACGAGCCGGCCGCGCTGGCCCAGGTCGTCGACGATCATCTGGGCGGCCTCGGCGGTGACGTGGCCGTGCAGCCAGCCGTACTCGCCGAAGAAGGCGCCCGCCTCGTCGACAGGGGTCAGCGGCTCCAGACCCTCGCGTTTTCCGAGCTCGAAGTCCTCTTCGCCGCAGCCGGGGGCGATGTGGACGATGCCGGTGCCCTCATCCATGGACACGTCGTCCCACGCCACGACCCGGTTCTCGAACCCCTGCTGGGCGGGGAGGTCGTCGAACGGCGCCGTGTACGTGAGCCCGACGAGCTCCGACCCGCGCACGGTGCCGAGCACCTCGCCGCGGACCGGGCTGGGCTCCAGGCGCGAGGCGGCAACGATCGCGACACCGGCCGGCGTCTGCACGCGGACGTACTCGGCATCGGGCCGGACGGCTGCGGCCACGTTGGCCGGAAGCGTCCACGGCGTCGTCGTCCAGACGACGAGGTACTCGCGGTCGCGGCCGGCGAGCGGCAGGCGGACGTGGAGCGACGGATGCGTCAGGTCCTTGTAGGAGTCGATCAGCTCGTGCTGGGAGAGCGATGTCCCGCAGCGCGGGCACCACGGCATCGACCGGTGGCCCTTGTAGAGCCACCCCCGCTCGTTACACAGCTTGAGGAAGCCCCAGATGTAGGAGATGTTCGGGTCGGTCATCGTGTAGTACGACCGCTCCCAGTCCATCCACTGGCCGAGCCGCTTCGACTGCGCGGTCAGGCCGCGGGAGAAGTGCGCCACCCGGTCGCGGCATGCGCGGGAGAACCGCCCGAGCCCGTACGCCTCGATCTCGCGCTTCGAGTTGAGGCCGAGCTCCTTCTCGACGCCGACCTCGACCCACAGACCCTGGCAGTCGAACCCGTTCTGGTAGAGCAGATCGCAGCCGCGCATCGCCGCGTAGCGCTGCCAGATGTCCTTGAGGGTGCGGCCCCACCCGTGGTGCACGCCCATCGGGTTGTTGGCCGTGATCGGGCCGTCGATGAAGCTGAACGGCTCGTTCCCGCGGTTTCGGTCGCGCAACGTCTCGAACGTGCGCTCGCGCTCCCACCGCTCGAGCGTCGCATGCTCGAGCGCCACGTGGTCGGGCTTGGGAGGAACCGGCTCAAACGGCGGCATCCGCGGGATTCTATTCCGCGGCCGCGCCTGCCCCGGTCAGCGCCTGCCGGCCTCCCGGCAGGGGCGGACGAGCTTCGGCGACGAGTCAGTCAATCTCGTTCTTGTGGAGATAGTCGTCGAACGCGGCGTGCTTCGCGAGATAGCTCGAGAGCTCGGCGAACCCGAACTCGAACCACTCGGAGAGCCAGCGCTCGTCGATCTCCACGTGCTTGTCGTGCAGCTCATCCATGAGACTTCCTCCAGACAGGGCCGCTGTCCGGGTGATGCGATTTCCGCTTCCGCCTCCGGAGTCCTCTCGGCGGTGCGGCCGATGGACAAGTAATCGGCCGGGAGGGGAGCGGCCTTTACGCTTTCGTCACAAATTCGTTGCAGATTGCGCAGCACGCCACAACCGCCATTCGGCGAGCGCCCGCTCGCCGTTTGCGAACGCCAGTTCCGCAGGAAGCGCGTCGGGTGCAAACCACCCGATCTCGGTCACGTCGTCCCGCGGCTCGCCCTCGCCGCCGCCCGTCACGCGGGCGGCGTAGAAGACGTTCAGGGTGGGCGCGCCGTCGCCGTAGCGGTCGGGGTAGATCCCCAGGAGCTCGCCCACCTCGATGGTGAGCCCCGTCTCCTCGAGCAGCTCGCGCTCGAGCGCCTGGGCCGGCTCCTCGCCCGCCTCGACGAAGCCGCCCGGCGTGTCCCACATGCCGCGGCGCGGCTCGATCCCGCGCCGGGTGAGGAGCACGCGCCCGTCCCGCTCGACGACCGCGCTCACCGTCGGGGCCGGGTTCTCGTAGAGGACGAGGCCGCACGCGGGGCAGTGCAGGCGCGGCACGTCCTCGCCGGCCACAACGCCGTGCCGGAGCCCGGCGGCGCAGCGCGGGCAGATGCGCCAGTCCTTCACGCCGCCGCCTCCAGGACGACCCGCGACAGGTCGCCCCAGCCGCCGGGCCGCATCATCCAGCCCGAGTAGGTGCCGCGGTTTGCGAGGCACACAAGGCCGACGCGGGCGACCGGGTCGGCCCACATGAGCGTCCCCGACGCGCCGAAGTGCGAGAGCGTCGCCGGCGAGCACTCGGCCGGCAGCCAGTGCGGCTCCTTCGCGTCGCGGATGTCGCAGCCGAGGCCCCAGTCCCCCTCGTCCCAGGTCTGAAACGACTCGACCCCGCCGGGGATGCCCGGGAACTGGGCGCGCGCCATGTCCGCGAACGTCTCGGGCGCGATGAGCGGCGCGCCCTGGGAGAGGAGCAGCTGGATCACGCGCGCGTAGGCCTCGGCCGTGGCGAACGCCCCGCCGGCGGCAGTCCCCCGCATGCGCCACTCCTTCGAGTTGAAGAGCTGGAGGCCGGGCCGCCACATCCCCGGCTCGAGCACCGTGAGGGCCCGGCCGTCCTCCTCGCCGGGGAGGCCCAGAAACGCGTCCATGCCGAGCGGCTCGAAGACCGCCTGGTGGACGTACGCGGCGTGCGGGATCCCGGTCGCGGCCGCGAGGAGCTCGCCCAGGACGGCGTAGCCCTCGTTCGAGTAGACGCGCCTGGTGCCGGGCGGGTGGACGAGCTCGACCTCGAGCGCCGGCACGCCCCTCGGGCCGACCTCGGGAAGCCCGGCGGCGTGCGCGAGCAGGTGCCGGGTCGTCACGGCCGCCTTGGCGCCGGACGCATAGGCCGGCAGGTGGCGGCCCGCCGGGTCGTCCAGGCCGAGCGCGCCCTCCTCGACGGCGACGAGGGCCGCGAGCGCCACGAGCGGCTTGGTGAGCGACGCCAGCGCGAACAGGCTGTCGGGGCGGGCCTCGCCCGCGGTGCGCGTCTCGCGCACCCCGTCGGGCCCGACGACGGCCGCAGCCACGGCCGGGACGCGGGCCCAGCCGCCCCATTCATCCACCATCTCGAGCGCCACGGCGGGATCGTAGGCGCCGTGTAAGGTTCGTCGGAACGATGGCCGAGCTTCGCTCCACTGGCGGGACGGGAGGCGCCGCCGGAGGCGGCGATTTCGATCCGCCCCGCGGCGACGAGGGACTCGACGACTGGTTGGCCCGCCGCCTGGAGGCGCAGGGGATCGTCGCCAACCGCCCGGGCTTTCCGGTCGCGCGCATCCTGGCCGTGGTCGGCCTGGTCGCGGCGCTCGCGGCGCTCTTCTGGGTCATCTCGTCGGCCGGCGGCGGCAGCACGTCGTCCACGTCGCCGACCGCATCCCACACGTCGACGGGCACCGGGCCGTCGTCGAGCGGCTCCTCGCAGGGCGGCGGCAAGAAGAAGCACAAGATCGACTGGCGGTCGATCCCGCTCACGGTCCTGAACGGCTACGGCGCGACGGGCGCCGCCGGCGCGGTGCAGCAGCAGCTCACGGGCGAGGGCTGGACCGTGGTGGCGGCGTCGAACGCGACAACGTCGTCGGTCACCCAGACGGTCGTCGTCTACGCGCCCGGGAAGCTCTCGGCGGCCAGGGCCGTGGCGAAGCGGCTGCACCTGCCGGCCCCGGTCGCGCTCGCCGACGCGGCCGGCGTCGCCGAGGCGCCGGCCGGCGGCGTGGCGATCCTGCTCGGCTCGGACGGGCTCCCAGCCGTCGCCGGATAGCGCGCTGGCGGGATTCGACGGCCGGCGTCGAACCCCCCAGCATGATCGACCGGACGGCGATCGACATCCCGACGCGCACCATCGTGCGCGTGCTCGTGCTCGTCATCGTGGCGTTCGCGGCGGTGAAGGTGGTGAGCGCGGTGAGCCACGTGCTCACCTGGATCGCCGTCTCGCTCTTCCTGGCGGTGGCGCTCGAGCCGGTGGTGCGGGTCGCCGAGCGCTGGATGAGCCGCGCGTGGGCCGTGCTCGCGGTGTTCACCGGCCTGCTCGTTCTGGTCGCCCTCTTCCTGGCCGTCCTCATCATCCCGATCGCCACCCAGGTCGACGACCTGCGCGACGCCGCGCCGGGCTATCTCCAGAAGCTCGAGCGAAACCAGACGATCCGCGACCTGAACCAGCGCTACCAGCTCGTCGCCAAGGCCCAGGACGCCGCCAAGCAGGCCCCGGCGAAGGTGTTCGGGGCGGCCGGCCGGTTCGTCAGCGGCGTCGTCGCGACCATCACGGTCCTCTTCCTCACGCTCTTCCTGCTCTTCGAGCTGCCGGCCCTGTCACAGGCGGTGCTCTCGACGCTGCCGGAGGACAGAGCTGAGAGGGTGCGCCGCGTGGCGGCGGACGTGAACCGCAGCGTCGGCGGCTACGTCCTCGGGAACCTGGCCATCTCGGTGGTGGCGGGAACGGTGATCGGGCTCTCGCTCTGGATCCTGGGCGTCCCCTACGCCGCCGCCCTGGCGGTGCTCATGGGCGTGTTCGACCTCGTCCCGCTGGTCGGTGCCACCGTGGGCGCGCTGGCCGCGATCGGGGTGGCGTTCGCGACCCAGGGCGTCACGGCGGGGATCGTCATGATCGTCGTGAACGTCGTCTACCAGCAGTTCGAGAACCACATCCTCCAGCCGCTCGTCTACCGGCGCACCGTGCAGCTCTCGGCGTTCCTCGTCCTGATCGCGGTGCTGCTGGGCGGCGAGCTGATGGGCGTGCTGGGCGCGCTCGTGGCGATCCCGGTGGCCGGCTCGATCCAGCTCATCGTGCGCGAGCTGCGCCAGGAAGCCCGGGTGGCGGAGCCGGAGGCGACCTAGCGGTTCAGCCCGCCGCGGCCTCGCGCATCAGGTCCCAGGCGGTGTCGACGTGCTCCGCCGCCGTCGCCAGGTTGCCGATCGCGACCCGGACGGCGTAGCGACCGCCCAGGTCGGTGTGCGACACGAACGCCCGCCCGTCGGCGTTCACGTGCCCGATGACCGCCTCGTTCAGGCGGCGCAGCTCGGCCTCGTCGTCCACGCCCGGCGGGTGGAACCGGAAGCAGACCGTCGAGAACGGCACCGGTGCGAGCAGCTCCCAGGCCGGCTCCGCCTCGATCGCGGCGGCCAGCCGGCGCGCGAGCTCGATGTGGCCCGAGATGAGCGCCGCCAGCCCATCGGCGCCGTAGGCCCGGACGACCATCCACAGCTTGAGCGCCCGGAACCGGCGCCCGAGCGAGAGGCCGTAGTCCATCAGGTTGACGACGCCGCCGTCCTCCGGCGTCGTCAGGTAGGCCGGGACGAGCGAGAAGGCGGCCTTCAGGTCGCCGGGCCGGGCCGTGTAGAGCAGGCTGCAGTCGACCGGCGTGAAGAGCCACTTGTGCGGGTTCACGACGACGGAGTCGGCCCGCGCGCAGCCGTCCATCACGCCGCGCATCTCCGAGACGACCGCCGCCGAGCCGCCGTAGGCGGCGTCGACGTGGAGCCACATGCCGTGCTCGGCGCAGACGTCGGCGATCGCCGGCACCGGGTCGATGCTCGTCGTGGACGTCGTCCCGACCGTCGCCACGACCGCCAGCGGCCGCACGCCCGCGGCGACATCGCCGGCGACAGCCTCGGCGAGGAGGTCGGCCCGCATCCGGAACTCGGCGTCCGACGGGATCTTCGTGAGGCCCTCCTGGCCGAGCCCGAGCGCGATGCACGCCTTCTCGACCGACGAGTGGGCCTGGTCGGAGGTGTACATCCGAAGCGGCGGCAGGTCGGCGCGGCCCGCCATCCCGCGGGTGCGGATGTCGAGCCCGGCCGCCTCCCGCGCGGCCGCGAGCGCGTACATCGTCGAGGCCGACGCGGTGTCGGTGATCTCCCCGAACCATCCGGTCGGGAGCCCGATCAGCTCGGCGATCCAGCGCAGGACGCGCCCCTCGAGCTCGGTTGCCGCGGGCGACGTCCGCCACAGCATCGCGTTCACGTTGAGCGCCGCTGCCACCGTCTCGCCCAGGATGCCGGGCGGCGACCCCGAGATCCCGAAGTACGCCATGAAGCCCGGGTGGTTCCAGTGCGTGATGCCGGGGATCAGGATCCGGTCGACATCGGCCAGGATGTCGGCCAGCGGCTCGCCCTCGCGGGGCGCGTGCTCGGGCAGCGCCGCCGCGATCTCGCCCGGCTCGACCTGCGCCAGCACGGGCAGGTCGCCCACCCGGTCGAGGTAGGCGGCGCACCAGTCGGCCGCCTGCTCCAGCGCGGACCGCAGCTCGCTGGACGTCGGAGGCGCGGTTGCCACGGCTCAAGCATGCCAGATGTGCGACTCGGCCTTCGTGTAGACCGTGAAGTAGCTGGCCGTGCCCGTCGTCGCGGTCGACCACAGCGCCTGGCCCGTGCCGTGCGCCACGCGGTACAGGCGCCGGGTGCGGCCGGTCGGGAGGTCGAGCCGCCACACCGCCGCCCCGCTCGACCCCTGGCGGACGTAGACGACCGTGTCGCCGCCGACGGAGGCGTGGCTGTACGACCAGATCGGCGTCTGGAGGACACGCTTGGTGACGCCGCGGTCGAGCCGGTAGATCCGGATCGAGCTCTTGCTGCGTCCGGTCACCGTGTAGACCACCCGCCGGCCGGAGACGTCGGGCTCGCCCAGGTCGCTTCGCATCTTGACCGACGCGATCACCCGTGACCGGTTCGTGCCGAGGTTGTAGAGCACCAGCCGCCGCCGGCTGGTCACACGCCGGTAGACGAGCCAGTGGCCGAAGAGCGCCGGCTCGGTGCCCTTGAGCTGGAGCGTGCGCATGACCGCCAGCGTCCCCGTGCCGAGGATCTGGAACCCGGTGCCGGTGTCCACCACGACCCTGGTTCCGTCGACGTCGGGCGTCTTCCCGGGCAGGTCGTGCACGACGCCGCTCACGCGCAGCTTGCCCTGGACGACCCCGCCGGCGACCTGGTCCCAGGCCAGGACATGGCCGGGACCGGGCGAGGGGTCGGCGACGTGGGGAGAGCCCAGGTCGAGCCGGATCGCGCCGGCCGCGGTCGCGGGGACGCCGGTCGCCGCGAGCACCCCGGCCAGGGCCGCGAGGGCGCCCGCGTTCGCGGTGCGAAGGACGCCGCCGCGCGCGCGGAGCCAGCTGCCGGCGTGCTCGAAGCGGTCTGCCGCGGCGTCCCAGTCGCGCAGGCCCGCGGTGGCGGCGACCAGGACGATCGCGCGCCCGGCGCCGAACGCGGCCAGCGCGACGGTCCCCGAGGCCGGGTCGGCGAGCGCGATCGCCGCCGCGACGGCGGCCAGCGTCGCCACCGGGACGTAGGTGACGAAGCCGACGCCCAGGCCGGCGCCGTACAGGAAGGCGGTCGCGGGCAGCGGCAGCACCTCCCGCCACCGCTGCGGCACCTGGCGGCGGAGCTGCGGGACCGGCAGGCGCACGACGCCCGCCTCCCGTGCGGCGTACGCGGCCACGACGGCCGCGGCCGCCCAGGCGCCGTGCTCGCCGCCGCCGCCGGCCCGGGCCGAGGCCCAGCCGAGCGTCCATCCCAGCGCGGCGCCCGCCGCGATCGAGCCTGCCGCGAACGCCGTCACCGCCACCAGCCACCTCCTCACCCCGTGCACGACGGGGGCGACCGTCTCGGCCACGGCCAGCCCTCAGGGAGACCAGGCGCCCGAGACGCCGGCCAGGAGCGCGCACGCCGCGATGGCCGCCCCCGGGTCGGGCGCGAGCCCGACGCCCAGCGCGATGCCGGCCGCGCCCGCGCCGGCGGCCGCCGCGACCCTCCTCAGCACGGCACCTGCGTGTCGTAGTAGAGGACGCAGAACACCTTGCGGCCGTGGAAGCAGTATCCGACGAGGGCGGCATCGCCGTTGATGCGGCGGTTGTGGTACGCGCAGCAGTCGACCAGCTTCCGGATCTGGCCGCCGCAGCAGCGGTACCAGGCGCCGTCGAACCGGGTGTGGAAGCCGTACATGTGCGGCACCCAGTCCTGGCATGGGCGCGTGCGCGGGGCGCGGGCGACCGGCTCGCCCGTCGGGCCGACGCGGCGGTCACCCGCGCCGTCGACGACGTAGCCCGAGGCGTCGACCGGGCGCCCGAGGTTGTCAACGCGGTGGCCGTCGGAGGGCCTGAGCGGATAGCCGTGCCGGTCGATCCGCGGCAGCTTCGGGAACGGGTGCGGGCAGGGGTTGGTCGTGTAGGTGTGCCCGCAGAAGCCGTAGTAGCGCGTGCTCGCCGGCCCGAGCGACGAGGCGCCCGCCAGCGGCCCCGCGATCCAGGTGATGATCGGGACGGCGATCCGGCTCAGGAAGCCCGAGCGGCTGTGCCGCGACGCCAAGCCGCGGGCCAGGTCCTCGCCGTCACGCCACATCGCCGACCGCCTCGCGGGCGCGACTGCCGCCTGCGGCGACCAGGCTCTCCAGCTGCTCGAGCGTGTTCACGGTCCCCTTTGCCCTGACGACCCCGCCCGCGTCGACGTAGACCGCGTACGGCGTGCCCGGCACGTCGAAGGCCGCGTGGAGCTCGGCGCCGCCCTCCTCCTCGTATGCGGCGTGGACGACCGCCAGCACGGGATCGCGCTCCAGCACACCGAGGCCGGGCACGATCTGGCGGCACACCGGGCACCCGGCCGAGGTGAAGGCGACGAGCGTCGCCCGGCCGGCCGGCAGCGCCGGGTGGTCGACCGCAGCGCCGAGCTCCGGCCCCTCGCCCTCCTCCTCGAGCGCCCCGCGCGGCCCGAGCCGCAGATGCAGGACGCCCACCTGCCGGTAGAGCGACAGCACGAGCACGGCGAGGCCGGCGACGGCCAGCCAGAGGACGGCGTAGGACGCCTCCCAGAACGCCCGCCCGAGCGTCGGCGTGACGCCCTGGGCGGCGGCGACGGCCACCGCGACGAGGGCCACGTTTCGGCCGAGGGTCAGGCGGCCGGGGCGGCCGGAGAAGGGCAGGCAGCCGCAGGCGGGCGGCGCCGAGCCGCTGGCCAGCTCGGCCGCGAGGACGAGCGTGAAGGCGAGGAGGAGCGCCGCGGCACCCCACGCCGCCGTGGCGAGGCCGGCGAGGAGGCCCGCGGCAGCGGCCATCTCGGCCGCCGGCACGGCGACTGCGGCCGCGGGCCGGGCCGGCACGAGCCGGTAGCCGTCGAGGGCCGCGCGCCAGGCGCCGAACCGCCGGACCTTCGCGACCGCGGCGACGGCGAGGAGCGCGCCCAGAAGCTGCGCGAGCGGGACTGCGACCACCGGCATCCGGCGCTCAAGGCTAGAAGCCGGACCGGACGGACCGGAGGACCGCTAGAGGGTGGCCTCGACGCGGGCCAGCGACGCGTCCAGGCGGGTCGCGACCTCGTCGATCTCTGCGTCCGAGATCACGAGCGGCGGCGCGAGCATGAGCGCGTCCATGTGCTCGGTGCCGACCGGGGTCGGACACGAGTAGATCATGAGCCCCTCGGCCCTCGCCTCGGCGGCGACCCGGCCGCAGACGCCGGCCGACGCCGGGAAGCGGGCCCCGTCGGAGGCGCGGAGCTCGATCCCCTGGAGCAGCCCGCGGCCGCGCAGGGAATGGACGAGTGGATGCCGGGTGCGCAGCTCCTCGAGCCGGTCGCGGAGGCGGTCGCCACGGGCCTCGGCGGCGTCGACGAGCCCGTCCTCATCGATCGTGTCGATCACGGCCGAACCGACGGCGCAGCCGAGCGGGTTTCCAGAGAACGTGTGGCCGTACGAGAAGCCGCCGGGCGAGCGCTCGACGACCTCGCGCAGCCGGCGCGATGCGACCATCCCCGAGAGCGGGATGACGCCGCCGCCGATGCCCTTGCCGAACGTGATGACGTCGGGGACGGCGCCGTCGTGCTCGACCGCGAACCAGCGGCCGGTGCGGCCGAACGCGGTGATGACCTCGTCGGCGACGAGGAGCACCTCGTGGCGGTCGCACACCTCGCGGACCGCCTCGAGGTAGCCGTCCGGCAGCGGCACCGCGGCGCCCGACGAGCCGGTGACCGGCTCGACGACGAACGCCGCCACGTGCTCGGCGCCGCGGGACAGGATCGCCGCCTCGAGCGCCGCGGCTCCCTCCTCGGCGGTGTCGCTGTTGGGGACGACCGCGTACTTGCGAAGCAGGAGCTCGAACGGCGCCCGCCAGCGCGAGCCGGAGAGGGAGAGCGCGCCCATCGTGGAGCCGTGGTAGGACGTGACGCGCGAGAGGAACTCCACCTTGCCGGCCCGGCCAAGGAGCTCCCAGTAGAGCACCGCCAGGTGCACCGCCGACTCGTTCGCCTCGGAGCCCGACGAGTTGAAGAAGCACCACTCGAGGTCACCGGGCGCCCGCTGCGCGATCCGCTCGGCCAGGTCGAGCATCGGCCCGTTGCGGAACGAGAAGCGGTACGTGAAGGTCAGCTCGCCGGCCTGCGCGCGGAGGGCCTCCACCACCCGCGGGTGGCAGTGGCCGAGCAGCATCACCATCGCCCCGCCGCACGCGTCGAGGTAGCGGCGCCCGTCCGCGTCCTCGATCCAGCACCCCTCCCCGCGCACCGCGACGGGCAGCGCGGCGCCCGGGCTGGCCGTCATCGAGTAGTCCGCGCGCTCCGGGGCCTTCATGGCGCAACTGTACCGAGCGGGCGAGCGGCGGCCCGCCGGAACCCCGTGGGCGGCGCGCCAGCGACCGCGGTGCGGCGGTTGGTCGCGCGACGTCGGGGGTATCCGTCCCGCACACGTTGGCGCTCACAAGGGAGGCGAGATGTCGGAGCTGGTGAAGGACGTCATGACGGCGGATCCGATCACGGTCGCTGCAGGTGACCAGGTGGTCGAGGCCGCCAAGCGGATGAGGGACGCCGCGGTGGGATCGATGATCGTGATCGACGGCGATGAGATCCGCGGCATCGTCACCGATCGCGACATCGCGGTGCGGCTGGTGGCCGAGGGCCGCGACCCGGCGCAGACCACCGTCCAGGAGATCGTGAGCCCCGACCCGGTCACCGTCGAGCCGGACACGGCGATCGAGGACGCCATCGGCGTGATGAGCGAGCGCGCGATCCGGCGCCTGCCCGTGGTCGAGCAGGGCCGCCCGGTGGGCATCGTCTCGCTGGGCGATCTGGCGATCGACCGCGACCCCGGTTCCGTGCTCGGCGAGATCAGCGCCGCCTCGCCGGACCGGTGAGCGCAGGCGGCTAGACCGACTGCCCGGGCGCCCTGAGCGCGGCCCTGAGCTCGACCAGCACCGGCCTCGAGCGGTCGGCCAGCGCTTCCTCCAGCGCCGCCCGCACGCCGCCGATGCCGTCGGCCGCGATGTGGCGCACGCCGCACGCCGCGGCCAGCCCGGCGAAGTCGGGCGCGTTCAGCTCGACCGCCACGGTGCGGCCGAACATCGTCTCCTGGTAGTTGCGCAGGATCCCGTAGGCGGAGTCGTTGACGACGAGCGTCACGAACGCCAGCCCCTCGGCGGCAGCGGTGAGGAGCTCGTGGCCGCCCATCACGAAGCCGCCGTCGCCGACGATCGCGACCGTCGGCCTGTCGGGGTGCGCCGCCGCGGTGCCGAGCGCCAGCGGCACGCCGCATCCCAGCGCGCCCGAGGCCGGATAGACGAACGACCCGGGCCGCTTGCCGTCGAGGTAGAGCGCCGCCCAGTATGCGGCGACCGTCATGTCGGCGATCACGATCGCGTCCTCGGGCAGCGCGTCATGGAGCACATGCATCAGCTCGATCTCTTCGGGCGCGCCCTGCGCCGCCACCTCGGCGTTTCGGCCCTGGATCGCCGCCCGCACGGCGGCCTCACCGTCCCGCGAGCCGGTGCTCACGCCGCCGCCGAGGAGCGCCCGGCAGAAGAGGCCGACGTCCGAGACGATCCCCTCGGCCGGCTGGTACGTCCGCCCGAACCGGCCGGCGTCGAGATCGACGTGCACGAGCTCGGATGGGATGGGAAGCGTCCAGTTGGCCGTGGTCTCCTGCGAGAACCGCGTCCCGAGCGCGAGGCACAGGTCGGCCCGCTCGACGAGGTGACGCACCGACGGCTCCTCCACCGACGAGCCGGCGTGGAGCGGGTGGCCGGTCGGAAGCGTCCCTTTGCCGTTGTAGGTCGTGATGACCGGCGCGTCGAGCGCCTCCGCCAGCGCACGCACCTCGTCCGCCGCACGGCGGGCGCCGCCGCCGGCCCAGACGATCGGCGCGCTCGCCTCGTCGAGCATGGCCCGCACCCGCGCCACGGCCTCGGGATCCGGCCCCGGAACCGCGACGCGCGAGACCGGGAGCGGGCCGTCCCCGGCCGCCGCCGCCATCACGTCGGTCGCGACCTCGATCGTGACCGGCCCCGGGTCGAGCGTCATGTGTGCGAACGCCTCGGCCACGGCCGCGGCCAGCGCCTCGGGCGTCGTCGGGCGGGCGTGGAACCGCGACACCGCCGCGAACGCCTGTGACTGGCCGCGGCTCTCGTGCAGGTAGCCGCGGCCCGCGCCGACGAGGTCGGTCGGGATCTGGGAGGTGAGATGGAGGACGGGCGCGCTCGACGCGTCTGCCTCGGAGAGGGCCGCCAGCGAGTTGAGCGCCCCCGGCCCGGTCGAGGTCAGGTAGACGCCCGGTTTCTCGCCGGTGCGCGCGTACCCGACCGCTCCGAACCCCGCCGCCTGCTCATGCCGCACGACCACCCGCCTGATGGCCGAGCCGATCAGCGCATCCCAGACCGGCAGGGCGTGGATGCCGGGCAGCCCGAAGACCACCTCGACGCCGTGCGCGCCCAGCGCCTCGACGAGCACATGGGCCCCGGTACGCACGGCGGGCGGCGCGACGGTCACGCCGCAGACATTACTTCTGCGAGGCGGAGATGAACGCCACGAGGTCGTCGATGTCCGACGCCGAGAGCGTCTGCTCGAAGTTCGTCGGCATGACGCCGTCGGGGTAGCCCTCGGCGACGAACGCGCTGGGGTCGACGATCGAGGTCTTGATGAACTCGTCCAGCGGCTGGCCGGCCTTCTGGGCGCTCGCGCTCAGGTTGTCCAGGTCGGGCCCGACGGTGGCGGTCGTGCCGGCCGCCGCCAGGGTATGGCAGCCGCCGCAGCCGGCGCTTCCGGTGAAGACCGTCTTCCCGTTGTCCGGGTTCCCGGAGGCTCCGGAGGTCGAGCCGCCCGTGGATCCGCCGCCGCTCGATGCCGGCGGGGTCGACGTCGGCGTCGAGGTCGGCGTCGACGCACCACCCGAAAGCGCGGCCGTCGAGAGCGGCAGCTGCCCGAGGCCGACGCTCGACGCGCCGCTCGTCGTGGTGCCGGCGAGGACGATGACGATGATCATCGCGACCACACCCCCAATCGTTCCGACGAGCCCGGCGACGAGAACCTTGATCATGGCCGCGCGCACTATAACGGGTGGTGCGGTAGGGGCAAATACCCCAAGCAGGGGATGACCGGGGCGGCGTCGAACGCCGAGGCGGAGACCACGATGCTCGACAAGCGTGACATCCAGACGCTGATGTACTGCATCCGGGTCGCCGAGACCACCGGCCAGTGGCAGCATGGCTACCCGGCACGCTCGCCCAACGACCTGGAGTGCAAGCTCGCCGAGCTGCTGCACCAGATCGAGGCGCGCAAGTCCATCCGCGCCGCCGCCTGACCCCGGCTCGACGACCTCGGCTACCGTGACGCCGCCGTGCGCGCGTTCGTCGCCATCCGGCTCCCGGCACCGCTCAGGGAGGAGCTCGCCGGCTACGCCGCCGCTGCCGTCGGCGGGCTGGACGGACGAGCGCTGCCCGCCGCGAACCTGCACGCGACGGTCCACTTCCTGGGCTCGGTGGACGGCGCGGACGCCGAGCCGCTCCTCGCGGCGCTTCGGCCTGTCTGCGCTGCCGTCGCGCCCTTCACGGTTCGGCTCGCGGGCACGGCCCTCGCCCCTCCCAGCCGCCCGCGGATGGTCTGGGCCCGCCTCGAGGCGCCCGGCGAGCTGGCCGCGCTGGCGCATGCGGTCGCCTCGGCCGCGGAGCCCTTCGCGCCGGACGCGCGCCCGCCCAGGACGGGGAAGCCGCACGTGACGCTCGCACGCCTTCGCCGGCCGCCGCGGCGCGGCGCCGAGCTCCCGCCGTTCGCGGCCGCCGGAGCGGAGGTGGCGGTGGAGGGCGTGTCGCTGGTACGTTCGGAGCCGGACCGGAGCGGCGCGCGTTACACGACGCTGGCGGAGCTGCCGCTCGGCGTGTGACTCACGCCGGCCGGCGGAAGCGGGCGCGCCACACGCGGAGCTCGAACGTCGGTCCTCCGATCAGCTCGCGGGCGTGCTCCGCGGCTGAGCCGGCGCATCCGGCGAGCTCGAGCCACGGGTCGACCTCGAAGACGCGAAGCCACATCTCCTCGGCGTCCAGGTCCAGGCCCGCGCCGAGCAGCGGCACGCGCGGCTCGCCGGCGGTGATGAGGCGGCCGTGCTCGGGGTCGCGGAGGCGCTCGATCTCCTCCCAGCGCCGGGCCCGGCCGGGATCGTCGTCGGCGATGAAGTCCTCGAGCACGATCCGGCCGCCCGGGGCGAGCACGCGCGCCATCTCGTCGAGGGCGCGCGGCGGGCGGGCGATGTGGTGCAGGCTGTTCACGCACGTGACGAGGTCGAAGCTCTTGTCGTCGAACGGCAGCTGCTCGGCGCGGCCGAGCGAGCGGCCGATCCCTTCCGGGACGAACTCGAGCAGGCGGGCCGACGTGTCGAGCACCGTGATCGACCCGACCTGCGGCCGCAGCGCCGCGGCCAGCGACCCCGGGCCGCCGGCGACGTCCAGGGCGCGGTCGTCCGGGCCGGGGTCGCACCACTCGACGAAGCCGGTCCAGTCGCGCGTCGCCGCCATCGCGGCGTAGCGCTCGGCGGTGCGGTCGAAGCGGCTACCCGCGGACAAAGGCCTCCGCCTCCGCACGCGTCGTCACGGCGCCCGCCGCCTGCTCCTCGGCCAGCGCGTCGACCAGCTCCCCGATCCGCGGCCCCTCCGCGCCGGTCAGCTCGGCGATCTCGTCACCGCGCAGAAGCGGCACGCGCTCCTCCGTCTCGAGCTCGCCCACGAGCGACAGCAGCTCGTCGGCCGTCTCGGCGTGGGCCCGCACGTAGGACTGGCGCGCGCGCACGCCGCGCGTCGCGAACCGGTCGGCCAGCGAGATGAGGACGCTGGCGTCCGTGTGCGGCTCCGTCGCGCGCTGGTAGCGGTAGGCCTCGCGCCGGCCGAGCGGGCGGTCGTGCACCATGAACCCCAGCCGCAGGTGCTCGGCGACGAGCAGCATGCAGAACCGGATCGTCGAGGTCGCCGCCCGCCAGCGCTGCAGGATCCGGCGGGTCGTCTCGGCACCTTTGCGGTCGTGGCCCATGAACCCGATCCGGCCGTCGGCCGCCACCGTCCGCGTGCTCGGCTTCTCGATGTCGTGGAAGAGTGCCGCGAGCCGCAACGCGGTGCGCGCCGCGAGCTCGTCGCCCACGGTCTCGTCCATCGACCGCCGCAGCCGGTCGGCGTGCCGGGGCAGGTAGTGATCGGGGTGCGCGGCGATGTCGGCCGCCGCGTCGAGCACCTGGAGCGTGTGCTCGAAGACGTCGAGATGATGGAACGGGCTCTGCTCGCAGCCGCGCATCGGCGCCGCCTCGGGCAGGACGACGTCGAGGACGCCCAGGCCGTCGAGGAGCCGGACCGCGGCGTCGGGGTGATCCGGCGCGAGCAACCGCCGCACCTCGGCGTAGATCCGCTCGCCGGCCGCGCGGTCGGCCAGATGGGCGTCGCGACGCGCGAGCCGCTGCGCGTCCGGATCCACCTCGAACCCCAGCTCGTGCGCGATCCGGGCCAGGCGCAGCAGCCGCAGCGGATCGTCGGCGAAGACGCGCTCGGACACGATCCGCATCCGCCGCTCGGCCAGGTCGGACAGCCCGCCGAACGGGTCGACCACGTCCTCCCCCCCGCCGGCGACCGGGATCGCCATCGCGTTCACCGTGAAGTCGCGCTCACCCAGGTCGGCCACGATATCGCCGCCGCGGCGCGCGGTCACGTCGATCGTCCGCCCGGCGAGCACGACCCGCCAGGCTCCGTGGCCCTCCGAGAGGGCGAACGGCGAGCCGCCCATCGCCCGGGCCAGCCTGCGCGCGGCGGGGGCCGGGTCGCCGGGCACCACGACGTCGACGTCGACGACCGGTCGCCCGAGCCGCACGTCGCGGATGCACCCGCCGACGAAGTGGGCCTCGCCCTCGCCGATCAGGGGCCGCAGCTCGTCAAGCACCGCGGAGGACATGCTCCACCCTCCGTGGCCGCGGCGCGAGCGACGTCACGATCTCGTAGTTGATCGTCCCGGCCATGTGAGCCCACTCCTCCGGGAGGATCCGCTCGTCGCCGTCCTCCCCGAGGAGCGTCACGGCGTCCCCCGGTTCGACGTCGCGGTCGGGGCCGATTGCGAACGTGAGCTGATCCATGCTGATCGTGGCGGCCACGCGCCGGCGGCGGCCGCGCACCAGGACGTCGGCGCGGCCGGAGAGGATGCGCGGGACTCCGTCCGCATACCCCGCCGGGACGAGGCCGATCCAGGTCGGCTCGGAGGCGACCAGCCGGCGCCCGTACCCGGCGCTCGCGCCGGGGGCGAGCGGCTTCACCTCGGCCACGAAGCTCTCGAGCCGAAGCGCCGGCCGGAGGCCGTCGAGCGCCGGGTCGGCGCCGAACGGCGAGAGCCCGTACACGGCGATCCCGCACCGCACCGCGTCGAAGCGGGCCTCCGGGAAGCGGAGCGTCGCGGCGCTGTTCGCGATGTGGCGCGGGCACGGCGGGAACCGATCGGCCAGGCTGGCGAAGCGTTCGACCTGGCCGCGCGTGAACGCCTCGTCGGCGTCGGCCACCGCCAGGTGGCTCATCAGCCCGGCCAGCCCGAGCACGTCGCCCTCCGCCAGCTGCTCCGCGACCCGCAGGGCGTCGCCCTCGGCCATCCCCCACCGCCCCATCCCGGTGTCGGCCTTCACGTGCACGCCCAGCGGCGAGCGGGCGGCGGCCCGTAGGCGCGTGTAGCTCTCGACCGACGTCACCGTGACGTCGACGCCCTCCACGTCGCTCTCCTGCCCGGGGACGAGCGGCCCCATCACGAGCACCGGCACGTCGCCGAGCTCGTCCCGCAGCGCCCGGGCCTCCTCCCAGGTGGCGACGCACAGCCGCGCCGCTCCGGCCGCCAGCGCCGCCCGGCCGACGGCCGCGGCGCCGTGGCCGTAGCCGTCGGCCTTCACGACCGCCCACATCTCGGCGGGCGCGGCGGCCTCGATGAGCCGGGCGACGTTGGCGGCGACGGCGGAGAGGTCGACGGTGACGGTCGCGCGCGCCCGGTCGGTCCCGATCACGGCAACACCTCCGGCAGGGCGTCGATCACGTCGGTGGCGATGATGCCCGACGGGCCGCGCCGCTCGACGGCCAGCCGGCCCGCGAGGCCGTGCGCCTCGGCGGCGATGCACGCCGCCAGGTGGGCGTCGGCGCCCTTGGCGAGCATCGCGGCGACCGTGCCCGTGAGGACGTCCCCGGAGCCGGCGGTGGCGAGGCCCGGTGGGCCGGCGTGCGAGACGCCCAGCCGCCCGTCCGGGGCGGCGACGAGCGTGTCGGAGCCCTTGAGCAGGACGACGCAGCGGGCGGCGGCCGCGGCCTTGCGCACCGCCTCGAGGCGGTTCTCGCGCACCCATCCCGACTCCACGCCGAGCAGGCGGGCCATCTCGCCCTCGTGCGGGGTGAGCACCGTCGGGCCGGGCCGGCGCCGGAGCCGCGAGAGGGCGCCGTTGAAGGCGAAGAGGCCGTCGGCGTCGATCACCACCGGCCCAGCGTGCTCGGCCGCCACGCGCCGCACCAGCGCCATGGCCTCGTCCGAGCGGCCCAGGCCGGGCCCGAGCGCCACCGCATCGGCCCGCTCGAGCAGCTCGAGCCCGGCGGGGAGCGGTCGCACCATCACCTCGGGGACGCGGCCCTCGATCGCGGGCACCCCCTCCCCGGGCGCCGCGATCCAGGCGATGCCCGCCGACGCCCGAAGCGCGGCCAGAGCTGTCATGAGCGGCGCACCGGTGAAGCCGGGCGCGCCGCCGACCACGAGCACCGCCCCCGCCGTGTACTTCGATCCGCCCACGGCCTTCGGCCAGGCCGCGGCGAGCGTTTCGGCGCCCGCGAGGAGCGTCGCCCCCGTCCCGGCGTCAGCCTCACGCGGGATGCCGATCCTGGCCACGAGCACCCGGCAGGCGGCGCTTCGGCCCGGCTCGATCGCGGTGCCGAGCTTGCGCCCGTGGAAGCAGATCGTCACGTCCGCCCGCACCGCCGCGCCCACGATCGTCCCGGTCGAGCCGTCGACGCCGGACGGGACGTCGAGCGCGACCACGGTCCCGATGGGCGGGCGCATCGCCTCGATCGCCTGGCCGACCGCGCCGCGCGGCGCGCCGCGGAAGCCCGTCCCGAGGAGCGCGTCCACGACGACGTCGGCCCGGGTCAGGCGGGCGCGGCGGACGCCGGCCGTGACAGGGATGCCGAGCCGCTTCGCGATGTCGTGGTTCAGGCGGGCGTCGGCGGGCAGCTTGCGCGCGTCGCCGGCCGTCAGGCACTCGACCTCCCAGCCCGCCGCATGCAGGTGGCGGGCGACGACGAACCCGTCGCCGCCGTTGTTGCCCGTCCCGCACACGACGGCGACGCGCCCGGGGCCCGCGGCGTGCCGGAGGATCTCCTCCGCCGCCGCCAGCCCGGCCCGCTCCATGAGGACTGCGCCGGGGATGCCGAGCTTCTCGATGGCGGCCTTGTCGGCGGCGCGCATCTCCTCGGCGGTGTAGAGCGCGTGCGGGCCGCTCATGCGTCGTGCACGATGGCGACGGCGGCCGCCATCCCCTTCGAGTGCGTCATCGAGAGGTCGATTCCGCCCGCGCTCACGCGCTCCGCCCAGGCCGCCGTCCTCCCCGTCAGGCTCACGCCCGGCTTCGGCCGCCCGGCGATCTCGATCTCGCGCCAGGTGAACGGGACGCCGAACCCGAGCGCTTTCCCGACCGCCTCCTTCCCGGCGAACCGGGCGGCGAAGTGCTGCGGCGGGTTCGCGCGCGAGAGGCAGTACTCGCGCTCGGCCGCGGTGAAGACCCGCTCGACGAACCGGGGGTGGCGGACGAGGGCGCGCGCAACCCGGTCGATCTCGATCAGGTCGATCCCAACCCGCATGGCGGCCATACTATGCTAGGGCCGTGCCGCGAGCGGTTTCCCTGACGCCCACCGCCACGTGGTGGCCGAGCACGCTCTACCAGACGACGACGCTCGAGCTGCGCCGGGGCACGGAGCGGCTCCTGGTCGACCCCGGCATCTCGCCGTGGGAGATCGACGAGGTCGTCTTGGCCGCCGCCGACCCTGTCACGCAGGTGCTCGTGACGCACGCCGACTGGGATCACGTCATGGGGCTGGGCGTTCTGGCCGACGCCCAGGTCACCGCGTCGGCCGGCGCCGCCGAGCGGATCAGGTCGGGCGATGCACGGGCGTCGATCGAGAAGGAGTCGGTCGAGGCGTACGTCCCGTACGTCGCGCTCGACGCGCTCCACTGCGACCAGCAGGTCGATCCTCCCGCCGAGGTGACGCTTGGGCCCTGGAGCGCCGTCTGCCGGGCCGGCCGCGGCCACACCGACGACGGGCTGCTCACGCTCTTCCCCGAGGAGCGGGTCCTCGTGATCGGCGACTACCTGTCCGAGCTGGAGATCCCCTTCGCGCACTCGTCCGTCGCCGACTACGGGCAGACGCTGCACACGCTGATCGGCGTCATCGAGCGCGAGCGGCCGGAGTTCGTCGTCGTCGGCCACGGCCCGCCGCACACCTCGGACCGGGCGCTCCAGATCGCCGACGAGGACCTTGACTACGTCGAGGCGGTGCTGGCGTTCGCGCAGGCCGGCTGCCCGGCCGACCAGGCGGAGCGGATCGCGGTGCCGTTCCGGGGCGGCGGCCCCTACGACCGCGTCGCCCATGGCGCGAACGTGAAGCTGGCCTGCGAGGCGGCCGGCGCACCCGTTCCGGCGTAGAACATCGGCCAATTGCTTTCGTCCTCGGCGCTCCTGCCGATAAGAGAGATGTGGCCCCCCTCGTCCAGGTCCGCCGGCATCCGCTCGGCCCGCGCGTCTACGTCGCTGGGCTGCGCGTGCACGAATGCTGGGCCGGGTTCGGGGCGGCGCTCGGACTGCTCGCGGCCGAGGTGACCGATCACTCGGCCCCTCACCGCCTCCAGACGGCCGTCGCGCTGGTCGCCGCCTGGATGATGGCCAAGGACTGGCCGGACTTCTTCCCGTCACGCCGGGACACGTACGCGTGGCGGGTGGGAGTGCACCGCCGCGACGGCTAGCGCCGCGGCGGTGCGTACGCTCGCGCCTACTCCCTGAAGAGCCCGAACATCTGCTGGGTGACGCCGCCCAGCTTGGTGAAGTCGCCACCCACCACCAGCGTCTGCGGGCCTGCGCCGATTGCGAAGACGCCGAGGTTGCTGTTGGCGGCCGGATGCCAGGGCAGGAGCGCCCCGGTGGTGTCGTCGACCGCGATGAGGTGACTGCGGCTCGCCACCCGGGTGCAGAAGTTGTTCCCCGGGATCGGGCCGCAGTAGGCCTCGAAGTGGCCGCCGGCGTAGGCGATGCCGTCGATCACGACGACGTTCTCGACGTTCCCGGTGACGCCCTCGATCCAGACGAGGTCACCGGTGGACGGGTTGAACTTCATGAACGAGCCGCCGTTCCCGGTACCCGCGCCGTAGATGTAGCCGCCGAAGTTCGAGAGCCCGACGACGTCGAACGGCCGGAACGAGGTCCGGAACGGGCCGTGCCAGTTCCACGTGACCGACGCGCCGGTGTTGGGGTCGACCGCGCCGATCGCGTTGCTGGGGGCGCCGTTCAGCGTGTTGAACGCTCCGCCGATGACCACGCGGTTCGAGCCGTTGTCGGTGGTCAGGATCGCGTCCACGGGCCCGTCGGTGACGGGCGTCCAGCCGGACACGAACGCGCCGCTGGCCGGGTTGACCGCCGCGCTGTAGCTGCGCGGGACGGTGAAGGAGCCGCCCAGGTACAGGTTGCCGTTCGAGAGGTCGATCGTGCGAACCTCGCCGTTCACCCCGCTCACCCGGAACGCGGTGTTGACCGCACCGGTGCTGGCGTTGACGGCTCCGACGCGCTTGCGGTTCGCGCCGCCGATGGTGCCGAACGAGCCGCCCAGGTAGATGTTGTTGCCGTTCACGTAGATCGCGCTCACGGTGCCGTTCACGTTCGGGTTCCACGGCAGGAGCGCCCCGGTCGTCAGGTCGATCGCCGCGGCGTGGTTGCGCGTGACCTCGCCGCTGCCCAGAGGGGAGCCCGAGGGGCGAAGAGATGTGAACTTGCCGCCGATGTAGGCGGTCGTGCCGCTGACCGTGATCGTCGTGACACGGCCGTTCGTCTGCCATGACGGCGACGGCCGCGAGCCAACCACGGCAGCGTGCGCGGGAGCGGCCATCGCCGCCCACGCCGTGGCGGCAACGGCCGCCTTCAACAGGGTCGTCCTACCCACAGTCAGTGCCTCCTCGGTGCCTTTCCGCAAGCCTACGGGGCTGCGGCCGCCTGTCAAGTTCTGGTGTTGCCGCCCCAGACGGCGCGGCGGAGACTACTGGCGGCGACGGAAGGCGCGCCGGACGGCGGCGGCGGTGGCGTCGTCCAATCCGTGGAGACGGTCCTCGATGTAGACCCGTCGGCGGCCTCACCGTTGTCGCGGCCGCGGGGCATGCCCTCGATGACCAGCTTCATCGGCGCACGGGGCTCGGGCCGGTCGAAGCCACGACGAGTATCGCCGCCGGGACCGGGAGCGTGAACGCCGCGGCGATGTGCCCGCGAAGCGGCCCGAAGCGGGCGGCGGCGTGGAGGTGCCCCGGCATGAGCGGGCGGATCGTCCTCGTACGAGACGACCTCCGGCCGGCGATCCTTCGCAGCACAAAGGCCCGCGGCACAGTGATCGTGCCCCGCGTGCCAAGCAGCTGCACGTGATGGGCGGTACGGCTGCGGAACTGGGCCGACTGGCCGGAGCCGAAGTCGAGCACGCCGAGGAAGTCCTCGTTGACGCCCTCGGGGCTGGGCTGCGTGAAACAGAGGTGAAACAGAGGGACCTGGTCCCGGTGTTTCATCCGTGAAACGGAGGGACCTGGTCCCGGTGTTTCAGAATGGCTCGGCGGTGTGATCGATCCGGCGCAGGTCCGTGACCACGACCCAGGGCGACATTCGGCGACGTCCACGCCTGCGCTCACGCACCTCGAGACCGAGGAGCTCGACCTGGTGGCGTGCGTGGCCGACATCGTCGACGGGCCGGGCGACCCCGATGCCGCCGCCGCGCTCCTCCGATCCCACGACGTCGCCGTGGTCCGCGGGAACCACGACCGGCTGGATACTGGACGGCGTGCTGCGCGACCTTCCCGACGCCCATGCGCTCGGCGACCTCGCGCCGGAGAAGGTCGACTACCTGCGTCGCCTCCCGCCCAACCTCGAAATCCCCGGGACGCCGGCGCTCCTCCGCCAGGACCGCCGCCGGGTCGTCGTGAAAGGTCATCATCGCCGGCGCCGCGCGCACGATCACGCTGCTCGGCATCGGCGCCGGTGGGGTCTATGCTGGCGCCCCGGAATGCCGCTTCGAAACCGGGTGACGCCGCTCGGCGAGCTCGTCGCCGATCCGGCCCGCGGGCTCGTCTACGGGAATCGCGGCTGCCTGCACGACGCCGCCGGCCGCATCCGGCGCGGCCACAACGGACGCCGCTGGATCGCCTGCCGGCTCGAGTTCCGGGGCTGGCTGCGGCGGCCGCTCCTCCAGCCGGGCAGGTTCACCGAGCTCTTCTTCCTCGACGAGGCGACGGCGATGGCGGCCGGCCACCGGGCCTGCGCGCTGTGCCGGCGGGAGGACTACAACCGGCTCGGGGAGATCTGGGCCCGCCTGCATCCCGGCGAGCCCGGCGCCGACGCGATCGACGCCCGCCTGCATGCCGAGCGGCTGGCCGGGCGGGAGCGGCGGCTCCACGACGTCGAGCTCGACGAGCTGCCCGACGGCGCCTTCGTCCTTCACGACGGCGAGCCGTGGCTCGTGCTCGGCGGCTCGATCCTGCACTGGACGCCCGCCGGGTACGACCGCCGGGCCCACCGCCCCGTCGGCCTCGGTCGCGCGATCACGCCGCCCTCGCTGGTGAATGTCCTGCGCGCGGGATGGGGCGGCGCCGTCCCGCTGCTCCACCCCAGCGCGGCTCGGGTCTAAGGCTTGCGGGCATCCGCGAGCTCTGGATGTCGTGGTCGCGCCGGCGACGTCCCAGTGCCAGGGCTCAGGGTTGGCGAAGGGCGAGGATCGCGTCGAACGTGGCGCGATGACCCGTGCTCGCGACCGCCACGAGCGTGATCGTGTGCGAGGAGATCTTGCCGAAATTGGCCCGCAGCAGGGCGATC